>JBEIPU010000029.1:0-29230 GCA_040376925.1 Caenimonas sp. | reverse complement strand
CTGGAGCTGTTCAAGCCCTTCATCTTCTCGCGCCTGGAAGCCATGGGCATCGCCACCACCATCAAGGCGGCGAAGAAGGAAGTCGAATCCGGCACGCCGGTGGTCTGGGACATCCTTGAAGAAGTGATCAAGGAGCACCCGGTCATGCTCAACCGTGCGCCTACGCTGCACCGTCTGGGCATCCAGGCTTTCGAGCCCATCCTGATCGAAGGCAAGGCCATCCAGTTGCACCCGCTGGTCTGCGCGGCGTTCAACGCCGACTTTGACGGCGACCAGATGGCCGTTCACGTGCCGCTGTCGGTGGAAGCGCAGATGGAAGCCCGCACACTGATGCTGGCCTCCAACAACGTGCTGTTCCCCGCCAACGGCGAGCCCTCCATCGTGCCGTCGCAGGACGTTGTGCTGGGCCTGTACTACACGACGCGCGAGCGCATCAACGGCAAGGGCGAGGGCCTGATCTTCTCCGACATCGGTGAAGTGCAGCGCGCGCTGGACGCCGGCGAGGTCGAGCTGACCGCCAAGGTCAACGTCCGCCTGACCGAATGGACCAAGGACAAGGCCACGGGCGAATTCGTGCCCTCGACCAAGCTGTGGGAAACCACGGCCGGCCGTGCGCTGCTGTCGGAAATCCTGCCCAAGGGCCTGCCGTTTTCCAACATCAACAAGGCGCTCAAGAAGAAGGAAATCTCCAAGCTCATCAACGTGAGCTTCCGCAAGTGCGGCCTGAAGGAAACCGTGGTGTTCGCCGACAAGCTGCTGCAAAACGGCTTCCGCCTGGCGACCAAGGCCGGCATTTCGATCTGCATCGACGACATGCTTGTGCCGCCGCAAAAGCCCGAGATCATCGGCCGCGCCGAAAAGGAAGTGAAGGAAATCGAGCAGCAGTATGTCTCGGGCCTGGTGACTTCCGGCGAGCGCTACAACAAGGTGGTGGACATCTGGGGCAAGGCTGGCGACGAAGTGTCCAAGGTCATGATGGCCCAGCTGGCCAAGGAAAAGACCACCGACCGCCACGGCAAGGAAGTCGACCAGGAGTCGTTCAACTCCATCTACATGATGGCCGACTCCGGTGCGCGCGGCTCCGCCGCCCAGATCCGGCAGCTGGCCGGCATGCGCGGCCTGATGGCCAAGCCCGACGGCTCCATCATCGAGACGCCCATCACGGCCAACTTCCGTGAAGGCCTGAACGTGCTGCAGTACTTCATCTCCACCCACGGCGCCCGAAAGGGCCTGGCGGACACGGCGCTGAAGACGGCCAACTCCGGCTACCTCACGCGCCGCCTGGTGGACGTGACGCAGGACCTGGTGGTGATCGAGGAAGACTGCGGCACCCACGAAGGCTCGCTGATGCGCGCCATCGTCGAGGGTGGTGAAGTGATCGAATCGCTGCGCGACCGCATCCTGGGCCGCACCGCGGCAGACGATGTGCTGCACCCCGAGACGCGCGCCGTGATGGCCAAAGCCGGCGACATGCTGGACGAAGACCTGATCGAGGAACTCGAAACCGCAGGCGTGGACGAGGTCAAGGTCCGCACGGCGCTGACCTGCGAAACCCGCTTCGGCCTGTGCGCCAAGTGCTACGGCCGCGACCTGGGCCGCGGCGGCCTGGTCAACAACGGTGAGGCCGTGGGCGTGATTGCCGCGCAGTCGATCGGTGAGCCCGGCACGCAGCTGACGATGCGTACCTTCCACATCGGTGGCGCCGCCTCGCGCGCCGCCATCGCCTCCAGCGTGGAAGCCAAGTCCAACGGCGTGATCGGCTTCAACGCCACGATGCGTTACGTGACCAACAGCAAGAAGGAACTCGTGGTCATCGCGCGTTCGGGCGAGATCGTCATCCATGACGAACACGGCCGCGAGCGCGAGCGCCACAAGGTGCCCTATGGCGCGATCCTGGCCGTCAAGGCCGACCAGACCATCAAGGCCGGCACCGTGCTGGCCAACTGGGACCCGCTGACCCGCCCGATCATCACGGAATTCGCCGGCCAGGTGAAGTTCGAGAACGTCGAGGAAGGCCTCACGGTCGCCAAGCAGGTCGACGAAGTCACGGGCCTGTCCACGCTGGTGGTGATCGACCCGAAGCGCCGCGGCTCCGCCAAGGTGGTGCGCCCGCAGGTCAAGCTGATTGACGCCCAGGGCAACGAAGTGAAGATCCCCGGCACCGACCACTCGGTGACGATCGGCTTCCAGGTGGGCGCGCTGATCCAGGTGCGCGACGGCCAGGACGTGGGCCCCGGCGAAGTGCTGGCCCGCATCCCGATCGAAGGCCAGAAGACGCGCGACATCACCGGCGGTCTGCCGCGTGTGGCCGAGCTGTTTGAAGCCCGCAGCCCCAAGGACAAGGGCGTGCTGGCCGAGATGACCGGCACCGTGTCGTTCGGCAAGGAGACCAAGGGCAAGATCCGCCTGCAGATCACCGACCCGGATGGCAAGGTCTGGGAAGAGCTCGTGCCCAAGGAAAAGAACATCCTGGTGCACGAAGGCCAGGTGGTCAACAAGGGCGAGTCCGTGGTGGACGGCCCCGCCGACCCGCAGGACATCCTGCGCCTGCTGGGTTCCGAAGAGCTGGCACGCTACATCGTTGACGAAGTGCAGGACGTCTACCGCCTGCAGGGCGTGAAGATCAACGACAAGCACATCGAGGTGATCGTTCGCCAGATGCTGCGCCGCGTCGTGGTCGAAAACGTGGGCGAATCCGGCTACATCGCCGGCGAACAGGTCGAGCGTTCCGAGATGCTGGACACCAACGACGCGCTGCGCAAGGAAGGCAAGATCCCCGCGACGTACACCAACCTGCTGCTGGGCATCACCAAGGCCTCGCTGTCCACGGACTCGTTCATCTCCGCGGCTTCCTTCCAGGAAACCACGCGCGTGCTGACCGAAGCCGCGATCATGGGCAAGCGCGATGAGCTGCGTGGCCTGAAGGAAAACGTCATCGTCGGCCGCCTGATCCCAGCGGGTACCGGCATGGCGTACCACCAGGCACGCAAGGCCAAGGACGCGATGGACGAGGCAGAGCGCCGCGCCATTGCCGAATCGGAAGCCGCCGAACTGGCCACGGCCACCGAAGGCGCCGCACCGGAAGCCACCGAAGGCCCCGCTGCTGAATAAGCAGCACGCCATCCGCTGACGCCACACCGGCGCCAGTGCATGCGCCCCACGACCGCCTGCGCGGACGTGGGGCGTTTTTCTTTATAGTCGCGCCATGACGGGATCAATCGGCTGGTGGGTTGCAAGCGCGGTGCTGCTGTTCTGGGCCGTGGGCGCCTACAACCGGCTGGTGCGCCTGCGCGCCGGGTGCATTGCCGCCTTCGGCGCCCTGGACGCGCAGTGGCAGCGCCAGCTGGCCCTGGTGGACGCGACGCTGCCGGACTGGGCGCGGCCGTCCCAGCTGACGCAGCCGGGCGAACTGATGGATGACAACACGCTGCTGTGGGCGGCGCTGCGCGGGGCGGCGGCGCAGCTGTCGGTGGCACTGGCAGCCATGCGCCCGCGCCCCCTGCAGGCCGAGGCCGCGGCGGCGCTGGGCGCTGCGCAGGATGTGCTCAACACGGCATGGCAGCGGGTACAACAGGATGCCAACGACCTGGCCGGCTCGTCGCTGCCCGACACCGTGGCTGCGCAATGGCAGCACCACGCCGGCGAAACGGCCAAGGCGCAGGCGCAATTCAATGAGGCCGTGGTGCAATACAACGCGGCTGTCGCGCAGTTTCCGGCGGTGCTGCTGGCCTGGCTGTTCGGCCTGCGGCGCGCCGGCGCCATATAAGCTCATCGCCACAAAGTCGTTGGCCGGCCAGCGGGCTCATGGATACTACCGAGTTGTGCCGACCGGGCCACGCCCTACAGTGGCCCATCACCCGACAAACCCAGGAGATCTGCCCCATGAAAAACCTCTGGACGACGGCCGCGCTGGTGCTGGCAGCTGCCGGCGCGCATGCGCAAACGCCTGACGCGCTTTACATCAAGAGCCTGGCTGCCACCTGCGCCAACTGCCACGGCACCGACGGCCGCGCGGTCAATGGCTCCAGCGTGCCCACCATCGCCGGCATGCCCCGCGAATACCTGGTCACCCAGCTCAAGGCATTCAAGGCCGGTACCCGCCCCGCCACCGTGATGCACCAGCTCAGCAAGGGCTACAGCGACGCGCAGATCGAACAGATCTCCACGTACTTTGCGGCCCAGAAGAAATAACAAGCAAGGAGAACCGCCATGCAAAGACGTTCATTCCTCCAGTCGTCCGCCGCCCTGAGCCTGCTGGGCCTGGGTGCCTGCGCCACTACCTCCATCCCGTCAAAGGCCAAAGTCGTGGTGGTCGGCGGCGGCTATGGCGGCGCCACCGCCGCCAAGTACGTGCGGCTGCTGTCGGACTACAAGATCGACGTGGTGCTGATCGAGCCCAATGAAGCCTTCATCTCCTGCCCCATCTCCAACCTGGTGCTGGGCGGCAGCAGGCAGATGGCCGACATCACCACACCCTACAGCGGCCTGGCCAAAAACCATGGCGTCACGGTCGTGAAAGACGTGGCCCAGTCCATCGACACGGCCAAGAAGACCGTCACGCTGGGCGGGGGCGCCACCATCGCCTATGACAAGCTGGTGGTGTCTCCCGGCATTGACCTGATGTTCGGCAGCATCGAAGGCCTGCAGGCTGCCCATGCCTCGGGCCAGATCCTGCAAGCCTGGAAGGCCGGCCCCGAGACCGTGGCCCTGCGCCGCCAGCTCGAAGCCATGCCCGACGGCGGCGTGTATGCGCTGACCATCCCCGAAGCGCCTTACCGCTGCCCGCCCGGCCCGTACGAGCGCGCCTGCCAGGTCGCCTGGTACTTCAAGAACGCCAAACCGAAAAGCAAGGTGCTGATCCTGGACGCCAACCCCGACGTCACCTCCAAGGGGGCGCTGTTCAAGAAGGTGTGGGCCGAGCAGTACAAGGGCATCGTCGAATACCGCGGCCAGCACAAGGCCACGGCGGTGGACGCGCGCGCCGGCCTCATCAAGTTTGACGTACAGGAGGACGTGAAGGCCAACGTCATCAACGCGCTGCCGTCGATGCGCGCGGGGCTGATCGCCGTGCAGACGGGCCTGAACAACCAGGCCAACAACCGCTGGTGCGGCGTCAACTACCAGACGTTTGAATCCACGGCCGCCAAAGACGTGCATGTGCTGGGCGACTCCATCCAGATCGCCCCGGCCATGCCCAAGAGCGGCCACATGGCCAACAGCCACGGCAAGGTGGCGGCGGCCGCCATCGTGGCGCAGCTGTCGGGCTGGGCCGTGAACCCTGCGCCCATGCTGACCAACACCTGCTACAGCTTCACCGACAACAAGAACGTGGTGCATGTGGCCAGCGTCCATGAATACGTGGCGGCAGAAAAAACCTTCAAGACAGTGGCGGGCTCGGGCGGCCTGAGCCCTGCGCCCACAGAACTTGAAGGCGTCTACGCGATGAACTGGGCCCAGAACATCTGGGCTGATAGTCTGACGTAACCCCCCGAAGCGGCCTTCGGCCGCCTTCCCCCAGGGGGCGCCGCCAGCGGCCCGGCAAAGCCGGTTCCGCGGCGGCACTGGAAGGGGGCTTTGCCATCCTGCAACAATGCCGTCATGGTCAGTTCTATCCCCCTCTGGCGGCAGCTTCAGGCTGCCGCTTCCGTTTTGGCGGCTGTGCGTGCGGGCCGCTCGGCGACGGACGCGCTGGCCGGTGTGGACGCTGCGCTGCGCCCTGGCGTGCAGGCACTGGTGTTCCAGGCGCTGCGCCAGCTGGGCCGCGCCGAAGCGCTGCGCCGCCAGCTGGCCAAACGTGCCCCGCCGCCCGAGGCCGATGCGCTGCTGTGCCTGGCGCTGGCCCTGGCCTGGGACCCCGAGCAGGCGCCCTATGAAGTATTCACCCTGGTCAACCAGGCGGTAGAGGCCGCCAAGCGCCAGCACGCCACCCAGGCACAAGCCGGCTTTATCAATGCCTGCCTGCGCCGCTTCCTGCGCGAGCAGGGCGCGCTGGTGGCCGCCACCGCCGGCGACCCGGTGGCCCAATGGAACCACCCGCGCTGGTGGATTGCCCGGCTGCAAAAAGACCATCCCACGCGCTGGCAGGACATCCTGCGCGCCAGCAACGTCCCCGCACCCATGACGCTGCGCGTCAACGCGCGCCAGGCCACGCCCGCGCAGTACCGGCAAACGCTGGCCGATGCCGGCATCAGTGCCACGCCCATCGGCGCGCACGGCCTGGTGCTGGATCAGGGCCACCCCGTGCATGCGCTGCCGGGCTTTGCCGCCGGCACGGTGTCGGTGCAGGACGCGGCTGCCCAGCAAGCCGCACCGCTGCTGCTGGCGGGCTTGCAGGCGCCGGCCGGCGCGCGGCTGCAGCTGCTGGACGCCTGCGCCGCGCCCGGCGGCAAGACAGCACACCTGCTGGAGCTGGCCGATGCGGACGTGACCGCGCTGGACGTGGACCCGCAACGCTGCGAGCGCATCCACCAGACGCTGCAGCGCATCGGGCTGAGCGCACGCGTGGCGGTGGGCGACGCCGGGCGGCCCGGCGCCTGGTGGGACGGCCGGCTGTTTGACGCGATCCTGCTGGACGCGCCCTGCACGGCATCGGGCATCGTGCGCCGCCACCCTGACGTGCGCTGGCTGCGCCGCGAATCCGACATCGCCCAGCTGGCCGCCACCCAGGCGCGGCTGCTGGCCGCGCTATGGCCGCTGCTCAAGCCGGGCGGGCGCCTGCTGTACTGCACCTGCTCGGTGTTTCGGGCTGAAGGCGATGCACAGATACAAACGTTTGTTGCGCACAACACCGACGCCGTTTTGCTGCCGTCACCCGGCCATTTAATGCCCCAATCCGGGGCAAACGCCAACCCCGTCCCGGACAATCTGGAAGGTGATCACGACGGATTCTTCTACGCCCTGCTGCAAAAGCAACCCGCCCCCGGCCCCGTTCAAGCCACGCCTTGAACGCCTGATGCGCTGGCTGGCCGCCTGCGTGTGGCTCGCCCTGACCACCCTGGCAAGTGCGCCAGCCGTGGCAGACGTCGCCACCGACATCACCCAGATGCGCCTGGAGCGCACCGAAGAAGGCGTGTTCCTGTCGGCCACCGTGCGCTTTGAGCTGCCCCCGGTGGTGGAGGACGCGCTGCTCAAGGGCATCTCGATGTACTTCGTGGCCGAGGCCGAGGTCTTTCGCGACCGCTGGTACTGGTACGACAAGAAGCTGGCCGTGACCACGCGCCACATGCGCCTGTCGTACCAGCCGCTCACACGCCGCTGGCGCCTGCACACCAGCCCCAGCCCGATCGGCAACACCGGCCTGGGCGTGACGCTGGGCCAGAACTTTGAAAGCCTGGACGAAGCCATGGGCGCCATCAAGCGCATCTCGGGCTGGAAAGTGGCCGAAGCGGCCGACATCGAGCCCGATTCGCGCCACAACGTGGACTTCCGCTTCCGGCTGGACGTGACCCAGCTGCCGCGGCCGTTCCAGATCGGCGCGGTGGGCCAGCCCGACTGGCGCATCGCGGCCACGCGCAACCAGCGGCTGACGGTCGAAGGTGCGCCGTGACCACCCCGGGGCCTGACGCCGCGCGCGACACTGCACGGTTTTCGCTGCAGAACTCGCGCGCGCTGCGCTGGGCGCTGGGGCTGGGCGTGGCCGCCATGGCGGTCATTGGCGTGGTGTTGCTGTTCCTGCTGACGCTGGCCACCAACAACCGCGAGCTGTACGAACGCAACTACGGCTGGCTGTTCGTCATCAACATGGTGGTGGCCGCAGCGCTGCTGATGGTGATCGTCTGGATCATGGTGCGGCTGTACCTGCGCCTGCGCCGGGGCAAGTTCGGCAGCCGGCTGCTGGTCAAGCTGGCGGCCATCTTTGCGCTGGTCGGCTTCATGCCCGGCGTGCTGATCTATGTGGTGTCGTACCAGTTCGTGTCGCGCTCGATAGAAAGCTGGTTTGACGTCAAGGTCGAAGGCGCCCTGGACGCGGGTTTGAGCCTGGGCCGCGCCACGCTGGACACCCTGGCCAACGACCTGGCCAACAAGACCCGGGTGGCGGCCAACCAGCTGTCGGATCTGCCCGACGCCGCCGCTGGCGTGACCCTGGAGCGCCTGCGCGACCAGCTGTCGGCCAATGACGTGATCCTGTGGAGCAGCACCGGCCAGCTGCTGGCCAGCGCCGGGCAATCGCGCTTTCTGCTCAACCCAGAAAAGCCGGCGGCGCAGATGGTGCGCAACGCCCGCACCCAGCGCACCACCGCCGTGGTGGAGGGCCTGGACGACCCGGGCATGAGCGCGGTGTCCAACGCGCGCATCAAGGCGCTGGCTCTTGTCACCCCCTCGGCCGTGGGCCTGCTGGCGGAGCCGCGCTTCCTGCAGGTGACGCAGGCGCTGCCGCCCACGCTGGTGGCCAACGCCATCGCCGTGCAGGAGGCCTACCGCGAATACCAGGAGCGCGCCCTGGCCCGCGAAGGCCTGCGCCGCATGTACATCGGCACGCTGACGCTCAGCCTGTTCCTGGCGGTATTTGGCGCCGTGCTGCTGGCCGTGCTGCTGGGCAACCAGCTGGCGCGCCCGCTGCTGGTGCTGGCCGCCGGCGTGCGCGAGGTGGCCGCCGGCGACCTGTCACCCAAGCCCGCGTTGCAGGGCAAGGACGAACTGGGCGGCCTGACGCGGTCGTTCGCGCAGATGACGCAGCAGCTGGCCGACGCCCGCGCGGCGGTGGACAAAAGCATGGGCCAGGTGAACGCCGCGCGCGCCAACCTGCAGACCATCCTGGACAACCTGACGGCCGGCGTGATCGTGCTGGACGACCATGGCGTGATCCAGTCGTCCAACCCCGGCGCTACCCGCATCCTGCGTGTGCCGCTGGCCGCGCATGAAGGATCCGTGCTGTCTGAGGTGCCGGGGCTGGAAGCCTTTGGCGACAGCGTCAAAAAGCAGTTTGAAGAGTATTTGCGCGAGCGCCAGGAACATGGCCTGGACCACTGGCAACAGTCATTCGAGCTGGGCGCCGAGCAGGCCGGCGCCCAAAAAAACGTCATCACCCTGGTGGCCCGCGGCGCCGAAATGCCGGCCAGCACGCCCGGCAAACAGGCCTGGCTGCTGGTGTTTGACGACATCTCTGAAATCGTCTCGGCCCAGCGCGCCCAGGCCTGGGGCGAAGTGGCCCGTCGCCTGGCCCATGAAATCAAGAACCCGCTGACGCCCATCCAGCTGTCGGCCGAGCGGCTGGAAATGAAGCTGACCGGCAAGGTCGGCGAGCCCGAGCAGGCCATGCTGGTCAAGTCGGTCAAGACCATCGTGGACCAGGTGGACGCGATGAAGCGGCTGGTGAATGAATTCCGCGACTACGCGCGCCTGCCCGCGGCCGAGCTCAAGCCGGTGGACCTGAACGCGCTGGTGACCGACGTGCTGCAGCTGTACCTGGGCGAGGGCGGCGAGGGCGCGGCCGGGGTGCCGGTGCACATGGCGCTGGACGCCACCTGCCCGCCCATCCTGGGCGACCCGCAGCAGCTGCGCCAGGTCATCCACAACCTGCTGCAAAACGCACAGGACGCCACCGAAGGCTGCCCCGTGCGCGAGGTCACGGTCAGGACACAATGGAATGCCACTTCGCGCCGTGTGCGCCTGGCCGTGCAGGACACGGGCACGGGCTTTCCGGACAACATCCTCAAGCGCGCGTTTGAGCCGTATGTGACCACCAAGGCCAAGGGCACCGGCCTGGGCCTGGCCGTGGTGAAAAAAATCGCGGACGAGCACGGCGCGCGCATCGACCTGTCCAACCGTGTGACAGACGGCACCGTGCGCGGGGCGCAAGTATCGCTATCATTCGCAGTTGCGGCATAACAACAGCCGCGCCGAACCTGCAGGGACCGCACGACACATGGCAAACATACTGGTGGTAGACGACGAGCTCGGCATCCGCGACCTGCTCTCAGAAATCCTGAACGACGAAGGCCACAACGTCGAGCTGGCCGAAAACGCCGCGCAGGCCCGCGCCGCGCGCGGCCGCGCCCGGCCTGACCTGGTGCTGCTGGACATCTGGATGCCCGACACCGACGGCGTGACGCTGCTGAAGGAATGGTCCACCACCGGCCTGTTGACCATGCCCGTGATCATGATGAGCGGGCACGCCACCATCGACACCGCGGTAGAAGCCACCAAAATCGGCGCCCAGTCGTTCCTGGAAAAGCCCATCACCCTGCAAAAGCTGCTGAAGGCGGTGGAATCAGGCCTGGCGCGCAACGGCGGGCGCAAGCCCGTGCCCGCGCAAACCATGGCGCCGGCCGACCTGACGGTAGAGGCCGCCATGACCGGCGGCCAGAGCCTGCCCCCCGTGGTGGAAATGGGCCCCCAGGCCCGCCAGCTGTTCGAGCTGGACAAGCCGCTGCGCGACGCGCGCGATGAGTTCGAGAAGAGCTACTTTGAGTTCCACCTGGCCAAGGAAGGCGGCAGCATGACCCGCGTGGCTGAAAAAACCGGGCTGGAACGCACCCACCTGTACCGCAAGCTCAAGCAGCTGGGCGTGGACCTGTCACGCGGCAAACGCAGCGCCGGCTGATGTATAATCGCTGGCTCACGGCCCGGTAGCTCAGTTGGTAGAGCAGCGGATTGAAAATCCGCGTGTCGGTGGTTCGATTCCGCCCCAGGCCACCAGCATTCTTGCGCCCCAGCGCCCTTTTCGGGTCCTGGGGCGTTTCTACAATTTTTCGCAGTCTTCTACAAAGAGTATCCGATGTGGAACATTTTGACTGGCGCGAAGATCGTAGTTGCGCTGCCGCCGAGGTTCACCAGTGAGACCATGTACCCCTTCATCCGCAAGGCGGTGGATGAACAATGTGACGCTCAGTGCACAGAAATTAATTTTGACTTCAGCAGCTTGGACTTCATCGAGCCTGCTGCAGTGGTTGTCCTGAGCAATTTGATTGAATACTTCTTGAAAGTCGGTGTAACGACGCGCTTTCAGGGCATGCACTCGTTGAGCAAGGGTGTCGTGTACTTGGACGATTCTGGCTTCTTTCAGCATTACATCAAGAAGCAGCTAAGACCTCATGCCAAGTTGCGGGAAACGACTTTGCCGCTGCGACTCGTGGCTAATCCGCAAGCCATTGGCTACCTCTACCAGGAGATGATTCCTTGGATAGCTGGGCGCCTGCAGACGTCAAAAGGGGCGCTCGCCACTGTCCGGGTTTGCATTCAAGAAATCTTCCACAACATTAGCGACCATTCAGGCGTGAATGTTGGCTGTGTATTTGCACAGCATTTCCCTGCGGTTGGTGAGCTTCAGATCGCTATCTCAGACTTTGGACTTGGTATCCCTACTAACGTCCGTAAGCTACTCTCTCACGTGTCGGATGCGGAGGCGCTGAGACTAGCCGCTCAGGAAGGGTTCACGACCAAGTCGAACGTTCGGAACCGTGGGGCGGGATTGGCAATCCTAATGCGGTATGTAACAGAACGAAATGGTGGCGCGGTTTTGATCAGCTCCGGTAAAGGGTATGTTTCTGCAACCATGGGGCGGACAGGGCAAAAAATTACCGCAAGACAGCGGAGCGTGTCATACCCTGGGACCCTCGTTCGCGTTATATTAAAGACAGACGCCCTGGAAGCCCTTGCCCAGGACGTTGAGCAAGAGGAGTTTTCATGGTGATACGCATTCTTGACCATGTTGCCCAGGCCTCTAGCTATGCTGACGGCGACAAGATTTATGAGCTTATTGCTCCGCAAATCGCGCGCGGTGAAAATGTGGTGTTGTCGTTCGAGGGGGTTGATGCCGTTCCATCGTCCTTCATTAATGCGGCAATAGTTCGGCTGGTGGAGGTTGTTCCCATAAGTGCGATCAAGGCTCACCTGGCCGTAGTTGAATCCACGCGGCAAATCAATGATCTCATCCGCAGCAGAATCGCCTTTCTGGATCATCCGAGAAACTTGAGCATCCGCTAGCGAAGTGGCTTGACCCTATCACCCATTCTTGCCTTGACGTAGTGTTCGGTCATCTCGCGATTCTTATGAGCCAACAGTCTCTGCGAATGTGCCAAGTCGCCAGTGTCTGTCGCAGCCTTAGCCCGAATGTCCCTGAACTGAAAACTCACCTTCGCCAGCTCGCGCGCCTTGTCAAAGCGTGAGCGCAGCGCGTGCTGTGTCAGTGGCTGGCCGTTGTCGTCCTGGATCAAAAACGCACTGATGGCCGTGCGAGGACGCCCGGCAATTCTGGCGATGACGGCCGCCAGCTCCCCAGTGACCTCGATAGCCAGGCGCGCGCCGGTCTTGTTTTGCATCAGATGCAGCGCGCCGTCCCGAATGTCAGAGTGCTTGAGCTTGAGCACGTCAGCCGGGCGCTGGCCGGTGAGTAGCGCCAGGTCCATCGCGTCAATCACGGTCGGGTGGGCGTGCGCTTTGACCTGGGCAAATTCATCATCGGTGACGTACCTGGAGCGCCCGGACTCCTTGAAGCCCCTGACCCCTTGGCACGGGTTCTGTGCCGCCGTGTAGCCCCATTCCCGCGCCTTGTTGAAGATGTGGGAGAACAATGCCTTCTCGCGGTTTGCGCGTACCTTGGCGACTTGGCCGCGAATGTCCATGTACTGGCGGATATGCATGGGCATGATGGCGTCAATGGGCATGTGACCGAACACGCGCAGCAGGTGTATCAGCTCCTTGTCGTTGTCCTTGCGGGTGCGGGGCGCCTTAGTGGGGTAAATCTCCCGGACGTAGCGCCGCGCGATGACGGTAAAGAGCTTGGAGGAATCATCCTCGCGGACGCCTTCTCGCTGAGCCCAAAGTCGCAGCGCTTCTGCCCGGTCGCTGGAGAGCTTGGTCCACACGCGCGGCTGTGTGCCGCTGACGTGATACCAGACCTTGCCCTTGCGATGAAAGCGCGGAGGGTCGTCGAAGTTGGATTGACGCCGGCGGCCCACTATGCGGACCTCAGCGCAGCAAAATTGGGCAGGGCGAAGGTGTCGGCCTCACCGCCGCAGCCGAGCATTTTTTCAGCATAACGCCGAGCGATCACCGGGGCGCGGTTGCCGTTGAGTTCAAACCGCCAGCCCTTGGTCCGCAGCCATTCGATTTGGCGTGCTGGCGTGCGAAAACCAGTCAGGAACTGCACTTCCTCTTGCGAAAGAAAAAGGGGGGCCGCTGCGCTCATAGCAAATGGGGTGCGCCGATCACCGAGTAGGGCCCGACAACGTCTTTTAGACCGCCGATGTACTCGAACACCTTGATCGCTGTAACACGGCCTCCGCGGCAGGACACCCGCCAGGGCGACGGCACGCAAAGCCCCGTAGCTGAATCGACCAAGCCGACACCTTTAACGCGCACAAAGCGGCTGCTGACTCCGGCGAGATACTTAAGCCATGTGGGCAGGTTGAACCATCTTCGAATCTGGCGAGAGGCTTGCTCGAATCCACCCGCTCCGTGAAGTCGAGCACCCTTCGGAAGTCCGCCGCCGATATCAAATTTTGAGGCGTACTTGATGAGGTATCCGATGGGATGTCGAGCCCATTCGATGCGTGTGCTTCCATGTGGCCACCAGCCTTGTTTGTCGGGTTTGGGAAGGGTCAGGCCCTTGGGGAGCCAGACGAGGATGTGGTAGTGCAGCGCGCCGCGCTTCTGGAGTTCGGCAACCCAGACGTAGTGGAATAGCTGGTTGCGACGCTGTAGCCACTGCCGGATGCGCTTGAGCAGCTCGGAGACGTGGCGAGGCTCGAAGGCATCAACCTCGCGGTAGGTCAACGTCAGCATGGCCGGGCGGACGCGCCGACCTTGGAAGGCGATTTCAAAAAGCTTGGCCGCGACGAGGATTGACCGCTTGAGCCGCGTGTGCCTTGCGCGCTCTGAGTCGATCTCTACGGTCTGTGGAATGAACGTGTCACTTGTTTTAAGAGTGACAAGCCCAGACGGCGGCCTCGCCGCCTCTGCGCCCCCACACGGTGGGGCCCCCAGAGGCGGCTGCGCCGCTGCCGGGAAATGGGGTGAATCTTGATAAGGGGAATTCATATTCCCCTTTTGTAGAGGAATATCAGATTCCCGTCAAGGGACTTGCAGTTCCCTTATTGTCCGAGAGCGCGTTTGTCGAGTTCGAGCAACGGTTTTTCTTCGCCAGAGACGAATTTCCAGAAGTTGGAAACGGTCTGAATCAGCGCGTGGGCGTTGGTGCGATCAGCATCCGGACCGTACTCCGGGAACGCCTCCCGGATGTTGATGCCCAGGAGGGCCTCATACTTCGCGATGGTTTTCTTGCTGTGCACCACGTGCAGGACTTTCCAGCCGAAATGAAAGCCGATGGCGTACATGCCAATGGCGGACTCCAACTCGTCGATCTGGTACCCCTTCTGACGTATGGCGCGCTCAATGACCGCATACCGTTCAACGGCCTGTTCCGGCGTCACGGCGGGCGTCTTGACGGTCGTTCTGGATTTGTTGCTTGCCATGCCGCCAGCATAGCAGGGAAGGGGACTTGATGGCCCCTGCTGTGTTCCGACCCGATTTCTGTCGAAATCGAGTCGGGTTGGGCTTCTACAACTCCCTTGCGCGGCGTTTTTTTCGCTCGGAGTCGCCCCCGTAGGTGGACACCGATTAGTAGAAAGTCGCGGGCCTAAGTCATTGTCGGACCTCAGATTTTCCGGAAGATTGAAAATCCGCGTGTCGGTGGTTCGATTCCGCCCCAGGCCACCAGAATTTGAAAGCCCTTGATCACAATGATCAGGGGCTTTTTGCTTTTGGGGCCTGGGTGTGCAAATGCTCCGTCAACCTTGGCGTCGATGACCTGTGCCTGCCCCGGCTGGCTTACTGGACCGGTTGCCTGGGGTACCCGGTATGCAGTACCGTCGTCAGGCCAGCACCGTTCTGCGCAACTGCAGTGGTTCAGGCGTTCCCGTACTCCTCCTGCGCCACCAGCGCCCCGAAGGAAATCGCAGCATGACGGATGATTTTGATGAAGTGGACGTGGCGGAGGTTGCCCGCGTGCAGGGGCCTCGCGCCAACATCCCGCCCAGCACCTATGACGCGTTCAACGACCGCATCGAGGTCCAGGGGCGCGGCATAGCCAATCAAACGGTCCGTTTTACTGATTCACAGAAGAACGCCTCGCTGTTCCGGCGGCGTTTGCTGACATACATGGTGGTGGATAACCGTGACCGGCTCTATATGGATGAGAGCATGACCTATGCCTATTTCCAGAAGAAGAACTCAAGCGAGTCTGTTCTGGCGCTGAAGGCCAGGCTGGTCCGCTGGACCGCGCCCAGCCAGGTGCCGGCGGTTCCCCGGATCGGTTCAGCAGCGGGTATCGAATGGGCGGTGGGGCGGGGCCCCATCGAAGAAGCCAGGGCGAGCCATGCGAAGGACAGCATGCGCGAGGCCCGTGCGGGCGGTTCCTACGAGCTGCTGGTGGGCCAGCTGGTCAAGGACTATGAATCGTCGTTCCGCTCCCTGGTGGAGCAGGACCTGAAAGGCCTGGCACTGGACGTTGACGATCTGTACAGCTTTTACAGGCGCTACCCCAGCGCTGAAGAGAGCTTCGTCTCCCAGTCGTTTGACAACGCGGTGGCCAGTATCCAGCAGGATTTCTCCACGATTCAAAGAACCATTGAAGAAGACCTCATGGAGATGCTGGTCAAGATCAACAGGATCGTCAGCAATGTTTACAGCATGCGGGACCTGCGCAAGAAGGCCAAGAAGCTGTTCGACGGCGACTCGTTCAACGATCAATACCTGGCGCAGGTTTTCGTTGAGACTTCCACGGATAATTTCTGCTTCTTCTCCACCTCTGATGGAGAGCGGCGTGGGATACAGATTTACGACGAGAAGAACGAAGTGCAGCTCGAGTCCAACCAGCGGCTGCGCCTAGAAGGCCTGTCAGGCAGTCTTGCGCATTGCCTTGCCCATGACCTGCCGATGGCCAGAAAGAAACTGCAGATGGAGCGGGCCCAGGGCAAGGAACTGACGATCCCCGCGTTCCTGAATTTCTGCCGAAAACAGCCCCAATCCAGCTGACCCTGGCAGCGCATCACACCCGCGTCATCGGCTGGTTCGCATGAATGATCGCGTCGATGTCCTGCAGCAGCTTCGGGGTGGACGGGCTCGGGTTGCGCGGGCGTGCGCGCAGGTACGCCAGAAACTGTTCTGACGCGGGCACGACCTTCTTGCCGTTGAATACGCCGTCGGTGCTGGTGT
This sequence comes from Caenimonas sp., assembly GCA_040376925.1. Classification (GTDB taxonomy): domain Bacteria; phylum Pseudomonadota; class Gammaproteobacteria; order Burkholderiales; family Burkholderiaceae_C; genus RAM1. The sequence goes on along the minus strand of JBEIPU010000029.1, from coordinate 13,075 downwards.
AGTCGCCCAGCTCGGCCAGCTTGGTGCAGTCGTCGGGCGTCGCGGGGTAGCTGGCCAAGCCGTCGCGCTTGGTCCATACCGGCGCTTTCAGGATGTCGGCGTTCACATAGCACTTCACGCGGTCCAGCAGGCCCAGCGGCTCGATCACGATGATGGTCAGGTCCGTCATCCGGGGGCTTTCGCCTTTGAGGATCTGGTCTTCCATGATCTTCAGCATGCGCGGCAGCTCGGTGTTGGTAAAGATGGACCAGCGGTTCAGCCCCCAGCGCACCACGGCCGTCACATGCCCGGTCGATCCCACGCCCAGCATTTCAGACACCTTTTCGCCGTACTTGTGGTACGCGTTGCCGTGCGTCCAGGTGTATTTGTTGTTCACATGGCGCACGTCGGTGGTGGCCTCCAGCTGGCCAAAATGCACCTGCCCCTTGGGCAGGCTGCGGTTCCATTCGGTGATGCGCTCAGCCAGCCGGTTTTCATTGATGCCGTTCCAGAAGATCGCGCCGTCCGCCGGGGTCGACACGTCAGACATGTCGGCCAGCCACTGCACCATCTCGTCCTGAAAGCGTGCTTCGGCCGCGGTCTTGTCTGCGTCGTTGCCCGCGCCTTCCAGATAAGGGTTGGTGGAGATCACCTGGGCGTTCATCGCCTGGCGCGCCGTTTCCGCGGCCTGGTCTTTCATCGAGTTGATGCGCCGCAGGCCGCGGTTCAGCGCGGCCGAGCGCAGCTCGTCCTTGAAGTCCTGCGTGGACAGGCGCATGCGCGCGCGCCGCTCTACCTCCAGGATGGGTTTGACGCGGCTGACCCATTCCTTGTCGCTTTCACCCTTGATCTGGGGAAAGCGGTTTTGCAGGTTCAGGTACACCGGCCACGGCATGATGGCCGAGTTGTAGCTGGGGGGCTGGTCGGGCACCTGGGCCGGCGGGCGTTTGGCCTGGGGGCCGGCCCAGACGATTGCGGGGGCCTGGTACATCTTCCCCATTGCCATGATCGTGTCCCAACTGCTCAATTGCGTGCGGCATCTGTGCGCCGCGTGGCCCGTGCTCCCTGGTTCGTTATTGAAGCATAAGTATCCGGCCGCGGGTTATGCGTGCGCCGCCGCTGCCTGTGCCAGCGCGTCAAACGCCTGGCCCCAGCCCATGCCGTGGCCGTCGCGCTCGGCCACGCTGTCAAAGCCGGTCTGTTCAAAGTGCATGTCGCAGCCGTTGCCGCTGGCGCTCAGGCGGATGCGCACCACGGTCTCGGGGCTGGTGCGCCGGCCGGCTTCATCCAGCCAGGCGTGGGTCATCTCGATGTAGCCGGGCCGCTCGATCGCGCGGTACTCACCGCCGTTGCGCATCACCGTGCCGTCAGGTGCGCGCATCTCGATCAGCCAGCGCCCGCCGGGCACCAGTGTGGCTTCGCGCCGCACCAGGGAAAAGCCCTGCGGGCCCCAGAAGTCTTCGGGGCGCGCCGGGTCTTGCGTCCACAGGGCAAACACGCGCTCGGGCGGCGCGGCAATGTGGCGGTGCAGGGTCAAGGTCAGTGGTGCAGCGGCGGGGGAGTGCGTGTTCATGGGCGGGGTTCCTTTGTGGCAATGCGTTCCAGCGCGTCAAAGCTTTCGTTCCAGTGCTGTTCGTAAAGGCGCAGCCAGTCCTGCGCGCTGCGCAGCGCAGCGGCGTCCAGGCTGCAGAAATGCTGGCGGCCTTCCACCCGGCGCCGCACCAGGCCCGCGCTTTCGAGCACGCGCAGGTGCTTGGACGCCGCAGCCAGCGACATGGCAAACGGCCGCGCCAGCTCGCTCACCGTGCAAGCCGATTGCGCCAGGCGCTGCACCATGGCGCGCCGGGTCTGGTCGGCCAGGGCGTGAAACACGGCGTCCAGCTGGGCAGGCAGCAGGACGGGGGGGTGCAGATATTCAACCATACAGTTGATTATTTCCAGTTTGCCGTGATCAGTCAACTGTTTGGTTGAATGAATCCGGATGTCAGGCCTGGCTGACATGCAGACGGCCTGCCGTCCGCAGCGCTGCGCGCGCGTGCGCGCGCACAGTGATGCTGAAAGGAGGCTGCCATGCCTATTGACCCCACACCCCCCAGCGCCGGCGTCATGACCCCACCGCCCGAGGACAAAAAGCTGCCCCAGCCTGATCAGCCCGGCCACGACCAGCCGCCGGCGCAACCGGACGCACGCGACGCCAGCGTGCGCGGCCGCCCGCAGATCCCGGCCAGCACCGAAGTCACCGCCGCCGATGTAGAGGACGAAGACGACGACCCGGTGATCGACAACGGCCCCGGCATTGCCGATGGCCCCAACACCCGCCCCCAGCCATGACCGATCCCAACCTGCCCCCGCCCGAGCCGGTGCCCCCGCTCACGCCACCACCGCAGCCGGTTGAGCCCACGCCCGTGCCGCCGCCGCTGGAAGACGAACGTGGCCCTGTATCGCCTGTGGTCTTGCCCGGCCACCCAGGCGCGCCCGCACGCGTCTGACACAGCGCGGCGACAGCGCGCGCCAGGGCTGGTGACAGCCTGCTGACACGGCCTCCTGACAGGTTCAGGCGTGGCCGGTGGAGACACTCGCGGCAGAAATCCGACTATTTCTGTAGACTTCGCATCCGCTCCAATCCGGTCCAACCCTGAGCGCCTTTGCATCACCGCTGCCCACCGGCTGCGTTGCATGACAGGCGCCCAACAATCGCAAACCCTGCCATGCCGTCAGCCCATCTTGCGCGCCTGCGTACTGCATTCTCCATCCCTTCCCTGACCTCCATCCGTGTACCGCTGCTGGCTGCAGCGGCGCTTGCCCTGGCCGCCTGCGGCGGCGGTGGCGGCGCTGGCGGCCCCGGCGGGCCCGGCGGCGGCATGCCACCGTCACCCGTGTCGGTCATGCAGGTGTCGCTGGCCACGCTGCCGGCCAGCTATGAATACGTGGGCCAGGCCGCCGGTTCGCGTGAGGTCGAGGTGCGCGCGCGCACTTCGGGCATCCTGCTCAAGCGCAACTTCCGCGAAGGCGCCGCCGTCTCGCGCGGCCAGTCGCTGTACTCGCTGGACCCGGCTCCGCTGAAGGCGGCGCTCGACCGCGCAGACGCCGATGTAGCCTCCGCCGAAGCCCGCCTGGGCCAGGCCACGCGCACCCAGGCGCGCCTGAAGCCGCTGTTTGAGGCCAAGGCCGTGAGCCAGAAGGACTATGACGACGCCGTCTCGGCCGAGGCCATTGCCCGCGCCGACCTCAAGGGCGCGCAGGCCCGCCGCGCAGAAGCCGCGCTGAACCTGGGCTACACGCGGGTGGAGGCGCCCATTGGCGGCATCATCGGCCGCTCGCAGGTGTCCGAAGGCACGCTGGTGTCCGGCCCTGCGGTGCTGCTCACCTCCATTACCCAGACCGATCCGGCGCTGATCCGCTTTGGCATTGCCGACACCGACCAGATGCGCTGGCGGCAAGAGGTCGAAGCCGGCCGCCTGGTGCTGCCCAAGGGCGGCGCGTTCGACGTTGAGGTCGTGCTGGCCGACGGCACCGTGCTCAAGCGCAAGGGCAAGCTGCAGTTCACCGACGCGCGCGTGTCGGCCACCACCGGCACCAACGAAGCGCAGGCCGAAGTGCCCAATGCCGACGGCCTGCTCAAGCCCGGCCAGTTCGTGCGGGTGCGCCTGCAGGGCGCCACACGGCCCGCGGCGGTCAAGGTGCCCACGCGCGCCGTGCTCGAAGGCCCGCAGGGCAAGTTCGTGTACGTGGTGGAAGACAACAAGGCCCAGGCACGCCCGGTGCAGGTGGGCGAGCAGTTGGGCGACCAGTGGCTGGTCAACGGCGGCCTGAAGCAGGGCGACACGGTGATCGTGGACGGCGTCATGCGCATCGGCCCTGGTGCGCCGGTGCAGGTGGCGGCACCCACACCCGCGCCTGCGGCGGCAGGGGCTTCGGCCCCCGCGGCGGCCGGTGCGGCATCCGCCCCCGCCAAACCTGCTTCCAAGTAAGCCGGGAGCCCACGCATGTTCTCCCGCTTCTTCATTGACCGCCCCATATTTGCGGCGGTGCTGTCGGTGTTCATCGTCATCGCCGGCCTGGCCGCGATGCGCGCGCTGCCGATCGCCCAGTACCCCGAGATCGCGCCGCCCGTGGTGACGGTCACCGCCATCTACCCCGGCGCCAGCGCCGAGGTGATCGAGCAGACCGTGGCCGCGCCGATTGAAAACGCCATCAACGGCGTGGAACGCATGATCTACATGAATTCCACGTCCACCTCCAACGGCGTGGTGCAGATCCAGGTCACGTTTGACATCGGCACCAACGTCGATCAGGCCGCGCTGAACGTGAACAACCGCGTCAAGCAGGCCGAGGCCAAGCTGCCGCAGGAGGTGCGCCGCCAGGGCGTCACGGTCGAAAAGGGCTCGTCGTCGTTCCTGCAGGTGATTGCGTTCTTCTCCACCGACGGGCGCTTTGACGACCTGGCCACCAGCAACTATGTGACGCTGAACGTGCTGGACGCCTTGAAGCGCGTGCCCGGCACCACCAACGTGCAGATCTTCGGCGCCAAGGACTACGCCATGCGCGTATGGCTCAAGCCCGACCGCCTGGCGCAGCTGAAGGTCACGCCCGGTGACATCTCGCGCGCCATCAACGAGCAGAACGCGCAGTTTGCCGCCGGCAAGGTGGGCCAGGCGCCCACCGGCGGCGCGCAGGAGATGGTCTACACCATCACCACCCAGGGCCGCATGTCAGAGGCCGCGCAGTTCGAGCAGATCATCGTGCGCGCCAACCCCGACGGCACCGCCGTACGGCTGGCCGACGTGGCGCGCGTGGAGCTGGGCGCCAAGGACTACGACTTCAAGGGCAAGGTCAACGGCAAGCCGGCCACGCTGATCGGCGTGTTCCTGCAGCCGGGCGCCAACGCGATCGACGTGGGCAAGGATGTGGAAAAGACCGTGGCCGAGCTGGCCACGCGCTTCCCGCAGGGGCTCACGTATTCCATCCCCTACGACACCACGCGTTTTGTGGAGGTGTCCATCCGCGAAGTGGTCAAGACGCTGGCCGAGGCCATGGTGTTGGTGGTGCTGGTGGTGTTCGTGTTCCTGCAGAACTGGCGCGCCACGCTGATCCCGGTGGTGGCCGTGCCGGTGTCGCTGATCGGCACCTTTGCGGGCCTGCTGCTGCTGGGCTATTCGATCAACACGCTCACGCTGTTCGGCATGGTGCTGGCCATCGGCATCGTGGTGGACGACGCAATCGTGGTGCTGGAAAACGTCGAACGCATCATGCATGAAGAGCACCTGCACGCCCGCGAGGCCGCCATCAAGGCCATGCAGGAAGTCACCGGCCCGGTGATCGCCATCGTGCTGGTGCTGTGCGCCGTGTTTGTGCCCATTGCCTTCCTGGGCGGGCTGACGGGTGAGCTGTACCGCCAGTTTGCAGTGACCATCGCGATTGCCGTGGTCATCTCGGGCATTGTGGCGCTGACGCTCACGCCCGCACTGTGCGTGCTGATCCTGAAGCGCGAGCACAGGCAGCCCGGGCGCTTCTTCCAGGCGTTCAACCGGGTGTTTGGCCGCATCACCCACCGCTATGTGGGCGGTGTGGGCTTCATGGTGCGGCGCGCGGCCGTGGGCATCCTGCTGTTTGCGGGCATGGTGGCCATTACCTTCGGGCTGTGGAAGGTCACGCCCGGCTCGCTGGTGCCCGACGAAGACCAGGGCTTTTACATCGCCGCAGTGATCCTGCCTGACGGCTCGTCGCTGGAGCGCACCGACAAGATCACGGCCGAAGTCACCGAGATCATCAAGAGCAACCCCAACAACCTGGACGTCGTGGCCTTCACAGGCTTTGACTTCCTGGGCGGCGGCTACCGCAACAACGCGGCCACCATCTTCGTCACGCAAAAGCACTGGGACGAGCGCTCAGTGCCGGTGCAGGCGCTGGTGGGCGAGCTGTTTGGCAAGACGGGCCATATCAAGGAGGCTCTGGTGCTGGCCTTCAACCCGCCGCCGATCTTCGGCCTGGGCACGGCCGGTGGCTTTGAGTTCTACATCCAGAACCGGGGCGAGGGGGGTGCTGCGCGCATGGCCGAGGTCATGGGCCAGTTCCAGGCGGCGGCGGCCAAGGACCCACAGCTGGCCGGTGTGCAGTCGCTGTGGCGCGCCACCGCACCGCAGCTGCGCGTGGACGTGAACCGTGAACGCGCCAAGGCGCTGGGCGTGCCGGTGGACGAGCTGTTCAACACGCTGTCGGCCACGCTGGGCAGCGCCTATGTGAACGACTTCAACAAGTACGGCCGTGCCTGGCAGGTGCTGATGTCGGCCGACGCCAGCTACCGCAAGCGGCCCGACGACATCGGCCGCATGTGGGTGCGCTCGGACAAGGGCGAAATGATCCCGGTGTCGGCGCTGGCCAAGGTCAGCTATTCCGCCGGCCCCGAGACACTGGACCGCTTCAACAACCTGCCGTCGGTCAAGCTGTTTGGCCAGGGCGCGCCGGGCGTCAGCTCGGGCCAGGCCATTGCCGCCGTGGAAAAAATTGCGCGCGAGACCCTGCCGGCGGACTTCAGCTTTGACTGGGGCGGTGCCTCGTACCAGGAGAAGCGCTCGTCGGGCACGTCCGGCCTGGCGCTGGGGCTGGCCGCGGTGATGGTGTTTTTGATCCTGGCGGCGCAGTACGAGAAATGGTCGTTGCCGTTCTCGGTGCTGCTGGCCATGCCGTTTGGCATCTTTGGCGCGCTGGCGGTTGTGTGGCTGCGCGGGCTGACCAATGACGTGTACTTCCAGATCGGCCTGGTCACGCTGCTGGGACTGGCGGCCAAGAACGCGATCCTGATCGTGGAATACGCCGAGCTCAAGTACCACGAGGGCATGACGGCGTCCGCCGCCGCACTGGAGGCCGCGCGCCTGCGCTTTCGGCCCATCATCATGACGTCGCTGGCGTTCATCCTGGGTGTGCTGCCGCTGGCGATATCGACCGGCGCGGGCGCGGGTGCGCGCACGTCGGTCGGCACGGGCGTGATGGGCGGCATGCTGGCCGCCACCTTCCTGGCGATCTTTTTTGTGCCCATGTTTTTCCGCATCATCACCGACCGCAAGCTCAAGGAGCCGCGTACCACCGCGCAGATGCAGGCCGAGGCGCGCGAGGCGCACCAGCGCGCCACTGCTGAAGCAGCCAACCGGGAGGGCGCACGATGAAACCCATTCACATGAACCCCCGCCTGACGCTGGCCGTGCTGGCGCTGCCCGTGCTGCTGGCCGCCTGTGCCGGCGCACCGCCCGCCGTGGCGCCCAACACCACGATGGAGCTGCCGGCGGCGACCGCCGCAGCGGCGCAGCAGCCGGTGCGGGCCGACTGGTGGACGCTGTACGGCGACGCCCAGCTGAACGCGCTGGTGGCCGAGGCCCTGGCCAACAACACCGACCTGGCCCGCGCCGCCGCGCGCATTGACGAATCGCGCGCGCTGGTGCGCCTGGCCCGCGCCGACGCCCTGCCCACGGTGGGTGCCACGGCCGGTGCCGCGCGCCAGCGCAGCGGCGCCAATGCGGGCTTGCCCGCACCGGTGACGGCCAACAACTTCAACCTCGGCCTGAACGTGTCGTGGGAGCTGGACCTGTGGGGCCGCCTGGCCGCGGGCAGCCGCGCCGCGCGCGAAGACCTGGCCGCCACCACGCTGGACCGCGATGCCCTGCGCACGGCGCTGGCCGCGCAGGTGGTGCAGGCCTATGCGGCCGTGCAGTCCATCGACGCGCAGACGCTGGCCTTCCGCGAAGCCGTGGTGGCCCAGCGTGACGGCGTGCGCCTGCAGCGCCTGCGCGAGCAGGGCGGCGAGCTGTCGCAGCTGGACCTGCGCCAGATCGAGGCGGAGCTGGCCGGCAACGAAAGCCAGTTGCTCAAGCTGGACCGTGCGCGCGGCGAAACATCGCGCGCGCTGGCCGTGCTGCTGGGCCGCTCACCGCGCGCGGTGTGGGACGCTTCCATTGCCGCACCGGCCAAACCATTGGCCGTGACCGGCGGCGTGCCCGCCGGCCTGCCGTCCACCCTGCTGCAGCAGCGCCCCGACGTGGCCGCTGCAGAGGCCCGTCTGCGCGCCGCCGGCGCGCGCGTGGACGTGGCGCGCGCCGCCTACCTGCCCGGCGTGGCACTGAGCGCATCGCTGGGCAAGGCCAGCACGGACCTGAGCAACCTGCTGGACGGCCCGTCCACCATCTGGAGCCTGGTCGCGTCACTCACGCAGCCGATCTGGAACGCCGGCCGCCTGGACGCTGGTCGCGAAGCCGTGCTGGCCCGCCAGCGCCAGGCCGAGCTGGATTACCGCGACGCCGTGGCCCGCGCGTTCCGCGAAGTGCGCGATGCGCTGGACGCGCAAGCCGAAGCCTCCGCATCGCTTGCGCTGGCCCGCCAGCGCGCCGACGCGCTGCGCCAGGCGTCGCGCCTGACGCAGCTGCGGGTGGATGCGGGGGAGTCAAGCCGGCTCAATGCCATTGAAGCCGAGCGCATTGCATTGGCGGCGCAGTCGCAGCTGGCGGACCAGCAGCGTGCGTTGGCGGCGGCGCAGGCGGATGTGTTTCGTGCGTTGGGTGGTGGTTGGGTGGCGGAGTCTTCTTCGCGCTGAGTTTTCATTCGCTGCGCAGAGCACCCCACCCACCTGTTCCCGCCGCCACCCCGCGGGGCCAAAAGCGACCTGCAGAGAACAGACAAAGCCCGTCTATCATGACCCCCACCACAAAGAGGGGCTCACATGGACTGGTCACGCATCGGGGGCATCCGGCTTCGGCCCAGCATCGTCATGCTGTTCATTGCGATGGTGCTGCCGGTATTCAGCGCAGCCCTCTGGGTCAGCTATGTGTCCAACGACCGCATGGCACGCCAGACCGCCACGCAAACGGTGGAACGCGCCCGGCTGGAGACCATTGCCCAGACCGAGGCGCTGCTCAACCCCATGGCGGCCATGGTGCGGGTGGCCGCGCAGGTGGGCGCGGCGCAGCCCGATTTTTACCGTGATGCACGCGCGCTGCCGTCCATGCTGGAGACCGCCGCGCGCAATGCCAACATCTCCAGCGTCTATATAGGCTTTGCCGACGGCTCGTACCGCATGGCGCTGCGCGTGCCGCCGAAGTTCACGGTGTTCAACACGCCGCCGCCGGCCGGCACACTGTTTGCCGCCCGCTGGATTGACCGGCGCGCAGGCGGCGCGCCGCAGGACCGCTACACCTTCCTGGGCAAGGACAACGCCGCTTTAGGCGAGGCGGGTGCCGCGGCGGTGTATGACCCGCGCACCCGCCCCTGGTACAAGGACGCGGTGGAGCGCAAGGGCCTGGTCATCTCCAACCCCTATATTTATGCCACCACCGGCCTGCCCGGCGTCACCGTGGCCATGCCGTTCTATGCGGGCGACGCGCTGGTGGGCGTGGTGGCGATTGACATCCTGCTGGACAGCCTGTCGCAGTACCTCAAGGACCGGCCGGTCAGCCGCAATTCGATCTCGCTGGTGGCCGACAGCGACGGCCTGATCGTGGCCCACCCCGACACCCAGCAGGCGCTCAAGCGCGACAACGGCAACCTGATCCGCGCGCGGCTGACCGAGCTGTCGGACCCGCGCCCCGCACTGGCCGTGGGCATGCGTGCGGCACAGGCGCCCAACTCGGCAGCCAACCAGTTCACCTTCACCCACGGCGGTGAGGAATACGTGGCGATGTTCTCGCCGTTTCCGCGCGAGTTCGGCAAGGCCTGGGAGGTGGTCATCGTCGCGCCGCTGGAAGACTTTGTGGGCGAATGGCGTGCCAACAACCGCAAGCTGCTGATTTTTGGCCTGGGTGCCATCGCGCTGCAGGTGCTGCTGATCAACCTGCTGTCGCGCCGCATTGCGCGGCCGCTGGAGCAGCTGGCCACGCAGGTGGCGCGGGTGCAGAACTTCGAGCCGCCCGGCACGCAGGTGGTGCGCTCGCCCATCCGCGAAATCAGCGCGCTGGCGGATTCCGTCAACACGCTGCAGGGCGCAATCAGCGCGTTCTCGGCCTTTGTGCCACGCGGCCTGGTGCGCCAGCTGATCGGCTCGGGCCATGCGCTGGAGCTGGGCGGGCGCAGCCGCTTTCTGACCATCATGTTCACCGACCTGGAATCATTCTCCACCTGGGCCGAGGCCACGCCCGCGCAGGCGCTGCTGGAGCGCGTGTCGGCCTACTTTGAGGCCGTGACGCTGGCCGTCAATGCCGAAGAGGGCACCATCGACAAATTCATCGGCGACGGCGTCATGGCCTTCTGGGGCGCGCCCGCGCTGCTGGACGACCATGCGTACCGCGCCTGCGTGGCCGCGCTGCGCGCGCGCCAGCGCATGGCCGAAGTCAACCGCCAGTGGCAGGCCCAGGGCCTGAACACGCTGCACATGCGCGTGGGCATCCATAGCGATGCCGTGCTGGTGGGCAACATGGGCTCATCCGAGCGCATGAGCTACACCGTGATGGGTGACGGCGTGAACCTGGCCGCCCGGCTGGAGGGCGTGAACAAGGAATTCGGCACGGCCATCTGTGTGAGCCATGCGGTGTTCCGTGAAGCGGGTGAGCGGCTGTGGCTGCGCCGCATTGGCGTGGTCACGGTCAAGGGCCGGCGCGCCGACATGCAGGTGTACGAGCTGCTGGGCACGCGCGGCGGTGACCCGGCGCTGGAGGCGAAGCCCGAGGTGCAGCGCCTGTGCCACCTGACCGACCATGCCTATGAAGCCTTCGAGCGCAGCGAATGGAAAGAGGCCGAGGACCGCTACCGCGCCATTGCGCAGGAATTCCCCGACGACCGGCTGGCGCGCGTGATGGTGCTGCGCTGCCACCAGGCCGCGCAGGCTCAGGCGGGGGCTTTGCCCGAATAGCGCAGCAGCCGCTGCGCGTGGCGCGCCAGCTCGGTGCGCAGGCGTGGCGGGCTGATCACTTCAAACACGCAGTCCAGCCGCGCCAGCTGGCGCGCAAACCAGCGCAGGTCGTCCACCTGGGCGTGCAGCATCAGGTGGTTGCCCACCGGCTGGAACAGGCCTATGGTTTCAAACAGCTGCTCGTGCGCGGTGGCCAGGTCGGTCTTGAGCAGCACCTGCACGCTGATGGCGCGCGGCAGCGTGGCCAGGCCCAAGGCCAGGTGGCGTACGGCGTCAAAGTCGGCGGGCGGGTCAAACGTGGCCAGGCGCGGCTCAATCGCCTGCACCCGGTCGATGCGAAAGCTGCGCATGCCCCCGCGCAGGTGGCAATGCCCCACGGCATACCAGCGCGCATTGCGCAGCGCCACGCCATACACATCCACCTCGCGCCCGGTCGCCTCGCCGTCGGCGGATTCATAGCGCAGGTGCACGCGCTGGCGCACGTGGGCGGCTTCGCTTAAAGCGAGCAGCGCGGCGTTGTCGCCGGCGGGCAGGGTGCGGGCGAGGTCCATCTGGATGGTTTCGCCCAGGGCGCGCACGCGGGTTTTCAGCGGCGCGGGCATCACGCGCTCCAGCTTGGCCTGGGCGCTGTCGGCCGCCGGCGCGGCGCCCGCTACGCCGATCTGCCGCGCGGCCAGCAGCCCCAGCGACAGCGCGACGGCTTCGGCATTGCTGAACATCATGGGCGGCAGCTTGAAGCCGGGCATCAATGAGTAGCAGCCGTAGCGGCCGCGCTCGGCCTGCACCGGGATGCCCAGTTCCTCCAGCCGCGCGATGTAGCGGCGCAGCGTGCGCCCGTCCACGTTCACGCGCCGGGCCAGTTCGGCGCCAGTCAGCCGGCCCTCGCTTTGCAGCAGGTCCAGCACGGCCAGCACACGGGTGGTGGGCGAATACATGCCTGGCAGTGTAGGGCTGAATCAGGGCCGAATGTGACCTGTAATGTGCCTACAGTGCGGCCATTGATTTTCAACAAGGCACGCACATGGAACCCACCCAGCTCTGGCTCTTTTTCCTCATGGTCCTGGGCATCGTGGTGCTGCCGGGCATGGACATGGCTTTCATCGCGGCCAACGCATTGGCAGGCGGCCCGCGTCGCGGCCTGCTGGCGGTGGCCGGCGTGATTGCGTGCGCAGTGGTGCACGTGGCGGCGTCGGCGCTGGGCATTGGCCTGGTGCTGCAGATGGTGCCCGCGCTGTTCAACGCCCTGCTGCTGGCAGGCGCCATCTACATCGCGTGGATTGGTATCACCCTGCTGCGCATGCGCAGCGCCGCAGGCGCGCTGCCCACGGCGCAGGCAGCGGCCTCAGGCTGGGCCACCTTCCGGCAGGCCGCGCTGACCAACCTGCTCAACCCCAAGGCCTACCTGTTCATGTTTGCGGTGTTCCCGCAGTTCTTCCGCCCCGGCGCAGGAGCGGCCTGGGTTCAGGCGGGTGTGTTGTGGGTGATCATCGCGTTCACGCAGGCGCTGGTTTACGGACCGGTTGCGCTGGCTGCGGGCGGCGCCGCGACGGGTCTTGCCACGCGGCCCAGATTGCAGCTGCTGGTGGTGCGCGCAGCGGGGGCGATGCTGCTGCTGGGTGCAGCGTGGACGGCGTATGAGGGCTGGCGTCGTTTCTGAGCGCATGGCCGATGGTAGGGCCTGTTAATCCTATTCCCGGTTTCTCCGGGGTAGACGCCCGTCGCGGCGGGGCGGCGCTTTCAGCCGGAGAAAGTTTCGCAGGCGCCACGACGCCACGGCTGCGGCATATGCAACTCGCCCTACTCCCGCGTCACCCGCACCAGCTCTTCACGCGACGTAATACGTTCCTGCACCAGCCGCTCGCCGTCATCGCGCATCAGCACCATGCCGGCCTTGAGCGCCGCATCGCGGATGTCGGCTTCAGATGCCCGGTTATGAATTTGTGCGCGGATGGCTTCGTCCGTCACCAGCAGCTCAAACACGCCGGTGCGGCCCTGGTAGCCGGTCTGGCTGCATTCGCTGCAGCCCGGGCCGCCGCAGTGTTTGCACAGCTTGCGCACCAGGCGCTGGGCCAGCGTGCCCAGCAAGGATGAACTGAGCAGGAACGGCTCCACGCCCATGTCGGTCAGGCGCGTCACGGCGCTGGCGGCGTCGTTGGTGTGCAGCGTGGCCAGCACCAGGTGGCCGGTCAGCGAGGCCTGGATGGCGATCTGCGCGGTTTCAAAGTCGCGGATCTCGCCGATCATGATCACGTCCGGGTCCTGGCGCAG
>JBEIPU010000216.1:0-4575 GCA_040376925.1 Caenimonas sp. | reverse complement strand
TGGCTGGCTTTCAGCGCGTCCCGCGCCGGGGTGGTGCCTGTGGCGCCGGTTTCGCGTGCGTCGATCTCCCAGAGGATGGCCTCCTGCCGCGTGAATGCCAGCTGCGCCGGGGCGCTCACCTCCCAGGCGACCTCGCGCGCCTCGCCGGCGGGGATGTCAATGGTCTGCGGGTTCAGGGTCAGCAATGTCGCGCGCGGTGTCACGGCCACCTTCATCGGCTTGGCCGTGGTGTTGCGCAAGGTGAGCTGCGCGCGGTATTTGTCTTCTTCCCGCACCAACGGCGGCAGGCCGCTGATGATCTGCAGGTCCTGCGTGGCGCGGATGCTGGCCTGTCCGGTGCCGAACATGCCCGTGCCCGCATCGGCAATGGCAACGATCTTGAAAGTGGTCAACGCATCGTTCAATGGCACCGTGACCTGCGCCTGTCCGTTGGCGTCCAGCACCACGCGCGGGTTCCACAGCAGCAAGGTGTCGAGCAGTTCGCGCGTCGGGCTCTTGCCGCCACCGCCGCCCGCGGGCACGGCCTTGCGGCCGTAGTGGCGCCGGCCAATGATCTCCATCTGCGCGGTGGATGTCTCCACACCCCAGTCGCGGCGCTGCAGCATCGCTTCAGCCAAGTTCCAGCTGGTGTTGGGTGCCAGCTCCAGCAGGGCCTGGTCCACGGCGGCCAGGGCCACTTCGGCATTCGCGGCGGGCTGGCCGTTGGGCAGCTTGGCGCTGATGGTCACTGTGGCGGTGCCGCGCACCGGGTAGCTTTCCTTGTCGGCCTTCACGCTCACGGCCAGCTGATGGGCCTGCGTGCCCACGCGGATCTCGGCCAGGCCCAGGCGGAAGGCGGGCTTGCTCAGGTCCACCATGGCGGTGGGGGCGATGTATTCACGCCCCTCGTACCAGAAGGCCGTCCACCATTCACGCGGCGCTTTGAAGCCCCAGGTGAAAAAGCTGTACCAGGGCACCTCGCGCAGGCGCCCGCGCAGTGCCAGCACGCTCACATAGGCGTTGGGCCCCCAGCTGTCCCTGACCTGCAGGCTGATGGTCGGGTCCTGCCCATTGAGCTGCACCACCTGCGTCTGCATGATGCCCTCGCGCTCCACGGCCACGAGCGCGGTGGCAAACCGGAACGGCATGCGCACCTGGAACTTGGCGACTTCGCCCGGTTGGTAGCTCTTCTTCTCGGGCAGCACGTCCATGCGGTCATGGTCCTCGCCGCCAAACCACAGCTCGCCCTGGCGCGTGACCCACACCGACGACGCGGCGTCGATGCTGTTGCCTTTGGCGTCGCGCGCTGTCACCACCAGTTCCACTTCACCGGCCTGGCCCAATTTCGTTTCGCACAACAGCAGGCCGCGTGCATCGCTCTGGCCCTTGCAGACTTCGCCCAGGTCCTTGAATTCGGTCTTGTTGTCGTAGCTGTAGAAGCCGCCGACCATGCGCTTGCGGCTGGTGGTCACCACCCGCGCCACGGCCTTGACCGACAGTGGCACACCGGCTGCCGGCTTGCCCTGCGTGTCCAGCGCCAGCGCCTGAAAGCGCAGCGCCTGGCTGGCCGACACCCAGCCTTCGGTCTTGATGCCGGCCACCACCGCCGCGGGCCACAGTGTGGCCACATGGCGCAGGGTCTGTATCTCGCCGTTGGGGTCGGCGTAGCTGGCCTCCAGCAGCAAGTCGCGTGGCAGGCGCGACGGCGGCAGCTTGTCTATGGTGAGCTGTCCCGCGCCGTTGCGGTCCAGCGTGAGCGGCAGCTTGTCGGCCACCACGCGCTGGTCTTCACCGGCGGCGGGCTCCTCTTCATCGCCTGCGTTGCGCCGCCCGCGCGGCGGGTTGAAGCTGAAGGCGTCGTGGTCGGCAAAGCTCAGAGCCTTGTTGCGCACCAGGGCCGATACCCGCACCGGCAGCGCCGCCGCGGGCCCGCCCGACACATAGCTCACCTGCAGCGCCGTGGGCACGGCGGTGGCGTTGACCAGTGCCTCCTTGGCCACGGGGGCAATGCGGCCTTCAAACACGGGCAGGCGAAACTCTTCCACGCGGAATTCGCCGCTGTCCAGCACCACGCCGCTGCCAGCGGATTCGCGCAGCGCCACCTGGTACACGCCCAGCTTCGCCGCCGGCGGGATGGCGAATTCGCTCTCGGCGCTCAGGCCGCCGCCGGCTGTCTTGCGCCAGCGCAGCGGCTGCGTCACCTGCTGGCCGCTGCCCACATGGGTGATGGCCAGCACGGCCGGCGGGGTGGGCGGCGCGCCCAGACCGTTGCGCGTTTCGCTGCGCACAAAATGCTTCATGCTGACTGTTTCGCCCGCGCGCAGCAGCGTGCGGTCAAACACCGTGTGCGCCACCTGGCTGGGGTTGGTGGCGTTGCTGGTCGGTACGTTGAAGCGCCAGGGCTCGATGCCGCGCGTCCAGTCGCTGAAGGTAAAGGCCAGCTCCTCCACCCCCTGGGCGTCGGTGGCGCGTGCGCTGACGAAATAGGCGCTGCGGTAATCGTCGTCGCCCGTCTTGCAGGTGGGCGCCTGCGGTGACAGGCCTGACAGCGTGGCCACGCCGCGCGCATCGGCCACGCCCACGGCCAGCTGCTTGCCCCGGCAGTCATACACCCGCACCAGGGCGTTGGGCACGGGCTGGCCCTTGTCCAGCGTGGTGACCCAGGCCACGGCGTTCTCGCGCCCCAGCTTGAAGTGCACGCCCAGGTTGGTGACCAGGGCCGTGGTGCGCACATACATCGTGCGCGGGCTGCCGTGGCGTGCGTCCAGCAGCGTGGCGCCCAGCAGGGGCGAGGCAATCTCCACCACATGAAAACCGGGCGTGAGCGGGATGCCCACCACCTCGAACGGGCGCGGGTCGCTGCCTGCGGCCTTGGGCATGTCCAGCTTGCGCACACCGGCCTGGCCGGCCAGCAGCGACACCATGCGCGACTGCACGTACTCCTTCTGGTCCGGGTCCAGCACCTGGGGCAGCGGGCCTTTGACGTCCTGCGCGGCCTGTGCGCGGGGTGCAAAAAAGCCGTCGTAGCGGCCCACCTTCAGCAACCAGGCCAGGATGTCGGCATCGGCGCGCGGCTGCAGCGCGCTGACCTGGCCTGGCGTGACGGCGGAGGCGTTCAGCGCGGCCTCCACCTTGCGCACGGTCACGGGCAGCAGGGCCACGCCGTCGGGCTCGGCAAAGCGCTCGACGATGCCAAACGGCGACGCCGCAAACTTGGCCAGCGGGGGCATGTCGCCGGTCGTGACCTTGAGCGGGAAGTTGTCCGCATTGCGCAGCGTGCGGCCCGATGCGTCCTTGAAATCGCGCGGCAGCTCCAGCGTCCAGGCGGCTTTTTCGGCAAACGGCGGCTTGAAGGTCACGCCGTTGACCAGCGCCTCGGCATCGGCGCTGCTGTCGCCGTCGATCACGGGCTTGAGGCTGTCCTGGCCCTTCAGGCGGATGGCCTCGGCCAGCTTGCGCGCCACCGGCGCATTGAACGACAGCGCCATGGGCCGGATCGGCAGGCAGGCGGCCTGGGCGTTCTCACGCTCGCAGCTGAAGCTGGCCGCAAACGGTTCGCGCACCTGGAAGTTGTAGCGCCGCTCGGTGCTGTTGGCCACACCGCCGGGCGTGGCCACGCCCTTGCCATAGATCAGCTGCACCTTGGCCGCCGGCGCCAGGCGCCGGTTGCAGGCCAGCGTGACAAAGCGCAGCGGCTCGGTGGCGGCCGCCTTGTCCCAGCCCTGGGCCTTGAGCAGCGCGGCGCGCTCGGCGCCGTCAATCAGGCGCACCGGCACGCGCTCGCCCAGGCCCTCTACAGCGCAGCCCATGTGGGCCAGCACGCTGGCCGGCGTGGCCGGGCCGTTGAGCTGCAGGGCAAAGTACTGCTCTTCGTCAATGCGCTGGTAGGTGCTGGGCCGCAGCGCCTGCACAAACGGGCCGCCGGTGCTGAAGGCCCAGCTGCGCGCGGCCAGCGCCGCGCCCTTGGGCGACTCAAACCCGCTGCGCACCTGCACCGTGCAGCGCACGCCGGGCGGCAGGTCGTTGGCAAAGTCAAACACCCATTCGCGCTCGTTCGTCCAGCGGGCTGTGCCCTGGGTGGCCTGGGCGTCGCTGCAGGTCAGCGAAACGGGTGCGGGCGCCTTGGGGTCGCCGAAGTTGACGGCGGGCTCATCAAACTTGACCACCACCTGGCGCACCTTGGCCACCTCGCCCTGGGGCGTGAGGCTGGTGACCTGCAACGCGTGCGCCTGACATGAGACGGCCGCGACAAACGCGGTGGCAAGGATTCTGTGTGTTGTGATTGCCAAGCTCTGTTCCCTCCGGTGCAGGAGGGGAGCGTAGCTGATTGGCGGGTAACTGGTTGAAAATTCGCTTTTCGCGCCTGCGTCTCAGACGGGCTGGCGTGCCCATGCGCCGTCCTGGCCTCGGGCGATACCCTTCTCCTGCGGCTTCGTTTGCTGATCGGGGTTGCGCAGACGGGAGAGCACCATGAGCAACAGATTTCTGACTATCACTGCGCGAGCTGACTGGCAGGACGGCTTGCGGGTGGCTGCAAGCATGTCAGCGATAGGGTCCTACAAAGGGGAAGTTCTGAACTTTGAAAGTCTGGAGCAC
>JBEIPU010000164.1:0-9033 GCA_040376925.1 Caenimonas sp. | reverse complement strand
CGGGTTGGCGGCTAAACAACGACCCCAAAGAGATCAAGACAGTCCCCTGAAATCCACCACGAAACAGGTGTAACAAACTTAAGAATTCACTTCAATGCTAGCAGTAAGCTCCTTGTCCCGCAAAGGATTTTTCCGTTTTGGCCTGCGCGGGACGTTGCCAAAAACTGACGCCCTGAAAGCTGCGGCGCCACCCCTTGTACCGCCTTGCAAACAGCTTTCGCACCCGCCGCAGCCAACAAAAGCAGGCGGGCACCGGCACGGCACAGGTCGATTTCTATAATGGCCGTGAGACCTTACGCGGATTTCAATGCCATCTTCCCCTTCATCGAACGAGCCCGGCGCATCCGCGGCAGCGGGCCCACGCCCGGCCTGGCAGGTCTGGGCGCTGCGCATCATGCTCTGGGGCGGTGGCACGCTGTTGGCGGGCGCCGCGTCGGTTGCCATGCTGCTGGCCGTTGCGCTGGCTGTCGCTTACCCGAACCTGCCCGACATCTCCGACCTGTCCGATTACCGGCCCAAGCTGCCGTTGCGGGTTTTTTCGTCTGATGGCGTACTGCTGGGGGAATTTGGCGAGGAGCGGCGCAACCTGACGCCGATCAAGGACATCCCCCAGGTCATGAAGGACGCCGTGCTGGCGATTGAAGATGCGCGCTTCTATTCCCACGGCGGGGTGGACTACCTGGGCGTGATCCGGGCCGGCCTGGCCAACGTGGGCCGCCTGAAGAGCCAGGGCGCGTCCACCATCACCATGCAGGTGGCACGCAACGTGTACCTGTCGTCTGAAAAGACCTACACCCGCAAGATCTACGAAATCCTGCTGACCTTCAAGCTGGAGCACCTGCTGTCCAAGGACCAGATCCTGGAGATCTACATGAACCAGATCTTCCTGGGCAACCGCGCCTACGGGTTCGCGGCGGCGTCCGAGGCGTATTTCGGCAAGCCGCTGAAGGACATCACCATCGCCGAAGCCGCCATGCTGGCCGGGCTGCCCAAGGCACCGTCCGCCTACAACCCCATCAGCAACCCGCGCCGCGCGCGCTCGCGCCAGCTTTACATCATCGAGCGCATGGAGGAAAACGGCTTCATCACCGCGGCCCAGGCCGAGGCTGCCAAAAAGGAAGAGCTGGCGGTGCGCGCCAATGCGGGCAACGTCAAGGTGCATGCGGAATACGTGGCCGAGACCGTGCGCCAGCTGGTACACGCCCAGTACGGCGACGACGCCTACACGCGCGGGCTGAACGTCTTCACCACGCTCAAGGCGTCCGACCAGGAGGCCGCCTACAAAGCGCTGCGCAAGGGCATCATGGACTATGAGCGCCGCCAGATCTACCGCGGCCCCGAGAAGTTCGTGGACCTGCCGGCCGAAGCCAAGGAGCAGGAAGACGCCATTGACGACGCCCTGACCGACCACCCCGACAACGGCGACGTCATGGCCGCCGTGGTGCTGGCCGCCGACGCCAAGAAAATCTCTGCCGTGCGCCAGAACGGCGAGGCGCTGGAGATCACCGGCGAGGGCCTGCGCCCGGCCCAGTCCGGGCTGTCCGACAAGGCGCCGCCCAAGATCAAGATCCGCCGCGGCGCGGTCATCCGCGTGGTCAAGACACCCAAGAACACCTGGGAAATCACCCAGCTGCCCGAGGTCGAGGGCGCCTTCATTGCGCTGGACCCTCGCGATGGCGCGGTGCGCGCCCTGGTGGGGGGCTTTGATTTCAACAAGAACAAGTTCAACCATGTCACCCAGGCCTGGCGCCAGCCGGGCTCCAGCTTCAAGCCGTTCATCTATTCAGCCGCGCTGGAAAAAGGCTTCACGCCGTCCACCATGGTCAATGACGCGCCGCTGTTCTTTGACGCCGGCGTCACCGGTGGCCAGCCCTGGGAGCCCAAGAACTACGACGGCAAGTTCGAAGGGCCCATGCCGCTGCACACGGCCCTGGCCAAGTCCAAGAACATGGTGTCCATCCGAATCCTGCAGGCCGTGGGCACCCAGAACGCGCAGGAATGGGTCACCCGCTTCGGCTTCGAGGCCGACAAGCACCCGCCCTACCTGACCATGGCATTGGGCGCCGGCTCGGTCACGCCCATGCAGATGGCCACCGCGTATTCGGTCTTTGCCAACGGCGGCTTGCGCGTCAACCCCTGGATCATCACCCGGGTCACCGACCAGAAAGGCAAGATCCTGGTGGAAAGCCAGTCGCCGCCGCCCAGTGAAGCAGCCCGCGTGATTGATGCGCGCAACGCGTTCGTGATGAACCGGCTGCTGCAGGAAGTGGCGCGCTCGGGCACCGCTGCGCGCGCGCAGGCCACGCTCAAGCGGGCCGACCTGTACGGCAAGACCGGTACCACCAACGATGCGATTGACACCTGGTTTGCCGGCTACCAGCCCACGCTGGCGGCGGTGGTGTGGATGGGCTATGACAACCCGCGGTCGCTGGGCGACCGTGAAACCGGTGGCGGCGTGAGCCTGCCGGTGTGGATCAGCTTCATGGAGGCCGCGCTCAAGGGCGTGCCAGTGTCCGAGCCCAGCGCGCCCGAAGGCGTCATCAATGTGGGCGGCGAGTGGTACTACGATGAATACGCGCGCGGCTCCGGCGTCAGCAGCCTGGGACTGGAAGACAAGAGCGCGCCCGGCCCTGACGGCCAGCCGGCGAAGCAGGCGCTGCCGCCCGCCGACGAGAAGAAAAGCATTCTTGACCTGTTCAGGAACTGACGCGAAGCGTCACCCGGCAGTTGCGCCGGGGCCTATGCCTGAAAGCGCAGCGGCTCACCGCCTTGCTGCGTGGCGTATCGCGTCAGGTTTTCAAAGAACTCGCCGTTGCCCTTGGTGTCCATCCATCGCGCGCCGTCAAAGCGGTAATGAAAGCCGCCGGCACGCGCGGCCATCCACACCTCGTGCAGGGGCTTTTGCAGGTTCACGATGATCTGGCTGCCGTTGCGAAACGCCAGCGTGATCATGCCGCCGGTGCGCTGGTTGTCGATGTCGGCATCGGATTCGTCATTGATGCGGTCACACGACAGCTCGATGCCGCGCAGCAGCGCTTCCGCACGGTCCATGAACTCGGGGTCGGTCATTACAATTTCGCCATGAAGCTTTTCCCGATTCTAGACAGCACCCGCGCCGCCGGCCTTGTCCTTGCACTCTGTGCGGTTGTGCTGGGCGGGTGCGGCCAGAAAGGCGCTCTGTACATGCCCACCGGCGCCGCCGCCGCGAATCGCGCCACCCTGCCCGAAACACTGCGTCCCGCCGGCACGACCACCGCACCGGCGCCCGCCACACCCGCCAGCGGCGCTGCCCGCTGAACCTGATCCAGACCTCATGACCTCTGCCCTGCTTCCCGGCCACCCGCACATTGCGCGGCGCGGCAACGACCTGACCATCGAGGGCGTGGCCCTGAGTGAACTCGCGCGCGCCCACGGCACGCCGCTGTTTGTTTATTCCAAGGCGTCGATGCTTGCGGCCCTGGCGGCCTACCAGCGCGGCTTTGCCGGGCGCAAGGCCCGTATCTGCTACGCCATGAAGGCCAATTCCTCGCTGGCTGTGCTGCAGGTGTTTGCGCAGGCCGGCTGCGGCTTTGACATCGTGTCCGGCGGCGAGCTGGACCGCGTGCTCGCGGCAGGCGGCAAGGCCGCCGATGTGATTTTTTCCGGTGTGGGCAAGACCCGCGCCGAAATGCGAAAGGCTCTGGACGCCGGCATCGGCTGCTTCAACGTCGAGAGCGAAGCCGAACTCGAGGTGCTGAGCGCCGTGGCCAGCGCCGCCGGCAAGACCGCGCCCGTGAGCATCCGCGTCAACCCCAACGTGGACCCCAAGACGCATCCCTACATTTCCACCGGCCTGAAGGGCAACAAGTTCGGCATTGCGCACGAGCGCACGCTGGACACCTACCGGCGCGCCGCCGCCCTGCCCGGTCTGAAGGTCGTGGGGATTGACTGCCACATCGGCTCGCAGATCACCGACGACACGCCCTACCTGGACGCCATGGACCGCGTGCTGGACCTGGTGGAAGCGATTGAGGCCGCCGGCATCACGATCCACCACATCGACTTCGGCGGCGGCCTGGGCATCAACTACAACGGCCCGGACGACAAAGGTTTGCCCCCGCAGGCCGATGCGCTGTGGGCCAGCCTGTTTGCAAAGCTGGACGCACGGGGCTTTGGCGACCGCCAGTTCATGATCGAGCCTGGCCGCTCCCTGGTGGGAAATGCCGGCGTGTGCCTGAGTGAGGTGCTGTACCTCAAGCCTGGTGAGCAGAAAAACTTCTGCATCATTGACGCGGCCATGAACGACCTGCCGCGCCCGGCCATGTACCAGGCCTTCCACGCGATCGAGCCGGTCACCTCGCGCGCGGGAACGCCCGCCGTCTATGACGTGGTGGGCCCCGTGTGCGAAAGCGGCGACTGGATCGGGCGCGACCGCCCGCTGGATGTGCAGCCCGGCGACCTGGTGGCCGTGCTGTCAGCCGGCGCTTATTGCATGAGCATGGCCAGCAACTACAACACCCGCGGCCGAGCGGCCGAGGTGCTGGTGGACGGCGCTCAGGCCCACCTGATCCGCCAGCGCGAAACCGCCGCCGACCAGATGCGCGGCGAACGGCTGGTCAGCTAGCGGCTGCACGGCCGCGCAGATAGCGCACCAACCGCCAGCCCAGCAACACCGCAAGAACCACGGCGTACACCGCCACTTCGGCAAAGTCGTTCTTGCCCGAACGCATCCAGAAGAAGTGCAGCACGCCCAACCCCGCAATCAGGTACACCAGCTTGTGCAACGCCTGCCAGCGCTTTGCCCCCAGCGCCTTGACCGCCCGGTTGAATGAGGTGGCGGCCAGCGGCGTCAGCAGCAGGAACGCCGCGAAGCCCACCAGGATGAACGGGCGCTTGATGATGTCCTTGATGATGTCGCCCAGGTCAAAACCCATGTCGAACCAGCTGTAGCTCAGCAGGTGCAGCACCACGTAGAAGTACACAAACAGCCCCAGCATGCGCCGAAAGCGCGCCAGCGCCGCTACGCCGGTGATCACGCGCAGCGGCGTCACCGCCAGGGTGATGCACAGAAAGCGCAAGGTCCAGTCACCGGTTGACCGGATCAGGTACTCGGCCGGGTTGGCGCCCAGGTTGTTGGTGAGGGCGCCGTAAAACAGCCAGGCAAACGGCAACAGCGCCGCCACGAACACCACCGGCTTGGCCAGCGGGTGCATGAGCAGCGAGCGCATCAGAAGTTTTTCTTGAGGTCCATGCCCGCGTACAGCTGCCCCACCTGGGCTTCATAGCCGTTGAACATCAGCGTCTTGCGCTTCTTGGCGAACAGGCCGTCCTCGCCGATGCGACGCTCGTTCGCCTGGCTCCAGCGCGGGTGGTCCACATTGGGGTTCACATTGCTGTAAAAGCCGTATTCCTGCGGCGCCGCCTTGTTCCAGGCGGTCCTGGGCTCCTTGTCGGTAAAGCGGATCTTCACGATGCTCTTGCCGTTCTTGAAGCCGTACTTCCAGGGCACCACCAGGCGCACCGGCGCGCCATTCTGGTTGGGCAGCACTTCGCCATACATGCCGAAGGTCAGCAGCGTCAGCGGGTGCATGGCCTCGTCCAGGCGCAGGCCCTCCACATAGGGCCAGTCCAGCACGCGCGAGCCCACGAAGGGCATGGTCTTGGGGTCGGCCTGCGTGATGAATTCCACATACTTCGCGTTGCCCAGCGGCTCCACCTTCCTGATGAGCTCGCTCATGGAATAACCCACCCACGGGATCACCATGGACCAGCCCTCCACGCAGCGCATGCGGTAGATGCGTTCTTCCTGGGCGCTGAGCTTGAGCAGGTCTTCCAGCGTGTATTTGGCGGGCTTCTTGACCAGGCCGTCGACCTCTACCGTCCAGGGCGTGGTCTTGAGCGTGTGGGCGTTCCTGGCGGGGTCGGCCTTGTCGGTGCCGAATTCGTAGAAGTTGTTGTAGGTGCTGGCGTCCTTGTAGTCGGTCACTTTTTCCATGACCACGGCACCGGCCACCGACGACTTGCCGCCCGCCAGCGCGGCCAGCTTGCCGGGCCGCTGGGTCTGCGCCAGCGCCTCACGGGACGCCCAGCTGGCCAATGCCGCTCCTGCCACGCCACCGGCCAGCAGCTTCATCATGTCGCGCCGGCCCGCGTAGGCGCTGCGCGGCGTGATTTCGCTGGAAACCGGGTGGATGAAGCCGTTGTCGTGCGTCTTGATCAGCATGGTCGATCCTTGTGATGTGCTCGGGTGGTTCCGGTGAGTCACACCCGGGCTGGTTTTCTTACAGGGTGCCGTAGCTGTGCAGCCCCGACAGGAACATGTTCACGCCCAGGAAGGCAAATGTGGTCACCGCCAGACCCACCAGCGCCCACCAGGCCGACACGGTGCCGCGCAGGCCCTTCATCAGGCGCATGTGCAGCCAGGCCGCGTAATTGAGCCAGACAATCAGCGCCCAGGTTTCCTTGGGGTCCCAGCTCCAGTAGCCGCCCCAGGCCTCGGCGGCCCACAAGGCACCCAGCACCGTGGCAATGGTGAAGAACGCAAAGCCGACCGCGATGGACTTGTACATCACGTCGTCCAGCACCTCGAACGAGGGCAGCCGCTCGCCGATGCGCCGGCGCGCCGCCAGAATGCCCGCCACGATCAGCGCCGAGACGCCGAAATACACGATCCAGTAGCTGCTGCCGCCGTCCACCTTCTGGCGGAACACAATGGGCTCAAAGCACAGCACCACGCCCAGCAGCCACAGCGGAGCCAGCTTGTACCAGCGCGTCTCGGTGGCCTGCTGCTTGACCAGGTAGGCAAACGCCACCATGGCCGACAGCGCAAAGGTGCCGTAGCCGATGAAGTTGGCGGGCACATGCAGCTTCATCCACCAGCTCTTGAGGGCCGGCACCAGCGGCTGGATCTCGTGCGCTTCACGCACCACGGTGTACCAGAGCAGGAAGCCCACCGCCGCGCTCACCACCAGCATCACAAAGGCACCCATGGCGCGCGTGCGGTACTGGTCCTCGAAGTACAGGTAGAACGCCGCCGTCATCCAGCAGAACATCACGAACACTTCGTACAGGTTGCTCACCGGGATGTGGCCCACGTCGGCGCCTATCAGGTAGCTTTCGTACCAGCGCACCATCGTGCCGATCAGCGCCATGGTCACGGCCGCCCAGGCCAGGCGCGAGCCCAGCTGTTCCATGGCGCTGGCCTGGCCGCGCGCGAACATGCCGATCCAGTAGAACAGAGTGCTCATGAAAAACAGCACGCTCATCCACAGGATCGCCGACTGGCTGGACAGGAAATACTTGAGCCAGAACACCTGCTCGGCCCGTGCCAGGCTGCCCTGGTAGGCCCAGATGGCCAGCAGCGAGAACGCCGCCACGCCCATCATCAGCACCCGCAGCGGCCGCCAGAACCAGCCCAGCCAGATGGCCGACGGAATCGTGCCGAGCAGGATGGCCTTTTCGTAGACGTCCATGTATGACGCATAGCGCGTGAAGGCAAACAGCCCGCCGGCCAAAACCAGCGCGGCAAAAATCCAGTCCAGCGCACTGCGGCGGGACATGAAGCTTTCGTTCAGAGTGATGGTGGCGGTGTTCAAGGCTTTACCCCGATCAATTTGGTCTTGAGCATGTCGAATTCACGGTCGGTGTCCATGGTCTGGCGGTTGCTGGACAGGGCCATGGTGGCATGCGCGCCTGCGCCCTGCGGCGCCAGCCACACCCACAGCCGGCGCTCGCGCACATACAGCATCGCAAAAACTCCCAGGATCAGCAAGGCACAGCCCAGGTAAACAATGTTGCGTCCAGGGGCACGCGCCACCTGGAACACGCTGGCCTGAACCTGGGTGAAGTCCTTGAGCTGGAACGCCATGGGCGCCGGGTACAGCGGCAGGTCCGACAGGGCCAGTACGGCCTGGGTCATGAAGGCCTGGGTCTTCTCGCTCGGTTCCAGTGGCTTCTGGCCGGCACGCTCGCGCGACATCTGCGCCAGCTCGAACAGCACGCCGTTCAGGATGCGGATCAGCACCTCGCCGGCGCGCGCGCGCTCGGCCTCGGGCACGTTGGTTTCCATGAAATCGGATATCGCCTGCAGGCCGCCGGTGGTCTTGCCGTCGCGGCCCGGCTCGGCACCGGCAAACAGCGCCACCGCGCGCGACGCAGACGCGGCAAGCTGGCCGGCCAGCTCGGGCCGCGCGGGGTCGGTCGCGCGCGCGGCATAGCGGCGCACCGCCTGCTCGCGCAGCGCGGGGTCGGCCAGAGCCGCGCTGAGCTGGATGAAGCCCGTCATCTCGCCCTGGTCGTCCGCCGGTACGCGCAGGTAGCGGAACGACTCTGCCGGCGTGGCGCGCATGCCCAGCAGGAACACCGGGGCGCCGTCGCCCATGTCCACCGGAAGCATGTAGTTGTGGAATTCATGGGCCTGCCCGGCGGCGTCGCGCAGCTTGTAGGTGATGCTGGGGCCGACGTTGCGCAGTTCCTTCTTCGTCACGGTCTTGTTGGCCGCACCCAGGCGCGAGTCGATCGACTCGCGCAGGTCCACCTTGCGCACATCCACCCCTTGCGCACCGTTGCCGGAAAAATTCTCGACGTTGATGATGCGCAGCGCCGTGTATTCCAGCGTCATCTTGTCGGCACCCGTGCCCTGCCCGCGCGTGAGCTGCGACGAACCGCCGATGGTGCCCTGGATCTCAAAGGCCTTGCTCGCGCCGTTCATGGGCACGGACTTCAGCGTCACGGCCGAGCCGCCGTCGTCGAAGCTGGACTGGTAGATCTCGATGCCGCGGTGGCGCGCCGGATGGTTCACTTCGACCCGCGCCGGAATCTTCTCGCCGGTTTCCTTGTCGTGGATCACGATCTCGCTGGCGAACAGTTTGGGCATGCCGGTGGAGTAGTACTCGACGATGAACTTCTTGAGCTCGATCGAGAACGGCAGGTCTTGCAGCAGCACGCCGGCGGGCTGGCTGAGGATGGCGGTGCTGGACTGCGTGCCTTCGGTGACCAGGATGTTGCCGCGAAAGGTCGGGTTGGTGGGCGACAGCCGGTGCTCGGCCGGCACAT
>JBEIPU010000144.1:0-11011 GCA_040376925.1 Caenimonas sp. | reverse complement strand
GCACTCATGACCTTGATTCCGCTGCCCGCCTTCTCTGACAACTACATCTGGATGTTGCACGATGGCAGCCAGGCCGTGGTGGTAGACCCCGGTGACGCGCAGCCCGTGCTGGACGCACTGCGCACGCACAACCTGCGGCTGTCAGCGATTCTAGTCACGCACCACCACCCGGACCATGTAGGCGGCGTGGACACCCTGCGCAACGCCACCGGCGCCGCCGTTTACGGCCCTGCGCGCGAACGCATCCCCGAACCGCTGACGCGGCTGAACGGCGGCGACGCCTGCAGCGCGCTGGGCCTGCACTTTGACGTGATCGACGTGCCCGGCCACACGGCGGGGCACATCGCCTATTACTGCAAGGATTACGAAGGTGCCCCGCTGCTGTTCTGTGGCGACACCCTGTTTTCTGGCGGCTGCGGGCGGCTCTTTGAAGGCACGCCGGCGCAGATGCTGGCGTCGCTGGATGTGCTGGCCGCGCTGCCCGGCCCCACGCGCGTGTGCTGCACCCATGAATACACCTTGAGCAACCTGCGCTTTGCCCGTGCCGTGGAGCCCGCCAACGCGGCGCTGGCCGACTACGAGGCCGAGTGCCAGGCGCTGCGCGCCGCCGGGCAGCCCACGCTGCCCTCCACCCTGGCGCTGGAGCGCCGGATCAACCCCTTTTTGCGCACGCGCGAAGCCACCGTCATACGCGCCGCGCAGGGCTTTGACGCCACAGCCAGCGGAGAAACCGGCGTTTTTGCCGCCATCCGCCAATGGAAGAACGAATTCAAATGAAGCTCATCACCACTGCCGCGCTGGCCAGCCTGATGTGGCTGGCCGGTTGCGCCACGCAGGGCACCGCACCCGGCGCCGGCACCAGCGTCACCCCGGCACCCGCGGCCCCCGCAGCCGCGGCGCCGGCCGCCGCACCCGCCGCGCCCCATGTGGCGGTCATCCCGCGCGGGCCACTGCAGCCCATCACCGCGGCCGAGGCCGCGTCCCGCGGCGTGGCCCAGGCGGCCCCGCCGCCCGACCTGTGGGAACGCATACGCCGCGGCTTTGCCATGCCCAACCTGGACACCGACCTGGTGCGCCAGCAGGAGCAGTGGTACGCCAGCCGCCCCGACTACATCCAGCGCATGACCGAGCGCTCGCGCAAATACCTGTTCCACATCGTCGAGGAGCTCGAGCGGCGCAACATGCCCAGCGAGCTGGCGCTGCTGCCCTTCATTGAAAGCGCGTTCAACCCCCAGGCGGTGTCCAGCGCACGGGCCGCAGGCATGTGGCAGTTCATGCCGGCCACCGGCACGTATTTCGAGCTCAAGCAGAACGTGTTTCGCGACGACCGGCGCGACGTGCTGGCCTCCACCCGCGCTGCTCTCGATTACCTGCAGAAGCTGCACGGCATGTTTGGCGACTGGCACCTGGCACTGGCCGCCTACAACTGGGGCGAAGGCAGCGTGGGCCGGGCGATTGCCGCCAACCAGCGGCGCGGTTTGGGCACGGCCTACACCGACCTGAACATGCCCAACGAGACGCGCAATTACGTGCCCAAGCTGCAGGCCGTGAAAAACATCGTGGCCAGCCCCGAGGCCTTCCGCGCCGAGCTGCCGCTGATTGAAAACCACCCCTACTTCCAGACGGTGGACATCACCCGCGACATTGACGTGGAGCTGGCCGCGCGCCTGGCCGACGTGAAGCTGGACGACTTCAAGGCGCTCAACCCTTCCGCCAACCGCCCGGTGATCCTGGCCGCAGGCACGCCGCAGATCCTGCTGCCCTGGGACAACGCCACAGTGTTCAAGCGCAACTTCGAGGCCTACACCCAGGGCCAGTACGCCAGCTGGACTGCCTGGACGGCGCCTTCGACGATGAGCGCCGCCGAAGCCGCGCGCCGCGTGGGCATGAGCGAGGCCGACTTCCGCGCGGTCAACAACATCCCGCCGCGCATGCTGATCCGCGCGGGCTCGGTGGTGCTGGCACCGCGCACGGCCAAAACCGAGAACGACGTGGCCCTGCATGTGGCCGACAACGGCCAGCTGAGCCTGGCGCCCGAAGTGGTCACGCGCCGCACCGTGCTGAAGGCCCGCAAGGGCGACAGCGTGGCCAGCATTGCCCGGCGCTACAAGCTGAGCGCCGCGCAAGTGGCCGACTGGAACGATGTGGGGGCGTCCGCCGCCTTCAAGCTGGGCGAGCAGATCGTGGTGTACCTGCCGGTGCGCGCCGCAGCGCCCCGTGCCGGCACGCGGCCATCGGGGCGCCCGGCCATCAAGGCCGTGCCGCGCAAGCCCGTGAAGGCGGCGCGGCCAGTCAAGCGCTGAGCAAGCCCGCGCCTGACCTGATTCAACAGGCTTAGTTGCGCACCAGCGCGCCGGCTTCCACGCGCACTCGGTCGCCGACCTTGTAGCCCGGGTCGGTTTCGTAGCTGATGGTCTGGGTGCCGCCGCCTTCCAGGCGCGTCACCACTTCATAGACCTTGCTCTTGCGCACGTTCTTTTCAATCTCGCGGCCCGCATAGGCGCCGCCGGCAGCACCCAGCACCTGGGCTGCCGTCTTGCCGCTGCCCTTGCCGACCTGGCTGCCCAGCACCGCGCCGGCCACGCCGCCCGCGATGATCCCCAGGTAGCTGCCCGGGCCCTTGACCTCCAGCACGTTCACGGCCTCGACCACGCCGCAGTTGGCACAGATGCGGCCGGGGCGGACCACGGCCGAAGAGGCCAGCAGCGACTGGCCCAGCTGGGCCGTGACGGTGCGGTTGCCCGAGCGCAGCGTGGCCGTGGCGCGCGTGTTGGGCGCGATGCGGTCAGTGGCGGCAATGCGGTGCACGCCTTCGTACTTGCCGGGGCTGGTCTCCGTCAGCGCCGTCTTGCCGGGCACGCCCTGCAGGCGCACGCTGGTCTGCGCGCCGGGGGTGCCGGTCACGCTGAAGAACAGCTCGGCCCCGGTGGTCAGCGGGTTGGCCGGCTCGACCGCAAAACGGTCGATGCGCGGCGCGGCTGCGGCCGCAAGGTCGGCCGCGCGCTGCGATGCGTTGCGCCAGGGCGCGCCGTACAGCAGCGATTCGTCCAGCACGGCCGTGGCCACCTGGTTACCCAGGCGCAGGCTGGCGTTGACCAGGGTGCTGGGCGTGAGCTTGTCGTTGGTACGCAGGGTGTAAGTGCCCTGGTACAGGCCGGGGTCGATCTCGTTCAGGTAGTACTGGCTGGGCACGCCGTCAATGGCAATGCGCGCCTCGGAGCCGGGCGTGCCGCGCAGGGTGAAGACCAGCACGGCACCGGGCACGAGCTTGCGCACCTGCTCCACGTCAAAGCCGGTGATCACCGGCGTGCCCGGGGGCGCCTGCACCTGGGCCGCGGCGCTGCCGGGCATGAAGGTCAGCGGCAGCAAGGCCAGCATGGCCAGCCAGACGGCCAGCAAGGGGTTTCGTATGAATTTCATGAGAATCTCCTGTTAGGAGACCATTTAACGAACGTACCGGGGTCGCCGCCTGTAGGACGGCGCGCTGAGGACAGCGGCGCACTTTCCTGTTGCAGGATGCAACGGCGCCGATTTGCCGGGCCTTGGCTAGAGCTTCTCGGTCTCGCCCTGGCGGGGCTGCCATTTCATGAGCCTGCGCTCGATGCGCCCGACCAGGCCGTCGAGCACCAGCGCAAACGCGGTCAGCACCGCGATGCCGGCGAACACGGTGTTCACGTCAAACGTGCCCTCGGCCTGCAGGATCAGGTAGCCCACGCCGCGCGCCGAGCCCAGGTATTCGCCCACCACCGCGCCCACAAAGGCCAGGCCCACCGACGTGTGCAGGCTGGAGAACACCCAGCTGGTGGCGCTGGGCAGATAGACGGTGCGCAGCAGCTGCTTGCGGTTGGCGCCCAGCATGCGCGCGTTAGCCAGCACCACCGGGCTCACCTCCTTGACGCCCTGGTAGACGTTGAAGAACACGATGAAAAACACCAGCGTCACGGCCAGCGCCACCTTGCTCCATATCCCCAAGCCAAACCACATCGCAAAGATCGGCGCCAGGATCACGCGCGGCATGGAATTGGCCGCCTTGATGTACGGGTCCAGGATGGCGCTGGCCGTGGGCGCCAGCGCCAGCCACAGGCCAAACACCAGGCCCAGGGCGGTGCCGATGGCAAACGCCAGCAAGGTCTCCAATAGCGTCACGCCCAGGTGCAGGTAGATGTCGGCGCGGCCCGGCAAGCCGTCGGGGAACAGCGCGCTCTCACCAAAACCGAACGGCATGAACCACGACCAGATGCGCCCCAGCACCTTGATGGGCTCACCCAGGAAAAAAGCGTACTGCGGGTTGCGCGACAGCAGCTGCCAGCCCAGCAGGAACACGAACAGCACGCCCAGCTGCCACCAGCGCAGGTTTTTGTCGGAGGGTTTGAGGGCGGCCCACACGGTCATGCTGCCTTCCTGAGTTGCTGTGCGTAGCCCTTGAGCACCTCTTCACGCATCACCGCCCAGATCTGCGTGTGCAGGTCCACAAAGCGCGGGTGCGCCCGTACCTCGGACACATCGCGCGGGCGCGGCAGGTCAATGGCAAATTCTCCCAGGGGATGGGTGGCCGGCCCGGCCGACAGCACCACCACGCGGTCGCTCATGGCGATGGCTTCGTCCAGGTCGTGGGTGATGAACAGCACCGCCTTCTTCTTCGCGGCCCACAGGTCCAGCACCTCGTTTTCCATCAGCTGGCGCGTCTGGATGTCCAGCGCGGAGAACGGCTCGTCCATGAGGATGATGTCCGGGTCCAGCGCCAGCACCTGGGCCAGCGCGGTGCGCTTGCGCATGCCGCCAGACAGCTGGTGCGGGTAGCGGTCGCCAAAGCCGCCCAGGCCCACACGCTCCAGCCAGGCCTGGGCCTGGGCGCGCGCGTCGGCGTCGGGCACGCCGCGGTACTGCAGGCCGACCATGACGTTGTCGATTGCGCTGCGCCAGGGCATGAGCGCCTCGGTCTGGAACATGTAGCCCGCGCGCCGGTTGATGCCCGACAGCGGCTGGCCAAACACCCGCACCTGGCCCGACGAGGCTTCGAGCAAGCCGGCGGCAATGTTCAGCAGTGTGGACTTGCCGCAGCCCGTGGGGCCGACCACCGACACGAATTCGCCCGCCCGGATGCACAGCGTGGTGTCGGCCACGGCGGTGTAGCGCTGCGCGGCGTCTTCGCGCGAGCGAAACGTGACGGAAATATCCAGCAGCTCAAGCGCGAAATCGGACATTCGCCGATCTTATGCCTTGTACTTTTCCTTGGCGCGGCGCGCGAACTCGTTGGTGTAGGTCTTGCCCAGGTCGATCTTGTCGGCCTTGATGGCCGGGTCAAAACTGGTCAGCGCGCGCAGCGCTGTCTTGGCGCCCTCTTCGGGCAGCAGGCCGTCCAGGGC
The DNA here is from genome assembly GCA_040376925.1 of Caenimonas sp. GTDB lineage: Bacteria > Pseudomonadota > Gammaproteobacteria > Burkholderiales > Burkholderiaceae_C > RAM1. Next base: position 5,645 of record JBEIPU010000144.1, on the reverse strand, counting down.
AATGGCTTCGCGCACCTTGTTGAACGACGCCAGGTACAGCGCGCGGTCACCCAGCAGGTAGGCTTCGGGCACGGTCTTGATGATGTCGCTGGGGCCGGCCGTCTGCAGCCATTTGAGCGCGTGCACGATGGCATTGGCCATGGCCTGGCAGGTGTTGGGGTGCTTTTGCACGAATTCGAGCGGCGCATACAGGCAGCCCGCGGGCATGGGGCCGCCGAAGACATCGGTCGTGCCCTTGAGCGTGCGCGTGTCGCTGATGATGCGGACCTCGCCTTTTTGCTCCAGCATGGTCATGACCGGGTCGGTGTTGCTCATGGCGTCGATCTGGCCCGAGCGCAGCGCGGCCAGCGCCCCGGCGGCCGTGCCCACGCCCACAAAGCTCACGTCCGCGGGCTTCAGGCCCGCGCGCGACAGCACCAGGTTGGCCACCATGTTGGTGGACGAGCCCGGCGCCGACACGCCGATCTTCTTGCCGCGCAGGTCGGCCACGGCCTTGTAGTTGGGCATGGCCTTGGTGGAGATGCCCATGGCGATCTGCGGCGCACGGCCCTGCAGCACAAAGGCCTGGAACAGCTGGGCCTTGCTTTGCAGGTTGATGGTGTGCTCGTACGCACCGCTGACCACATCAGCCGAGCCGCCCACCACGGCCTGCAGCGCGCGCGAGCCGCCGGCAAAGTCGGAGATCTCCACATCCAGGCCTTCGGACTTGAAGTAGCCCAGCTGCTCGGCCAGCGTGAGCGGCAGGTAGTAGAACGCGGCCTTGCCGCCCACGGCGATGGAGACCTTGGCTTTCTCGATCTTGCCCTGCGCGCGCAGCGAGGGTACGGCCACGGCGGCAGCCGTCAGCGCGGCCAGCGAGGTGAAGGTTCTTCGGCGCAGCGCGGGGGTGAATGTGTTTGTTTTCATGTTGGCAACCTCTCTTTTTTTGCTTTGTCTGAGGTTATGCGCGCAGGCCCCAACCCGCATCGGGAACATCCCGTGCGGGTTTGTACGTAATGAAAGTACGCGCTGAAAAAAGCAGTTACACCGGCCCGGTCTTGCGCCCTGTGCGCCGGTAAGTCAGCAGCACCTGCCAGGTGTGCGGCGCCAGCGTGGTGTGCAGCGTGCCCGTGGGCGGGGTGGCGCTGTGGCCCGCGAGGTAACGCCAGGCCGCGCCGCACTGCTGGCGAAACAGCGCGCGGTGGTGCCAGTTGACAAACAGGCCGTCGGGCTTGAGCTGCTCCACCTGGGCGAACTTGGTGCTCGTCCAGTCCTGGCCGATGCCCACGTCGCGGTCGTCGCCCTGCCCCGTCTGGGTGGTGTACACCGTGCTGCGCAGCGCCTCGTACTGCGTGTGCTGGGCGATCATGCCGTCGTAGCAGCGCAGCATCTCCACCTCTGAATACGCCAGGCGCTTGGCCCAGGCCGTGCCCCAATCGGCCAGGTATTGCTCGGCCAGCATGCGCACCACCGTGCCGGGGCCGAAGAAGGTGTTGGTGCCGTTGCCGCCGATGTAGTTGCCCGGGTTGCCCACCAGCGTGGCATGGCGCCCCGGCATGGGGTAGTACACCGCCTGCGTCGCATGGCTGTTGGCCAGCGTGGCCAAGGTGGCCGCAAAGCCCATGGAGCGTTCGTCGCGCGCATAGAAGGCCACGTAATTGCGCACATTGGCCGGGATGGTGGTGCGGTGCTTCTGGAAGTTGCCGGTGCCCGGCACCGGGTCCACCGCAATGATGTTCAGCGGCAGCTGGCACAGCTGCGGGTCGGCAGCCATGGCGTTGGCAAACATGTGGGTGGTGACGGCGCCGCGGCTCCAGCCAATGGCATTGACCTGCGTGACCGGCCGGTTGCGGCGGAACATCTTGATCTTCTGCATCTGCAGCGCCTGCTGGGTCACCTTGCGGTCGGGGCGGATGCGCTCCTTTTCGCGGCCCAGGAAGTTGTAGGTGATCTTTTCGTCGGCAATGGGAATGCCAGCCTCCTTGAGCACGCGGTAGTTCAACTCGGTCAGTTTGGTGCGGCTCCAGGTGGCTTCACCGCGGATCATGGCCAGCGCGTGGGCCACGTTTTCTTCCCAGCCGCGGCCAAAGGCCACGCCGGTGGTGCTGGAATAGTTGCCGGGGGTGACGAACTTTTCGTCCTCCTGCCAGTTGCCGCTGCCCGGGCCGTCGGCAATGATCCAGTCCACAAACTCCATGCCGGCGCAGTGCCGCGCCAGGGTGGAGATCAGCTCGCCGCCGGGGTAGTCGGGGTTGGCAAAGTCAAAGCTGTTGGACCCGGTGCCGCAGAAAAATACGGTGAATGTTGCCATCCAGCACTCCCTCCTTTATAGGCCGGGAGTATTAACCAACTAACGGTAGCCGACAAACAGGATGCCGATGTTGACCAGCAGCGCCAGCGTCCACACGGCCGAGCGCACCATGGGCAGGTCGGCCACATACATCACCACATAGATCACGCGCAGCACGATCCACACAAACGCCAGGATATCCAGCCGCGCCTGCGCCGCGCCCAGCTGGTGGGCCACGATGACCGCCCCCATGAAAAACGGCAGCGCCTCAAAGCTGTTGGCCTGGGCCGCGTTGGCTCGGGCACGCCAGTCTTTTTGCCGGGCCATCCAGCCGCGCGGGTCGTGGTTGTCGTAGCCGCCTTCCTTGCGCGGCTTGCCGAAGGTGCCCGACTTGGCCAGCCAGGCGCAGCAGATGGGCAGCAGCGCCGCGATCAGCAGGCACCAGTAGGCGAAGGTGAATTTGGCGTAGCCCATGGGGTGTTGTCCTTGTTGTTGTTTGCGGGGTCAGCGCCGGTCCACCAGCGCATGGGCGATGGTGCCCAGGTCCACGTATTCGAGCTCGCTGCCCGCGGGCACGCCGCGCGCCAGCCGCGTGACCTGCAGGCCGCGCGCCTTGAGCGCCTCGCCGATCACATGGGCGGTGGCCTCGCCCTCGGCGGTGAAATTGGTCGCCAGGATCACCTCCTGCACCGTGCCGCCGGTGGCGCGGTCAAACAGCTTTTGCAGGCCGATGTCGCGCGGTCCGATGCCGTCCAGCGGGCTCAGCTTGCCCATCAGCACGAAGTACAGGCCGCGATAGGCGCTGGTGCGCTCCACGGCCGACTGGTCCGCCGGGGTCTCCACCACGCACAGCTTGGTGCCGTCGCGCTGCGGGTCCAGGCAGGTGGGGCAGATGTCGCCCTCGGTGAAGGTGTGGCACTGGTTGCAGTGGCGCACCGTGGTGGCCGCATGGTGCAGCGCCTGCGACAGCATCTGCGCGCCTTCGCGGTCGTGCTGCAGCAGGTGAAACGCCATGCGCGAGGCCGACTTGACCCCCACGCCCGGCAGGCGGCGCAGCGCCTGCACCAGCGCTTCCAGCGAGTTGGAATCAGCCACGAATCAGGGTGTCAAGCTTGATCAGAAGGGGAACTTCATGCCGCCGGGCAGGCCCGGCATACCCGCGGTGAGCTTGCCCATCTTTTCCTGGCTGGTCTCTTCGGCCTTGCGCACCGCGGCATTGAAGGCTGCGGCCACCAGGTCCTCCAGCATGTCCTTGTCGTCGGCCAGCAGCGACGGGTCGATGGTGATGCGCTTGACCTCGTGCTTGCAGGTCATGACGACCTTGACCAGGCCCGAGCCCGATTCGCCCGAGACTTCGACGAAGGCGAGTTCGTCCTGGGCCTTCTTGAGGTTGTCCTGCATCGCCTGGGCCTGCTTCATGAGGCCGGCGAGCTGTCCTTTGTTGAACATGGTGAGTCCTATGGGTTTGGGTTGTGGAGTGGGGTGACGTGCGGCGTCACGGGCTTGATGCTGCCAGGCACGATTTTCGCGCCAAAGTCACGCATCATCGCCTGCACGAACGGGTCGTTCAGGATGATGTCCTCGGCCGCGCGCTGGCGCTCGGCCGCCGCGGCCTGGTTGCGCCGCGCCGGGCTGTCGGTGACCTGGCCGATTTCCACGGCCAGCTGCACCGCATGGCCGGCGGCGGCCAGCGCGTTTTGCAGCCGCTCGCGGCTCACGGGCTGGTTCAATGATTCGCGCTCCACGCGCAGGATCCAGTGGCCGGTGTCGCGCGCCACCAGCTGCGACTGCAGCGCCAGCTCGCGCACCAGCGCGGTGATGCTTTCAGCCTCCATCAGCCCGCGCACGGTGGCATGCCAGAAATCGCCATCTTCCGTGGGCACCAGCGGCGCGGCGGCGCGGGGCGTGGACTCCTCCCGCGGCTCGGGCTGCACACGCACCGGCACGCCCACCACCGGGCTGCCGGGCTGGCCGGGGCCGGCGCTGGTGCGCTGCACCGGCGGGCGCTGCTGGGACGCGCCAGGCGCGGGCGGCTCCACCACGGGCAGCACCCGGCCTGGCGGCGCACCCACGGCGGGCACGGCCAGGCGCGCGGGCGCGGGCACCTGCAGCGGGGCGGCCGGGGGGCGGGCGATGGGAGGTGCAGGGGTGGGTGCGGGGGCAGCCACCCGCGCCACCGCAGGTTCACTCAGAGTTTTTTTTTCAGCCGCGCCTGCCAAGGCGCCGGGCTTGAAGGCCAGCAACCGCAGCAGCACCATGGTCAGCGCCGCGTATTCATCGGGCGCCAGGCCCAGCTCGCCGCGGCCGTGCAGGCACAGGCTGTACAGCAGCTGGGTCTCGTCCGCCGGCATGGCGCCGGCCAGGCGGGTGATCTCGGCGGTTTCAGGGTCGCTGTCGTCGGCGGCCGAGGGAACGGCCTGCAGCACCGCCATGCGCTGCAGCACGGCGCTCATGTCTTCCAGGGTCGACGCCGCGCTCAGGCCATTGACGCGCAATTCTTCACTCGTATCCACCACCGTCTTGCCATCACCGCGCGCCAGCGCGTCGATCAGGCGGAACACATGGCCGCGGTCGGCGCTGCCCAGCATCAGACGCACCGTGGCCTCTTCCAGCTTGCCGCTGCCAAAGGCAATGGCCTGGTCGGTCAGGCTCAGGGCGTCGCGCATGGAGCCGCGCGCGGCGCGCGACAGCAGGCGCAGGGCGGCTGTGTCGGCCGGCACGTTTTCAGCCTTGAGCACATGCGCCAGGTGCTCCAGCACCGTCTCGGGCGCCATGGGGCGCAGGTTGAACTGCAGGCAGCGCGACAGCACGGTCACGGGCACCTTTTGCGGGTCGGTCGTGGCCAGCACAAATTTGAGGTACTCAGGCGGCTCTTCCAGCGTCTTCAGCATCGCGTTGAACGCGGTGTTGGTCAGCATGTGCACTTCGTCGATCATGAAGACCTTGAAGCGGCCCTGCACCGGCTTGTAAACCGCCTGCTCCAGCAGGCTCTGCACCTCGTCCACCCCGCGGTTGGACGCGGCGTCCAGCTCGGTGTAGTCCACAAACCGGCCCGAATCAATGTCGGTACAGGCCTGGCACACGCCGCAGGGCGTGGCCGTGATGCCGCCCTGCCCGTCCGGCCCCTGGCAGTTGAGCGACTTGGCCAGGATGCGCGACACCGTCGTCTTGCCCACGCCGCGGGTGCCGGTGAACAGGTAGGCATGGTGCAGCCGCTGCTGCGTCAGCGCATTGGTCAGTGCCTGCACCACATGCGCCTGCCCCACCATTTCCAGAAAGTTCCGGGGGCGGTATTTGCGGGCAAGCACGAGGTAAGACATCCGGGCGATTCTAGATGGCCTGAGACGCCCAACGGGCTTGCGCCGTCGCCTACAAT
>JBEIPU010000099.1:0-15097 GCA_040376925.1 Caenimonas sp. | reverse complement strand
GTGTACGACGGCCGTGCACATCTGCTACGGCTATGGCATCCAGGCCAATGTGGACTGGAAAAACACGCTGGGCGATGAATGGCGCCAGTACGCCGACGTGTTCCCGGCGCTGGCCAAGAGCAGCATCCAGCAGGTGAGCCTGGAGTGTTACCACTCGCACGTGCCGCCCGAGCTGATGAAGCTGCTGGAAGGCAAGGACGTGATGGTGGGCGTGATCGACGTGGCCAGCGACGTGGTGGAAACGCCAGAACAGGTGGCCGACACCATTGGCACTGCTTTGCAATTCGTGCCCAAACACCGCCTGATCCCCTGCACCAACTGCGGCCTGGCGCCCATGAGCCGCGAGGTGGCACTGGCCAAGCTGGAGGCGCTGGCCAAGGGGGCGGCGCTGGCGCGCCAGCGCTACGGCGGTTAAGCCTGCGCGTCAGCCCTTGGCCTGGGGCGGCAGGCCCTTGAGGTACAGGTGCAGCGCGCGCAGGTCGGTTTCGTTCATTTCGCGCAGGGATTCAAACGGCATGACCTTGATGGCCGTGCCGTCGGGGCGCTTGCCGCTGCGGAACATCCTGATCATGCTGTCTGCGTCGGGGTACAGCGCCATCACGCTGCCGGCCCCCGGCGTGAGGTTGGCCGCGGCGGGCCAGTCGGGCGGACCGCCGGGGATCTTGCCGCCGGCGAGCTTTGCGCCATGGCAGCCTATGCACATGTTGGCCACATAGGCGCCGTGCGCCAGGCTCACGCCCTCGGCCACGGGTTGCTGGGGCGGCAGTGAATGGTCGATCTTCGCGGCGGCGTCCTTGATCGCGCCAAAGCCGTACAGCGCCCGCACCGGCACCGGCAGGTCCACCACGGCACCCTTGCCCGGCGCCGGCGGCAGCGCGCGGATGTGCGCAATCAGCGCGGCCAGGTCGTCGTTGGTGAAGCGGTTGTAGTCTTCGCTGGGCATGATCATCAGCGCGCGGCCCTGCGGGCTCACGCCGTGGCGGATGGCGCGCACCCAGTCCAATGGCTGGTAGGCCGCCACCACGCCGCCCGGGCCCGTGGTGATGTTGGGGCCCGCAATGCGCAGGCCGCCGTCTTCCACAAACATCCGGCCCGCGCCGTTGGCGCCGTGGCAGTCCACGCAGCCGCGTGACGCATACAGGTACTTTCCGCGCTCCAGCGCCTGCGCGTCGGTGCGCACCGGCACCGGCTGCACGGTGACGTCCACCTTGCGCTGCATTTTTTGCTGCGCCAGCTGCAGGCCGGCGAACACCGCTGCCGCGGCCAGCAACACGGCGCAGGCCAACGCCCACGCCGCAACCTTGATCCATTTGCGTTTCATCGTGATTCCCTCAAGAGCTTTGATTGGGTTCCAGCGCGTCCAGGCTCAGCCGCTCCATGTGTGATGCCCAGTCGCGTGCCGCTGCCTCGTCCAGCGCCAGCAGCAAAGCGTAACGCCGTCCGCCCCAAATCGCCAGTACCAGTGCAGGCACGGCGGCGGCGGTGTGCGCTGGCAGGTCCGGGCAGGCGGCGACCGTGCGCTGCCACGCAGCGCACAGCTCGTCATAGGCGCGGCGGTGGTGCCGGGGCTCGGCAATCTGGCCCTCCAGCGCCAGCATGCCGGGCGGGATCCAGGGCAGCCCCGGTGCGTCCACGCCGCAGCTCAGGCGCACCAGCACGCGCACACGGTCCTGCCACGCCAGCCCGGCGGGCACCACGGCCTGGGTGTCGATGGCGGCCACCAGTGCCTCCAGGCTGTGGCGCACATAGCCCGACAGCAGGGCGGCCTTGTTGGGGAAATACTCGTACAGCGTGCCCACGGAGATGCCGGTTTCCAGCGCCACGGCGCGGGTGGTCAGGGCGGCCCAGCCGTCGCGTTGCCAGATCCGAACAAAGGCGTCGTAGATGGCCTGCACGGTGAAGCGGGCGCGCGCCTGGGTGGGGCGCTTCAGCGGCCGGGCCGCGGGGGCTGCGTGGGGCTTGCTCATGGCGCGGCGTTTCCGAACCCACGCCCGGGCGGCGCGCCATACAGTGACTGCATTGCCTGGATGGAGATCACATGAACCCCGAGCTGACCCGCCTGTTGACTGACAAGCGCGCATTGGACCACACCCGCCTCGACCACCAGCCGCTGGCGCCGGTACAGGACGGCGAGGCGGTTTTGCGCCTGAGCCGCGTGGCGCTGACCACCAACAACATCACCTACGCGGCCTTTGGCGACGCCATGAACTACTGGGGCTTTTTCCCCACGGGCGTGGACGGCTGGGGCCACATGCCCGCCTGGGGTTTTGCCGACGTGTTGGCGTCCACGGTGGACGGCGTGGCGGTGGGCGAGCGCTTTTACGGCTACTTTCCGCTGGCCAGCCACCTGCGCGTGCAGCCGGTGCGCGTGACGGACCGTGGTTTTTACGACGGCGCGCCGCACCGCGCCGCGCTGGTGTCGGCCTACAACCAGTACACCCGCACCAGCGCCGACCCGGCCTGGCGCGCGTCCGATGAAGACCTGCAGGCGTTGCTGCGCCCGCTGTTCATCACCTCGTTCATGCTGGCGGATTTCCTGCAGGACAACGGCTTCTTTGGTGCGCGGCAGATCGTCTTTTCCAGCGCGTCCAGCAAGACGGCCTATGGCACGGCCTTTTGCCTGTACAGCGTAGACGGCATGCGCGGCGGTCCGCACCGCGTGGCGCTGACCGCCGCGCGCAATGCGGGCTTTGTGCAGGCGCTGGGCTGCTACGACGCCGTGGTGGACTACGCCGGCCTGGCCGGGCTGGACCCTGCCGTGCCCACGCTGTATGTGGATTTCTCGGGCGACGATGCGCTGCGCGCGCAGGTACACCACCACTTTGGCGAGGCACTGGTGTACGACTGCTACGCGGGCTCGGCGCAGAACACCCATTTTTTGCAGCCTGCGGCGTTGCCGGGGCCGGCGCCGCAGTTCTACTTTGCGCCCGTGCAGATCCGCAAGCGCAATGCCGACTGGGGCCACGCCGAAGTCAACCGCCGTTTCAACGAAGCGCAGCTGGCGTTCATCCAGCGCGCGGGCGATGCGCAGTCGCCCTGGCTGCGCGTGCAGGCCCACCGGGGGCTGGCGGCGGCCCAGCCGCTGATCCGCGACCTGTGCGCGGGCCGCGTGGACGCGGCGCAGGGCCATGTGGTGGTGCTTGACTGACCTACGGTGCGGTGTGTAGGCTGGGGTGCATGAGCGCACACGATCACGACCATCCACACCAACACCCCCATGACCATTCCCATGACGCCCCGGCCTGGAAGCACGACGGCGTTCGCGTGATCCCGGGCAACCAGCTGGACGGCAACGTGCCGTCCACACCCGGCATGGACCGCAAGGCCGCGATCAACTTTGCGCGCGTGGGCGCGCAAAAGCTGTGGGCCGGCACGGTCACCATCCATGCCAACGCCAAGACCGGCGCCCACCACCACGGGCCGCTTGAGAGCGTGATCTACGTGGTGCGCGGCCGCGCCCGCATGCGCTGGGGCGACCACCTGGAGTTCACCGCCGAGGCCGGGCCGGGGGACTTCATCTACGTGCCGCCGTATGTGCCGCACCAGGAGATCAACGCCAGCGCGACCGAGACGCTGGAATGCGTGCTGTGCCGCAGCGACGGGCAGGCCGTGGCCGTCAACCTGGACATCGAGCCGGCCGAAAAGCCTGAATCCGTGCTGTGGGTGGATCCCACGCACCCGCACGGCGGCGTGTAACCCTCGAAAAACAGCTGCGCTGTCTGTACGCCTACACACGGTTCTCACATTGGCCTACACCGTGTATCAGGGCGTGTCGCCACCATGGGGGCTCATAACAGGAGAACTCCATGGACTCGAATCAACATGCAATGCAGACCAACGCCTCACAGCCCGGCCAACAGCCCGGCCTGGGCGACAAGCTGCGCCACAGCAAGGCCCTGATCCCCACGCTGGCGGTGCTGGCTGTGACGTCGCTGGCGCTGGCGGCCGCGCTGGTCAGCAACCGCATCGGTGCGCAGGACGGCGTCAAGGACGGCCCGGCGCCCGTGGCCGCCGTGACGCAAAAAGCGCCCGTGCGCCAGGCTCAGGTCACGCAGCCCAACACGGCGGCGCCGGTGGCCCGAACGCAGGTTGCGCAGGCCTGCGCCAATTGCGGCGTCGTTGAATCGGCAGTAGCCGTGCAGCGCGCGGGCCAGGTTAACGGCATTGCCAACAGCGGCATCGGCGTGGGTGCCGTGGCGGGCGGCCTGGTCGGCGGCCTGCTGGGCAACCAGGTGGGCGGCGGCAGCGGCAAGACGGCGGCCACGGTGCTGGGCGCCGCGGGCGGCGCCTATGCCGGCCACGCGATCGAAAAGAACACCAAGAAGGTCACCGTCTACCAGGTGCGCATCCGCATGAACGACGGCACCATCCGCACCGTGGAGCAGGGCAGCGCCATTGCCGCCGGCTCGCGCGTGGTGGTGGACGGCAACACGCTGCGCATGGCGTCGTAAGCCCGCGCCGGCTGGCGCACGGTGCGCTACAGCGCGGCGATCATGTCGCGCAGCGCGCGCCGTGACAGCTTGCCCGGTGCCTGCGGGTTGACCGTGCCGACCTGCACCACGCGAAACGACACCCAGGGGTAGTCACCACACACGGCGGCCAGTGCCTGCACCACACGGTCCTGCTGGCGGGCCGCTTCGCCCGACAGCGCCACCCAGACCTCATCCACGCCCATGGCGTCCGGCAGCGCGCACACGGCCAGCTCGTGCGCGGGCACGCCACTCACACACAAACGTGCCTCGATTTCCTCGGGCGACACCTTGATGCCGCCCAGGTTCATGACGTCGCTCTCACGGCCCGTTACGCGCAGTTGCCCCGCCGGGGTCATCACCCCCACATCGCCGGGGTAAAACCAGCCGTCCTGAAAGTGTGTGGCGCTGGCCTCGGGCGCGTCCAGGTAGCCATGCGCCATGCCGGGTGCGCGCACGCGGATGCGGCCGGTCTGGCCCGCGGGCAGTGCGGCACCCTGTTCATCCACCACCTGCACCTGCACGCCGGGCCACAGTGTGCCCGCGCCAGCGTCCACCGCGCTCTGGCCGGTGGCGATCAGGCCGGCTTCGTTGCTGGCGTAGATGTCTTCAAACGAGGTGGCCAGGCGTTGCAGGGCCTGCTGGCGCAGCGCGGCGCTCACCGGTGCCCCGCCGCACACCAGGCGCAGGGCCGCCGGCCGGGCAAAGCCTGCGGGCAGCTGCGCCAGCCACTGGCCCAGCATGCCGGGCAGGCAGGCCGTGTGCGTGACGCCGTGGCGAGCGATGGACCGCCAGGCCTGTTCGGCCGGTGCAAACACCAGCACGGCGCCGGCGTGCATGCAGGCCGCCGCCTGGTAGCAGGCGGTGGCGGCCGATGGCTGCAGCGTCAGCAGGTAGCGCGCGTTGCCGTGCAGGCCCAGCAGTTGCACCCAGTTGCGCACGCGCTGCGCCAGGTCGGCGCGGCTGAGCAGCAGGCGCAGGCTGGCGCCCGTGGTGCCGGACGTGCGGGCCACGCGTGCGGGTGCGTTGGGGTTGTCTGTCAGGGCAGGCAATGCGGGCAGGTCCAGCCGGCCCAGCAGATGGTCCAGCCAGGGCTGGTCGATCAGCTGGTGGCGACAGGCCATGGGCGGCGTGCGGAAAGTGCTGAGCAACAGGTCGGCGCGCTGGTGCAGCGTGGCCCAGTCTTCGCGGCGCGGGTCCAGCACGGCGTCGCTCACCGCGCCCAGCCGCTCACAGGCCAGCACCAGCAGCCAGTGCACGTAGCCGTGTTCGCAGGCCAGCGCCACGCGCGTGCCTTCAACGACGCCCAGGCCGTGCAGCGCAGCGGCCATGCAGTCCAGCTCGCGGCGCAGCTGCGCGCGGGTGATCAGCCGGTCTTCGTCAATGACGGCCGGTGCGGCGGGGTCCTGCAGGGCCAGGCGTTCGATGGGGTCGGGGGTCATGGGCGGTGTGTCGCCCATTGTAGGAACGCCCCGTGGGGGCATCAGGCGTCGGCGACCTTGAGCACCAGCTTGCCGAAGTTCGCGCCCGAAAACAGCTTGAGCAGTGCCTCGGGGAAGTTGTCCAGGCCTTCCACCACATCTTCCTTGCTCTTCATGCGGCCGTCCTTCAGGTAGCCAGCCATCTCGGCCACGGCCAGGTGGTAGCGGTCGGCGTAGTCAAACACCACGATGCCTTCCATGCGGGCGCGGTTGACCAGCAGGCTCAGGTAGTTCTTGGGGCCCTGCACCGGCGTGGTGTTGTTGTACTGGCTGATGGCGCCACAGATGATGATGCGCGCGCCGCGGCCGATGCGGGCGAGCACGTCGTCCAGAATCTCGCCGCCCACGTTGTCAAAGTAGATGTCCACGCCTTTGGGGCAATGCTCTTTCAGCGCTGCCTTCACGTTGCCGGCCTTGTAGTCGATGCAGGCGTCAAAGCCCAGCTCGTTGACCACCCAGTCGCATTTGGCCCGGCCGCCGGCAATGCCCACCACGCGGCAGCCCTTGATGCGGGCCAGCTGGCCCACGGTCTGGCCCACGGCGCCCGCGGCGCCCGATACCACCACGGTCTCGCCCGGTTTGGGCATGCCCACGTCCATCAGGCCAAAGTAGCCCGTCATGCCCGGCATGCCCAGCACGTTGAGCCACTGCGTCATGCTGCCCGCGCGCAGGTCAATTTTGAACATGCCGGCGCGCTTGACCTGGTCTTCGGCGATCAGGCAGTACTGCTGCACGCCCAGGCCGGCCGACACGGTGTCGCCAACTGCGAATTTCGGGTTCCTGGATGCCACCACCTGGCCGATGCCGCCGGCGCGCATCACCTCGCCGATGCCCACGGGCGGGATGTAGCTCTTGCCCTCGTTCATCCAGCCGCGCATGGCCGGGTCCAGCGACAGTGCCAGCGTCTTGACCAGCACGCCGCCGTCGGCCGGCTCGGCCACGGGTTCGGTGGTGAAGTTCCAGCATTCGCGCCCGGGCGTGCCCACGGGGCGCTGGGCCAGGCGGACCTGGCGGTTGGAAAGGTTGGCGGTGGTGGTCATGGGTGTGTCTCCTGAAGGTCGCGATGTTAGCCATTCGCACCGCCGGCCCGGGTAGCAAACGTGACAGCAGTCTGTTACCTGGAAGTGTCAGCAGGCGCCACTGTCTGACACCACGGGCGCGGGCCTGCATGCTGTAATGATTTTCAACGGACCGCGACCCATGCTGTCCAGCGCAGGAGGCCCGATTCCCATGTCCATTTCCACATTGCCCGCAGCGGCGCCACGCACCGCGCTTGCCGCGCGATTTGACGATGTGCGTGCCCGCACGCTGGCGCTGGCTGCGCCGCTGTCGGCCGAAGACCAGTGCGTGCAGTCCATGCCAGACGCCAGCCCCGTCAAATGGCACCTGGCCCACACCAGCTGGTTCTTTGAGGCGGTGGTGCTGGTGCCGCACATGGCGGGCTACCGCGCGTTCAACGACCGGTTCTCCTACCTGTTCAACTCCTATTACGAAGCCCTGGGCCCGCGCCACGCGCGGCCCCAGCGCGGGCTGCTCACGCGGCCGTCGCTGGACGAAGTCCACGCCTACCGCGCCCATGTGGACGCCGCCATGCGCCGCTTCATCGGCTCCGCGCAGGGCGCGGCCTGGGCCGCCGCCGCGCCGCTGGTGGAACTGGGGCTGAACCACGAGCAGCAGCACCAGGAACTGATCCTGACCGACATGCTGCATGCCCTGTGGTGCAACCCGCTGCTGCCCGCTTACGACCCGGCACTGGCGCCCGCGCTGCGGCTGGCACAAGCGCCACCCGCACAGCGCTGGGTGGCGGTGCCAGGTGGCACGGTAGCGGTGGGCCATGGCGGCGACGGCTTTGCGTTTGACAACGAAACCCCGCGCCATGTGGTGCTGTTGCAGCCGTTTGAGATGGCCGACCGGCTGGTGACCTGTGGCGATTACCTGCAATTCATCGCCGATGGCGGGTACGAGCGCGCGGCGCTGTGGCTGTCTGACGGCTGGGCGGCGGTGCAGGCGCAGGGCTGGCACGCGCCCGCCTACTGGCTGGCGCCCGGTGATGCGCGCGCGCCCGCGGCCCACTGGCAGGTGTTTGGCCTGAACGGCGTGCGGCCCCTGATGGACAGCGAGCCCGTCAGCCAGCTGAGCTTTTATGAAGCAGCCGCCTATGCCGGATGGGCCGGTGCGCGGCTGCCGACGGAGTTTGAATGGGAGGCTGCGGCGGCCTTGCCCGCCATGACCCAGATGACCGGGCACGTCTGGCAGTGGACGCGCTCGTCCTATGACCCGTACCCCGGCTTTCGCCCGATGACCGGTGCGGTTGCCGAATACAACGGCAAGTTCATGGTCAGCCAGGTGGTGCTGCGCGGCGGCAGCCGCGCCACGCCCGCGGGCCACACACGGCCGACCTACCGCAACTTTTTCCCGCCCGGCGCGCGCTGGCAGTTTTCAGGCCTGCGCCTGGCAAGGGACGCCTCATGATGAACAACACCGCCCGTTCCACCGCGCAGCGCGCCCCGGCCCGGCCCGACCCGGCCCGCGATGCATTTGCGCGCGACCTGACGGCTGCGCTGGCCATGCGCCCGCGCAGTATTTCGCCCAAGTATTTTTACGACGCACAGGGCTCGGCGCTGTTTGACCGCATCTGCGACCTGCCGGAGTACTACCCCACCCGCACCGAGATGGCCATCCTGCGCGGGCAGGCCGCCGACATTGCCGCGCAGATGGGCCCGCGTGCCGAGATCGTGGAGTTTGGCGCCGGCTCATGCACCAAGGTGCGCGTGCTGCTGGACGCCCTGGACGCGCCGGCGCGCTACCTGCCGATCGACATCTCGGGCGAACACCTGTCGGTGGCCGCGGCCGGGTTGCGCCGCGACTACCCGGGGCTGGACGTGCAGCCGGTGGTGGCGGATTACACCCAGCGCCTGCTGCTGCCGGCGCGGTTGCCGGGCGCGGGCCAGCGCGTGGGGTTCTTTCCGGGCTCCACCATCGGCAACTTCACCCCGGCCGAGGCTTTTTACTTCCTTCAGGTGGCCGCGCAGGTGCTGCGCGGCGGCGCGCTGCTGCTGGGGGCCGATCTGGTCAAGGACCCGGCCGTGCTGCACGCCGCCTACAACGATGCCCAGGGCGTCACCGCGGCCTTCAACCTGAACCTGCTGGCGCGTGCCAACCGCGAGCTCGCTGCGGGCTTCCGGCTGGACCAGTTCACCCACCATGCGTTCTACAACGCACCGCTGCAGCGCATTGAAATGCATCTGGTCAGCCGTTGCCGCCAGCGCGTGGAGGTGGCGGGCCAGCTGTTCGAATTTGCCGAAGGTGAGACACTGCACACCGAGAACTCGCACAAGTTCACCATCGAGGGCTTGCGCTTGCTGGCGCAGCAGGCGGGCTTTCGGCCCGGGCCGGTGTGGACCGATGCGCAACACCACTTCAGCGTGCACTGGTTGCACGCGCCGCAATAGGAGGCACCTCTGATGAAAGCAACCTGGAAAGACACCGTCATCGCCGAGAGCGACGACACCGTGGTGGTCGAGGGCAACCATTACTTCCCCGAGACGTCGCTCAAGCGCGAGTACGTCACCTTCAGCAACCACAAGACCACCTGCGCCTGGAAGGGCCAGGCCAGCTACTACTCGCTGATCGTGGACGGCGAGCTCAACCTGGATGCCGTGTGGTATTACGCCGACCCCAAGCCCGAAGCCGACATGGTGCGCGGGCGAGTGGCATTCTGGAAGGGCGTCAAGGTAGCGTAGCCTCGACGGCGTGGCAGGCCGGCATGCGCACGGTGCCGGTGGCCGTGTCGTACCCCACGCGCCGCACATGCAGCGCCAGTGCTGCGTCCATGCTCTGCGCATGCTGGGGGAACCACAGCGCCAGCTCCGACACCATCTGGCGCACCAGCGCCAGGTCGCCGCCCTGGCCTCGGCGTGCGCCTTCGCGCATGACCTGCAGCACCACCCGGTGTTGCGTGGTGTGGCAATGCGTTGCCGAAAACCCGGTGTCAGCCATCCAGCGGTCTTCCCGGTCGAAATGGTCCTGCGTGTGATCAATCAGTTGCTGCCAGGCCGGCAGCAGGGCGCCGTCGCCTGCCTGCGCGGCCTGGGCCAGCAAGTCCACAAATTCACGGTGGGTGTCGTCCATCAGTGGCAGGTCCAGCGACAGGGCGTCGCTCCATTGCAGTGTGTGCATGTCAGCTCCGGGTTGACTGGCGAGTGTGCTGGCGCGCGCCGCATGTGGCTTTGATCTGGCGCAGGTTTGCGTGCGCTGGCGCTCAGTTATGCTTGAAAAAATGAGTTCCCCTACGTTTTTCCCGCCGGCGTGCGCACCCGGCGACGCCACGGTTTTGCTGCAATCGCAGGGCTTTGCGGTGCTCAGCCCCCAGGGTGTGTGCGAGCTGGCCGGCTGCAGTCTGGCTGACCTCATGGCCATGACACCCGGCTGGGACGGCATGCCGCACGATGCCTACCTCAAGGACGGCGGGCGCTACCGGCGGCGGCGCCATTCCTGCTTTGTGGTGGACGGCGACACCGTGCAACCCGTGCCGCACCGTGCCCACTGGCAGCCGGTGGAATACAACGCGCTGCATGGCGGCATGGAGCGCTGGTTCGAGCCCATGGCGGCGTCGGACGTCGCGCGGCCCGCATGGAACCGGCTGCTGTGCTGGCTCGGCCGCGTGAGCTCGGCCCTCAAGGGCCCGCAGCCCTGGCATGTGGAGGCGCACCAGTTCCGCATTGACACCACCGACGGCATCGGCCGGCCCACGCCCGAGGGCGCGCACCGCGACGGCGTGGACCTGGTGGCGGTGTTCCTGGTGGGGCGCACCGGCATCAAGGGCGGCGAGACGCGTGTGTTCGAGGCCGATGGCCCCAACGGCCAGCGCTTCACGCTGACCGAGCCCTGGTCTGCGCTGCTGCTGGACGACGCGCGCGTGATCCATGAGTCCACCCCCATCCAGCCCACGGCCGAAGGCGGCCACCGCGATACGCTGGTGGTGACCTGCCGCGCGGGCGGATTTCAGGGGGCCGTCCTACAGACGGGGGCGCGCACGCGGGTATAGATTGGGTGTGTACTCTGCAAAGCGAGGCACATCATGTTCAGCCACATCCTTGTCCCCGTGGATGGCTCGGGGACCGCGCTGCTTGCCGTGGACAAGGCAGTTGCCCTGGCCCGGGCGTTTGGCAGCCGCGTCACGGTCATCAACGTCATTGACTACTACCCCTTTGTGGGCGTGGGCGCGGACTACGCGCTGGGCCAGACGGAGTACATGAGCGCCGCCACGGCCAGCGCCAACCAGGCGCTGGCTGCCGCCACCAGCGCATTGGCCACAGCAGGCCTGCCGTGCGAGCAGAAGGTGATCGAGGGCCATGTGGTGCACGAGGGCATCCTGCAGGCGGCGGCGTCCGCCGGCGCCGACCTGATCGTCATGGGCTCCCATGGCCGCCACGGCATTGAAAAGCTTTTGCTGGGCAGCGTGACGCAGCGCGTGCTGTCGCACACCACGCTGCCGGTGCTGGTGGTGCGGGGTTAGGTAGCTTCCCTGGCTGTCATCCGCCTGCCATGTACGGGCTGTAGCCTCAGGAAGTTTGAACCCTGAAAGGCCTTGCCTGTGACTGACCACGACGACGAACTGCTGGCGCGCATCCACCGCGACCTGCTGGACAGCTATGACGAAGAGCTGGAGATGGAGCGTGAGGACGCAACCGCCGACGAGCTGGCCGCCGGCCGGGTCACGGCCGGGCACCGGGAGCAGCGCCGCCACTATTTCCGGGAGCTGTTTCGCCTGCAGGGCGAGCTGGTCAAGCTGCAGGACTGGGTGGTGCAGACCGGCCACAAGGTGGTGATCGTGTTTGAAGGCCGCGACGCGGCGGGCAAGGGCGGCGTGATCAAGCGCATCACCCAGCGGCTGAACCCGCGCGTGGCCCGCGTGGCCGCGCTGCCCGCGCCCAACGACCGCGAGCGTACGCAGTGGTACTTCCAGCGGTATGTGTCGCACCTGCCGGCCGCGGGCGAGATGGTGCTGTTTGACCGCAGCTGGTACAACCGCGCAGGCGTGGAACGCGTCATGGGCTTTTGCACCGACGACCAGTACGAGGAGTTCTTCCGCAGCGTGCCCGAGTTCGAGAAAATGCTTGTGCGCTCGGGCATCCAGCTCATCAAGTACTGGTTCTCGATTTCGGACGAGGAGCAGCATTCGCGCTTTCTGGGCCGCATCCAGGACCCGCTCAAGCAGTGGAAGTTGAGCCCCATGGACCTGGAGTCACGCCGGCGCTGGGAGGAATACACCCGCGCCAAGGAAATCATGCTGGAGCGCACCCACACACCCGACGCGCCCTGGTGGGTGGTGCAGGCCGACGACAAGAAAAAGGCCCGGCTGAACTGCATCCACCACCTGCTGGGCCAGATGCCCTACAGCGAGACTGAGCGCCCGGCCGTGGTGCTGCCCGAGCGCGTGCGCCACGATGATTACGCGCGCCGCCCGGTGCCCCCCGACCTCATCGTCCCCGAAATTTACTGATCCCGCACATCAGCCACAGGGTTCGCGCCGAAGTCCGGCCGGCTCAGGTAGCCCAGCACCTTGGCCGCCGCATCCTGCGGCGAGCTGAGCTGGCCTTTTTCCTTCATGCCGATGAAGTTGCCGATGTCGGGAAAGGCCGCGCTGTCGGCGCTGCGCAGCTGGACCTGCATGTCGGTGTCGATCACGCCGGGCGCCAGTGAACAGACCCGGGCGCCGTTGGGTGCCAGCGCCTCTTCCAGGGCCACGCTGCGCGTGAAGTGGTCCATGCCGGCCTTGGCTGCGCAGTAGGCGGCCTGCGAGGCCATCGCCCGGCGGCCCAGGCCCGATGAAATATTGAGCACCTTGCGCGGCACCGGCCAGGCGGCCGTGGCGCGCAGGAAGGCGCCGGTCAGCAGCATCGGGGCTTCCAGGTCCACGCGCATGGCACGGGCCAGGTCGCTGGCGGCGATGTCGCCCACGGGCGCAATGGCCGGGATCAGCCCGGCGTTGTTGATCAGCGTGGCCGAAGCCGGGGTGGCTTGCGCGGCCAGCCATTCAGCCAGCCGCGCGGCGACGGGCGCGGGGTCGGCCAGGTCCACGGTCCATTGTTCGCACGAGGCAGAAGCCAGTGCGGGGTTGGCGTTGCGCGACAGGCACAGCAGGTGGTGGCCGGCGGCCAGCAGTTGCTGGGCCATTGCCAGGCCCATGCCGCGCGAGGCGCCGGTGAGGATGGTGAGGTGTTGTTGCGTCATGCCGCAATGATGACCGGAAAATTCGCCGTCAGGCCCTCAGGGCCTTTCGCAAACGGCACCGTGACCGCGGCCCGGTCCTGGGCGTCCATGCGCCGCCAGATGAAATCGCGCTCGTTGCCGGGGTCGCCCGCCACATACAGCTGCGTGGTCAGCAGCTCGCGCTGGCCCAGGCGGACTTTCACGTGAATGTGCGGCGTGCGGCCCGCATAGGCCACCGGCCTGATGGTGCGGAAACGGTAGCGCCCGTCGGCACCGGCCACCACCTTGCCAAAGCCCTGGAACGCCTTGTCGGCCCGGCCGCCGTCGCCCGGGTGGTGGTAATGACCGGCCTCGTCGCACTGCCAGATCTCCACCTGGGCGCCGGCCACCGGCTTGCCCTGCAGGTCGCTCACGCTGCCGTCCAGCCACACGGGCTGGCCGCGGGCGTAGCTCAGCGTGCCGTTGCGCAGCAGGTCGGCGTCGCTGTCCTTGGGCAATTCCACGGGGTAGAAAGGGCCTTCTGTCTGCGACGGGGTCGCGCGGCGCGCTGCGGGCATCTGCGCGCGGGCCCCGGTCCAGACGGCGGGCAGGGCGATCAGCGCTGCAGCAACGGTGCGACGGGACAGGGCTGGCAAGGCGGTGGTTTCAGGCATGGTGTGTCTGCGGTAGGGCTGCTGGTCAGAGGCTGGTGCGTGCTGTGGAGTTCCTCAGAACGGGACAGGGCTTTGCAGCGACAGCGGCTCGCCGGTGGTCGGGTGGGGCAGTGTGATGGCCGTGGCATGCAGCAGCAGGCGTGCGGCCATGGCCTGCACCGGCGGCGGCGCGTACAGGGCGTCGCCCAGAATGGGGTGGCCGATGGCCTGCAAGTGCAGGCGCAACTGGTGGGAGCGGCCCGTCACGGGCTCCAGCTCCACGCGGGTGGTGTGGGCCGCTGCGTCGCAGGCCAGCGCCCGCCAGCGCGTCAGGCTGGGTTTGCCATGAACCTGGTCCACCTTGCTCAGCGGGCGGTTGGGCCAGTCGGGCATCAGCGGCAGGTCGATGGTGGACCAGGCGCCATCAGGTAACCCCTGCAGGCACCCGTGCACGACGGCGACGTAACGCTTGTGCACCTCGCGCGCGGCAAACGCCATGCTCAGGCGGCGTTGTACCTCGGGCCCGCGCGCCAGAACGCACAGGCCCGAGGTACCCATGTCCAGCCGGTGCACGATGAGCGCGTCGGGGTAGCGCTGCTGCACGCGGGCCGACAGGCAGTCGCGCCCGGCCTCCCCGCGCCCGGGCACGCACAGCAGCCCGGCGGGCTTGTCGGCCACCAGCAGGTGGTCGTCCACATGAACAAGGGTCGCCCCCGATAATTCCGCCATGACCGCGCTTCAATCCATTCCGGTGTCGTTGCAGACCATCCTGCTGCTGGTGGCCTCCAACATTTTCATGACCTTTGCCTGGTACGGTCACCTGAAGAACCAGGCAACCGCGCCCTGGTACATCGCGGCGCTGGTCAGCTGGGGCATTGCACTGTTTGAGTACATGCTGCAGGTGCCGGCCAACCGCATCGGTTTCCAGCAGGCCGGCTTTACCGTCGGCCAGCTCAAGATCATGCAGGAAGTGATCACACTGGCTGTGTTCGTGCCGTTTGCGATGTTCTACCTCAAGGAGCCGTTCAAGCTGGACTACCTCTGGGCGGCGCTGTGCATGGTGGGGGCGGTGTATTTCATCTTCCGAAGCGGCTGAGCAGCGGGCGCGACCCGCCGGTTAAACTCCCGGGCTGTCACAAGAACGTCATATATTTGACATATTCCCCAGGAGCGAAGCGATGCTGTTTGGCAAGCTGATGCCGCGCGAAGGCAATTTTTTCGAACTGTTCAACCAGCACGGCGACCGCATCGTCGAGGCAGCGCGGGCTTTCTCGCAACTGGTGGCCAACTACAACGACCC
>JBEIPU010000073.1:0-18852 GCA_040376925.1 Caenimonas sp. | reverse complement strand
CCTTTGCATGCCGGAATCAAAATCCGGTGCCTTAACCAGCTTGGCGACTCCCCTACACGGGTCAACAGCCAGAAGCTGCCAACCGATCAATCGTCGCTGGGTGCCCAACCCACCAGGGGATGAACATCCAAATTGCCACAGACCCTGGCTTGCCAGCCTGCCGGAGCAGCCTGCAAGACAATGTCCTGGGGCATCTGCGCAAACACCGCACTGCCTGAACCGGTCATCCGGCCCTGCAGCCCTTGCGACTCAAGCCATTTCAGGGCCTGTGTCACCGCGGGGCAAAGCTTCTGGGCAACCGGCTGCAGGTCGTTCTGGCCAAAACCATACGGGTTTGCAGCAAAGCCTGAAATTATAGCAGTTTCATGCTGCCGTTCCAGCCCCGGGTCACGGAATATGAGCCCGGTGTCCAGCCCTTCAGTCGGTTTGACCACGGCAAAGCGAGCCGGCGGCAGGTCCAGCGGGGTGATCTGCTCGCCGATTCCCTCGACCCATGCATTGCGCCCCCGCAGGAAAAAAGGCACATCCGCACCCAGCGTCAGGCCGATCTGCTCCAGGCGCGCCAGTGGCATGTTCAGGCCCCACAGGCGGTTCAGCGCCAGCAGGCTGGTCGCGGCGTCGGACGATCCGCCGCCCATGCCGGCCTGCGCTGGCAGGCGCTTTTCAATGCCGATCCAGGCGCCTTGGGTGGTTGCGCCGGCGGCCTGCAGTGCCCGTGCGGCCCGCGTCACCAGGTCGTCGGCAGGCAGGGGCGTGGTCAGGTCTTCACGGGTGATTGCGCCGTTGTCGCGCCGCTCGAAGTGCAGGGTGTCGCACCAGTCCAGCAGCGTGAAAGCCGATTGCAGCAGGTGGTAGCCGTCCGCGCGCCGCCCCGTGATGTGCAGAAACAGGTTCAGCTTGGCCGGCGCCGGCACCTCGTACAACGCGCGCATCAGCGGTCCAGTACAACACGCAGGTCGGCGGCGGGCGCAGGCGTTGTGCGGCGCGCCTGCAGCCGACCGGCGGGCAGTTCCGTCAGGTCGGCGCTCCAGCCGGCTGCCTGCGTGGGTGTGCCGGCCAGCCAGTCAAAAAGGGCGGCGACGGGCAGCGGCGTGCCGGTGGCGTGCGCTGCCAGCGCGTCCAGCGAGTCGAAATCCTGCACGTCGGCGCCCGATCGCAGCGTGGCCTTTCCGGGGGCCCAGGTCAGCTGCGCGGCGGTGTTGCCAAGCGGCGTGCGCAGCGCGAGCTCACCGGCTTCGGCGCGTCCCTGGAGTTCAAACGCGGCTGTGAACGACTGGGGTGGCGTGCTGTCCAGGCGCAGCGCCAGTCGCCCGCTCCATGGGCCTTGCGAAGCCCCGCCGGTGGCGGGCGGCGGCGGGGTGGCGCAACCTGCGCCCAGCAATGCAGCGACCAGGGCCAGTGCACACGCCCGGCGCGCAGCTGCCGCAGGCATCACAGCCGCACGCCCAGGCGCTTGAGCGTGCCCTGCAGCGTTTCGTTCTCCGCGTTGAGCAGCAGGCCCTCTTTCCAGATGGCCTGGGCGCGCTCGCGCTGGCCCAGGCTCCACAGCACTTCGCCCAGGTGGGCGGCGATTTCCGCGTCGGGGCGCGACTTGTAGGCCGCCTCCAGGATGCGCAGCGCCTCGGCCTTGTTGCCCATGCGGAATTCGACCCAGCCCAGGCTGTCGGTGATGAAGGGGTCACCGGGCGCATATTCAAGCGCCTTCTGGATCAATTGCTTGGCCTCGGGCAGACGCACGTTGCGGTCCGCCAGCGAATAGCCCAGCGCGTTGTACGCGTGGTGGTAGTCGGGCCGGGCAGCGATCAGCTGGCGCAGCAGCCGCTCCATCTCGTCCAGGCGTTCCAGCTTCTCGGCCAGCATGGCCTGGTCATAGATCAGCTCGGTGTCCTTGGGGTCGCGGGCGATGGCCTGGGCCAGCAGGTCGTACGCGGCCTGGTATTGCTTGTTGTCGCGCAGCAGCTGGACCTCGGCGGTGAGCTTCAGGCGGGCGTCGGTGGGGTTGCGCTCGGGGATGGACTGCAGCAGCTTGCGTGCTTCGGCCACCTTGCCCTGGCGCGCGAGGATGGAGGCGCGGCGGTTCTGCGCGCTGATCAGCGCCTGCGCGTTGTCGATGCGGTCCAGCCAGGCTTCGGCTGCCGCGAAATCACGGCGGCGCTCGGCGATTTGCGCCAGCGACAGGTAGGCCTGCGCCAGGCCGCGGCTGCGTTCTTCGCCCGCAGCCTGCTCCATGGCGAGTTCAACATAACGCTTGAGCGAGGCTTCGGCCGCCGGCAACTGGTTGTCCTGCACCTGCAACGTGCCCAGCACCAGCCAGGCCTCGGCAAAGTTGGGCCGGCTGGTGGTGACGATCTGCAGCTGGCGGGAGGCTTCCGCATAGCGTTGTGCGTCCAGCAGCGCGCGTGCATAGCCCATGCGCAGCTCGGGCGCGGGCGTGCCTTCCATGTACTTGCGCACGATAGGCTCGGCCTGCGGCGTCTTGGGGTCCATCAGCTCCAGCGCGAGCAGCGCGGGACCTTCGGCGGTGGCGTTCACGGCCTGGCCGCGCCGTGCGGCGTCCAGCGCGCCGCCAGGGTCTGACGCGGCCAGCCGCATGCGCCCGACCGTGGTCCAGGCGGCAGCGCCGGTATCGGGCTGCGTCAGGTAGGTGCCCAGCGCCTGCTCCACCACGCCGGCGGCGAGCTTGCGGTCGGCCGCACGGGCATAGTGACGCGGTACCAGGCTGAGCGCCACGTTGCGTTCACCAGCGGGTGCCAACGCGATCTCCGCGCGCAGCGGCTCGGCGCTTTCGGCCAGGCGGTTCAGCGCAATCAGGATCTGCATCACAAAGCGGTTGGCTTCGCGGGAGCCAGGCTGCGCATCGCGCCAGGCGCGCGCCGCCTGCAAGGCGGCGTCGCCCGAGCGTGATTGAAAGGCGATCTCGACCGCCCGCTGGTACAGCTTGGCGTCGTTGGTCTTGCGCGCGGCGTCCAGGATCAGGGCATAGCCGGCGCCTGGCTCGTTGCTGCGCGCGTTGAGTTCGCCCAGCAGCAGCTGGTAGAAGAGTTCTCCGTCCAGGGCGGAGCTGGCGGGGGCAGCGGCTGTGGCAGCGGCATTGCCGCTGGTTGTTTGTGCCTTCGCGGGCAGCAAGCCGCACGCAAGGACAATGGCCAGGGCCAGGGGGGTGAATCGCGGCATCGGCCCATAATAATCCAAGCCCGATAACCCGATGCATTCCCCTTTTACCCATGCCTGAACTGCCCGAAGTCGAGGTCACGCGGCTGAGTTTTGCCGACCGCATTGCCGGCGCGCGCATTGAGTCGGTGCGCATGGGCAAGCCGCTGCGCTGGCCGTTGGGGTGCGACCCCGCACTGCTGGCCGGCCGGACGGTCCATGGTGTGCGCCGCCGCGGCAAGTACCTGCTGGTGGACGTGGATGCCGGGCTGATCCTGGTGCACCTGGGCATGTCGGGCAGCCTGGTGTTTGCCGATCACCTGCCCGAGCCCGGCGCGCACGACCACTTCGATATGGTCACCAGCCGCGGCGTCCTGCGCCTGAACGACCCGCGCCGGTTTGGTGCGGTGGTGTTCGCCGATGGCGAGGCTGCGCAGCCGGCAGTGAAGCTGCTGGGCGGGCTGGGTGTTGAGCCGCTGTCGGAACAGTTCGAGCCGGGCGCTTTTCATGCGGGTCTGACGCGCCGCAGCGCCCCCATCAAGCAGGTGCTGCTGGCCGGGGATGTGGTGGTGGGCGTGGGCAACATCTATGCGTCCGAGGCGCTGTTCATCGCCGGCATCCGGCCCACGCTGGCGGCCTCGCGCATCAGCCGGCCGCGCGCCGCGCGGCTGCATGCAGCGGTGCGCGACGTGCTGGCGCGCGCGGTGCAAAAAGGCGGCAGCACGCTGCGCGATTTTTCCAATGCGCAGGGGCAGGCGGGTTACTTCCAGCTGGAGGCCATGGTGTATGACCGTGCAGGCAAGCCCTGCCGCCAGTGCGCGGCGCCGATCCGCATGATCCGCCAGGGGCAGCGCGCAACTTACTACTGCGCAAATTGTCAGAAGCCCTGAGGCGCCCGCAGGGCCGCCCGGTGTATATTTACAGGCTACCCGGAGACTAAGTGGGCACTTCCTTCAACGAACAGTTTGACCAGCATGGCGCATGGCGGCGTGAGTTTGCCCTGCGCCTGAAGCTGCTGTCTGAATGGATGAAGGACCACGAGCTGCTGGACTCGGCTGTCGAGGAGCGCCTGCGCCGCCTGGAGCAGCAGATGCGCTCCGACAAGGTCATGGTGGCGTTTGTGGCGGAGTTTTCGCGCGGCAAGTCAGAGCTGATCAACGCGATCTTTTTTGCCGGCTACAAGCGCCGCATCATGCCCGCCAGTGCCGGCCGCACCACGATGTGTCCGACCGAGCTGGGCTACGACGCCGACGTGCCGCCCTGCCTGCGCCTGCTGCCGATTGAAACGCGGCTGCAGCCCCAGGCGCTGATGGAATGGCGCGCCGTGCCCGACAAATGGACGCGCATCGACCTGGACGTGAACGACCCCGGCCAGCTGGCGCAGGCGCTGGAGAAGGTCGCGGAAGTCCGCCACGTGCCCAAGGAAGAGGCGCGTGCGCTCGGGTTCTGGCATGACGAAGTGCCCGAGGACAACCCCATGGTGGACGCCGACGGGTTGGTCGAGGTGCCCAAATGGCGCCATGCCCTGATCAATATCGCCCATCCCCTGCTCAAGCAGGGCCTGGTGATCCTGGACACCCCGGGCCTGAATGCCATCGGTGCCGAGCCCGAGCTGACGGTCAACCTGATTCCCCAGGCCCATGCCGTGGTGTTCATCCTGGCGGCCGACACCGGTGTGACCAAGTCCGACCTGTCCATCTGGCGCGAGCACCTGATCAGCGAATCGGGCAGCACCGATTCACGCCTGGTGGTGCTGAACAAGATCGACACCATGTGGGACTCGCTGAGTACGCCGGCCCAGGTGCAGGCGCAGATCGACCGCCAGCGCGCCACGTCCGCCGAGATCCTGGGCCTGCCGCGTGAGCAGGTCATCCCCGTGTCGGCGCAAAAGGGCCTGGTGGCCAAGGTCAATGACGACGAGGCACTGCTGCAGGCCAGCCAGCTGCCGGTGCTGGAGCGTGCCCTGGCCCATGGCGTGATGGGCCAGCGCCAGAAAATCCTGCGCGCAGCCGTGGCCGGTGGGATTGCCGACCTGCGCATGGAGGCCTCCCGCGCGCTGAACATCCGCCGGCGCGACCTGGCCGAGCAGATGCTGGAGCTCAAAGGCCTGCGCGGCAAGAACACCTCCGTCATCAAGCACATGCGCACCCGCATCGAGCAGGAGCAGGGCGACTTTGACGTGAGCGGCGCCAAGATCCATGCCGTGCGGTCGGTGCATCTGAAGCTGCTGCGCGAGGTGTTTTCACTGCTGGGCACCGGCACACTCAAGGCCGAGATGGGCGAGCTGACGGCGGCTTTGCGCCAGCCCGGCATCAAGCTGGGCGTGAAGAAGGCTTACGGCCAGACCTTTGACCGCCTGCGTGAAGGCCTGCGCAAGGCGCAGGCCACCAGCGTCGAAATCCAGAACATGCTGGGCGGCACCTTCCGCCAGCTCAATGCGGAATACGGCTTTTCGCTGCAGGCGCCGCAGGAGCCGGACCTGGCGCGCTACATCCGGGATCTGGACCTGGTGGAGCGCAGCCACACCCAGTACCTGGGCGTGGGCAATGCGCTCAAGCTGGCGCAGCCCGAGTTTGCCGACCGGCTGGTGCGTGCCCTGGCCACACGGCTGCGCGTGGTGTATGAATCTGCGCTGGGCGAGGTGGAGCTGTGGAACAAGTCCGCCGCCGCGCAACTGGACGCCCAGCTGCGTGAGCGCCGGCGCAATTTCGGCCGCCGTATCGAGGCGATCGAACGCATCCAGCAGGCCGCCACCGGGCTGGACGACCGCATTGCCGAGATTGACACACAGGAAGGTGCCCTGAACCAGCTGGACGCCAAGCTCATCGAGCTCACGGCGCACCTGATCGCCACGCCCGCCGGGGGCGAAAGCGCCAACGAAGAAGCCGCCCGCAAGACGGCATGACGGACTTTGCGAGCCGCGTCGTGCGCTGGCAGCGCACACATGGGCGCAACAGCCTGCCCTGGCAGAACACCCGCGACCCGTACCGCGTCTGGCTGTCTGAAATCATGCTGCAGCAGACCCAGGTAGCTACCGTGCTGGATTACTACGCCCGGTTTCTGGTGCGCTTTCCCGATGTGGCCGCGCTGGCGGCTGCCGGGCTGGACGACGTGCTGGCGCTGTGGAGCGGGCTGGGTTACTACAGCCGCGCGCGCAACCTTCACCGCTGCGCGCAGGACGTGGTGGCCCTGCACGGCGGGCAGTTCCCGCGCAGCGCCGCGCTGTTGCAGACATTGCCGGGCATTGGCCGCTCTACGGCCGCGGCCATTGCGTCGTTCTGCTTTGGCGAGCGCGTGGCCATCCTGGACGGCAACGTCAAGCGCGTGCTGACGCGTACCCTGGGTTTTGGCGACGACCTGGCCGTGGCCGCCCACGAGCGCGCGCTGTGGGACCGCGCCACGCAACTGCTGCCCGCCGATGACCTGGCTGACACCATGCCGCGCTACACCCAGGGACTGATGGACCTGGGCGCCACCGTGTGCCTGGCGCGCAACCCCACCTGCCTGCTGTGCCCGGTGCAGCCCCTGTGTGCTGCGCAGCGCGAGGGGACGCCCGAGCGTTACCCGGTCAAGACCCGAAAGCTCAAGCGCACGGCGCAGTCGCTGTGGCTGCTGCAGGCGCGCACGGCTGATGGCGCGGTGTGGCTGCACAAGCGCCCGACGCCCGGCGTGTGGGCCGGGCTGTTTTGCCTGCCGGTGTTTGACGAACATGCCCCGCTGGCAGCCAGCGTGCCGGCGCGCTGGCGTGGCCGGCTGCGTGACGGCCATGCGTTCGTGCATGTGCTCACGCACAAGGATCTGCACCTGCACCCGGTGCGGCTGGATCTGCCCCAGCAGCACGCGTTGTCAGGCGATGGTGCCTGGTTCAGCGCGGCGCAGTGGCCGCAGCTGGGCCTGCCCGCACCCGTACGCAAACTGCTGGCGGAAGACTAGCGTGCGTCCAGCTCGCGGTGGCGCTTGAGCGTGACCCAGCGGCTGCCGAAGGCGGCGGCGAGTTTTTCCACCAGGTACACAGACCGGTGCTGACCGCCGGTGCAGCCGATGGCCACCGTCACATAGCTGCGGTGGTCGCGCGCCAGCGCATCCAGCCAGTGGCCCAGGAACTGCTCGATGTGATCGAACATCTGCGTCACGTCTGCGTTCTGGGCCAGAAAGGCCGCCACCGGCGCGTCGCGGCCCGTGAGCGGCCGCAGCTCAGGCTCGTAGTGCGGGTTGGGCAGCATGCGCACGTCAAATACATAGTCGGCATCCATGGGAATGCCGCGCTTGAAGGCAAATGACTCGAACACCAGCGTGAGCTGGCTCGCGCCCGCGGAAATCAGCGATTTGACGTAGCCCTGCAGTTGCGCCGAGCGGATGATGCTGGTGTCAATCACATGGGCCTGTTCGCGCAGGTCAGCCAGCAGTTCGCGTTCGAGCTCGATGGCGTCCACCAGGGCGTGCTGGTGCTCGGCTTCGCCCAGGCTCACATCCTTGCGCGACAGCGGATGGCGTCGGCGCGTCTCGGAAAACCGCTGCACCAGCGTCGCCGTGGTCGCATCCAGAAAGATGGGTTGCAGCATGATGCCCTGGCGACGCAGGTCTGCGAGCTGGCGCGGCACCAGCGGCAGCGACGAGGCGCTGCGCACGTCCATGGCAATGGCCACGCGCGTGGCCTTGTGCTCCTGCTCCAGCGCCACAAAGGGCAGCAGCAGCTCGGGCGGCAGGTTGTCCACGCAATAGTAGCCGGCGTCTTCCAGAGCGTGCAGCGCCACCGACTTGCCGGAGCCGGACATACCGGTGATCAACACGACTTCCAGCGTCATGACAGGCCCAGCATTTCCTTGGCATGAGCCAGCGTGGTGCCCGACAGCCGCTCGCCGCCCAGCATGCGGGCCACCTCGGCCACGCGCTGCTCGCCTTGCACGGCGGCAACGGTGCTGGCCGTGCCTGCAGCGTCGCTTTGCTTGGCCACCACCAAATGGTGGTCTGCGCAGGCGGCCACCTGGGGCAGGTGGGTCACGGCCATGACCTGGCGGTCACGGCCCAGCTGCTTCATCAGCCGGCCCACGGTTTCGGCCACGGCGCCGCCCACGCCGGAATCCACCTCGTCAAAAATCAAGGTCTGCGCCGTGCCCAGCTGGCTGGTGGTGACGGCAATGGCCAGCGCGATGCGCGACAGCTCGCCACCCGATGCCACCTTGCCCACGGGCCGGGGCGTGCTGCCGGCGTGGCCCGCGACCAGAAAGGCCACGTCTTCCATCCCGCTTTGCGTCGGTTGCGCGGATTTTTCCAGCGATACTTCAAACCGCCCGCCCTGCATGCCCAGGCCCTGCATGGCCTGGGTGATGGCCTTGGCCAGCAGCGGTGCGGCCTTGGTGCGCTGGCGCGACAGGGCGCGGGCTTCGGTCATATAGGCGGCAGCGGCTTTTTGTTCGACCGCTTCCAGCGCACCCAGGTCGGCAGCAGCGTCCAGCTTGGCCAGCTCTTCTTTCCAGCCGGCCAGCAGGCCCGGCAGTTCGGGTGGCGTGCGCTTGTAGCGCCGCGCCAGCGACACCCACAGCGACATCCGCTCGTCCAGCTCGGCCAGGCGCTGCGGGTCCAGGTCCGCCTTGCGCTGCCATGCGTGCAGTGAGTGCAGGGTGTCCTCGGCCTGGGCCAGGCTGGAGGCCAGCACTTCGGCCATGCCGGCAAATTCGGGCGCCACGCGCTCCTGGGCCTGCAGCAGCGCCAGCGACTGGGCCAGGCCCTTGAGCGCGCCGCCGTCTTCCCCATCCAGCAAATCCACCGCGCCCTGCGCCGCCTCAATCAGCGACTGTGCATTGGCCAGGCGGTTGTGGCTGGTGTTCAGCTCGTCCCATTCGTCGGCTCCCGGCGCAAGCTTGTCTACCTCGCCAATCTGCCAGGCCAGCCGCTCGCGCTCGCGCTGCAGTGTGTCCTGGGCGTTGCGGGCGTCTGCCAGCGCCTTCTGGGCCTGGCGCCACAGCTGCCAGAGCTGCCCCAGTGCCGCCGTGCTGGCACCGGCGTAGCCGTCCAGCAGGTCGCGCACCGATTCAGGCCGCGTCAGGCTTTGCCAGGCGTGCTGGCCGTGGATGTCCACCAGCTGCTCGCCCAACTCGCGCAGCTGGGCCGCAGTGGCCGGGCTGCCGTTGACCCAGGCGCGGCTCTTGCCCTGGCTGTCGACCGTGCGGCGCAGCAGCAGGGTATCGGCCGCGTCAAAGCCGGCTTCTTCGAGCCAGGGCGCCAGGCTGGTGGGGGTGTCGAATTCGGCGCTGATGTCCGCCCGCGTGGCGCCTTCGCGCACCACGCCGGACTCGGCCCGCGAGCCCAGCGCGAGCTGCAGTGCGTCAATCAGGATGGATTTGCCGGCGCCGGTCTCGCCGGTCAGTACGCTGAAGCCGGCGGACAGGTCCAGGTCGAGTTCGCGCACGATCACGAAATCGCGCAGGGCAATGCGTTTGAGGCTCATGGGTCAGGCCACACCTTCATTCCAGTGGAGCTTGCGGCGAAGCGTGTCAAAGTAGCTCCAGCCGCGCGGATGCAGGAAGCGCACATGGTGCTGCGAACGGCGCACCGTGATGCGGTCGCCGTGCAGCAGCGATGCGAGTGATTGCATGTCAAAGTTGGCGCTGGCATCGCGCCCGGCAACGATCTCGATCGCGATCTCGGCCGGGTCGGCCAGCACGATAGGCCGGTTGGACAGCGTGTGCGGCGCAATTGGCACCAGCACCCAGCCGGGGATGGACGGGTGCAACAGCGGCCCGCCGGCCGACAGCGCATAGGCCGTGGAGCCTGTGGGCGTGGCAATGATCAGACCGTCGGCGCGCTGATTGGCCACAAAATGGCCGTCCACCTCCACGCGCAGCTCCACCATGCCGGAGGTCGCGCCGCGGTTGACCACGACGTCGTTCATGGCCAGGGCGTCAAACACGCAATGCCCGTCGCGCCAGACCTTGGCGTGCATCAGGCTGCGGTGGTCTTCCTCGTAGTCGCCCTGCAGCATGGGCGGCAGCACGCTGCGGTACTGCTCCAGCGCGATGTCGGTGATGAAGCCCAGGCGCCCCTGGTTGATGCCGATCAGCGGCACACCGTAACGCGCCAGCTGGCGGCCAAAGCCCAGCATGGTGCCGTCGCCGCCCACCACCAGCGCCAGGTCACACTGCGCGCCGATGGCGTCCACGTCCAGCGCCGCATAGTGCGCCATGCCGCTGGACTGGGCCGTGTCGCGCTCCAGTGCCACGTCACAGCCCTGAGCCGCCAGGAAATGGGCGATTTCCTCCAGCGTGGCGCGTGACGAACCAGCGTTGGCACCATGGTATTTGCCAATCAGCGCAACGTGGTGAAAACGTGGGTTCATTCGCAAATTACATCATTAAAATGAGCCGATGCTCGATGATCGTGCCAAGTTGTTGTTGAAAGCGCTGGTCGAGCGCTACATCGCCGACGGACAACCCGTGGGGTCACGCACGTTGTCCCGCGCCTCGGGGCTGGAGCTGTCGCCCGCGACCATCCGCAACGTGATGTCCGACCTGGAGGAACTGGGCCTGATCGTGAGCCCGCACACCTCGGCCGGGCGCATTCCCACGGCGCGCGGCTACCGGCTGTTTGTGGACACCATGCTGACCGCCCAGCGCGAGCATCTGTCCCCGCCGACCCTGGCCGCCGACCAGCCGCAAAAGGTGATTGCCAACGCGGCGCAAATGCTGTCCAACCTGTCGCAGTTCGTGGGCGTGGTGATGGCGCCGCGGCGGACCTCGGTGTTCCACCATATTGAATTTTTGCGCCTGTCTGAAAAGCGCGTGCTCGTCATCATCGTGTCACCCGACGGTGATGTGCAAAACCGCGTGATCTTCACCGAGACCGATCTGACGCAGCCGCAGCTGGTGGAAGCGGCGAACTTTCTGAACGCCAATTACACCGGGCTTGCCATCGAGCAGGTGCGCGAGCGCCTCAAGGGCGAGGTCGAGAAGCTGCGTGGCGAGATCGCTACGCTGATGCAGGCCGCGGTGCAGGTCAGCTCCGAGGCCATCACCCAGGCGCAGGAAGAGGTGGTGATCTCCGGCGAGCGCAACCTGCTGGCCGTGAGCGACTTTTCCAGCGACATGAGCCACCTGCGCCGCGCGTTCGAGCTGTTCGAACAGAAGACCCAGCTCATGCGCCTGCTGGACGTGTCCAGCCGTGCCGAGGGCGTGCGCATCTACATCGGCGGTGAAAGCCAGGTGGTGCCGTTTGAAGAGCTGTCCATCGTCAGCGCGCCGTATGAGGTCGATGGCCAGGTGGTGGGCACGCTGGGCGTGATCGGCCCCACGCGCATGCCCTATGACCGCATGATCCAGATCGTGGACATCACATCCCGCCTGGTGACCAACGCACTGAGCCACCACAAGTAGCCCCCTACAATCGGCGGTTCGGTTGGGGCGTTAGCTCAGTTGGTTAGAGCAGGGGACTCATAATCCCTTGGTCGCAGGTTCAAGTCCTGCACGCCCTACCATTCATGCCGCCTGGTTCTCAGGCCCCGTCGCGCACATTCACAACCATGCGCTCCAGCTGCGCCACCAGCGCGGCCTGCTCTGATTCATCAAACCCCTGGGCCAGCGCCTGCTCAAAGCGCGCGCGGTGCTGTTGCATGCGCCGCTGCATGGCGCGGCCCGCAGCTGTCAGGCGCAGGCGCTGGCTGCGCCCGTCGTCGGGATCGGGTGCGCTGTCTATCAGGCCGCGCTCCAGCAACGTCCTGACAATGCGCGCGATCTGTGCCTTGTCGCGCCCGGTGTGCTGCGTCATGTCGCGCTGGGTGCTGCCTTCGTGGTGCGCCAGGAAGCGCAGGGCGCGCGCCTCCATCGGTGCCAGGCCTTCACCGTCTTCGCGCACGGCGTCGTGCATGCGGCGGTGAAAGATCGACACCAGCAGGTGCAGCTTTTCCAGAATCTCGGGATTGGCGGACGGCTTCATCATGGCGCGGCGTTAATGGTTGACACTATCATCCAAATCGGCAAGAATAGTTGTAACTATCAACTATATGCCATGACGACAGACACCCTTTCCCCGCGTGATCACCTGACCGTCCGGCGAGTGCGCAGCGCCGTGAAGCTGCGCAGCGTACAGGTACACCAGGTGCTGCGCCTGAGTCCGCACCTGGTTCGCATCCGCTTTGCAGGCGATTCGCTGCGCGACTTCGCCAGCACGTCCTTTGACGACCACATCAAGCTCATGCTGCCGCCGGACGCGGCCCAACCGCTGGTATTGCCCGTCGCCGGGCCCGACGGCATGGCGCTGCCGGCTGGCGCCACCCGGCCGGTCATGCGCGACTACACGCCGCGCTGGTTTGACCCGGTGGCCGGCTTGCTGGACATTGAATTTGCCCTGCACGGCGACGGCTTTGCTGCGGCCTGGGCGGCGCAGGCGCGACCCGGGTTGGTGGCGGGCGTGGGTGGGCCGCGCGGCTCGTTCGTGGTGCCCACGGGTTTTGACTGGCACCTGCTGATGGGTGACGAAACGGCCTTGCCGGCCATCGCCCGCCGGCTGGAGGAATTGCCCGCCGGAACACAGGCGCTGGTGATCGCCGAAACCGCCGACCCGGCAGACCGCCGCGCATTGCAAAGCGCCGCGCGGTTGCAGGTGCAGTGGCTGACGGGGTCGGTGGACGGCGGCCTGGCCGCAGCCGTGCAGCAGCTGCGCCTGCCCGCGGGTGAAGGTTACGCATGGGCAGCGGGCGAAGCCGCTGCCATGGCGGCGACGCGGCGCGTGCTGGTGGACGGGCTGAGCCTGCCCAAAGACCGGGTGCGCGCGGCCGCCTACTGGAAGCGCGGCGCATCGGCGCACCACGAAAACCTGTAACCATCGGGGCGCGGCAGATAATGAGCTTGTACCCGCCACCGCACGCCATGACGCCTGAAAACCTGCTCCAGCATTACGACAACGCCCAGCTGTGGAGTGCCGCGCCCAGTGACTCCGAAGGCTTTGACGTGGCGCGCGCATACCAGCATGCGTTGGCGCTGCGTGCGTTGCGCATGGCACGCGGCGAGCTGCCCCGTGGCTACAAGATCGGCTTTACCAACCGCAATATCTGGCCGGCCTACGGTGTCTTCGCGCCGATCTGGGGCCCGGTATGGGATTCCACGCTCAGCCTGTGCGACGGCGAAGGGGCGGTATCACTGGCCGGCACCTGCCAGCCCCGGCTGGAGCCGGAGGCCGTGTTTGGCCTGCGCGCAGTGCCGGCGGCTACCTCGCTGGAGGCCCTGTTTGACGCCATCGACTGGGTGGCGCCGGGCTTTGAGATCGTGCAGTCGCACCTGCCCGGGTGGAAGTTCCGTGCGGCCGACACCGTGGCCGACGGCGCGCTGCATGCGCGGCTGCTGGTGGGTGCGCGCGTCCCGGTGCGCGATATCGCTACGGATGCCCTGGGGCTGGAGCAGGCCCTGGCGTCAGCGGCCGTCACGTTGCACCGGGGCGAACAGCAGGTGGATCAGGGCCGGGGTGCCAATGTGCTGGATGGCCCGCTGCATGCGCTTTCGCATTTCCTGCAGGAGCTGCGTGCCTGCCCTGGCGCCGCAGACCTGAAGGTGGGCGACGTCGTGACCACAGGCACCTGGACGGATGCCTGGCCGGTCGAGGCGGGGCAGGTGTGGCAGGCGCGTTTCACCAGCCCGCTTGCGCCGCTGGAAGTCAGGTTCAACTAGCGTGCTATAATTTGCGGCTGCGCGGCTGTAGCTCAGCTGGATAGAGTACTTGGCTACGAACCAAGGGGTCGTGGGTTCGATTCCTGCCAGCCGCACCATCAAAAAGAGAAATGGACTTGTGCCGAAAGGCCCAAGTCCATTTTTTTATGGCCCGTGCCGGGCGGCGTGTAGGACTTGTCCTGCATGCAAGGTGGCATTTGTCCTGCCAGCCATCGCGGGCTCGGGGGCTTTTGCGGGCCGGGGGTGGGGCGGCACCATGGGTTGATGCGTTACACCCGCCAAGAATATGCCAAACTGTTTGCTGCGCATGAGCGCATCGCGGTGGCCCAGCAGGACTACGATCGTTTGCGGTCGGCCTACCTCCAGGTCGCACGCCATGAGCCCGACCATGAAGTGGCGCTGGCACTCATCGGGGCCGACGTGGACCGGGCCCATGCCGCGCTGCAGGCCTTGGTGGGCTTGCGGCCCTTCCCCACGGCGCTGGAGCCCAGCCAGGTGTTGCGACGCCAGGTAGCCGCCGAAAATGAAGACGACCATCACAAAGCCGCCAATGAATGATGTCAAACTGATCAGCGCGTCAGCACTGCTGGCAATGGGTTGCGCCCAGCCCGCGCCGCCTGCTGTGCCCGCGCCTGGGGCCACACCTGCACAGCCGGCAGAGTGTTCGGCGCAGGCTGCGATCGCTCTGCAGGGCCAGCCTTTTGGTGCTTCGCTGCAGGCACAGGCCCAACGTCTGTCGGGGGCCCGTACTGTGCGCGTGATCCGTCCCGGTCAGGCCGTGACGATGGATTTCAACCCGTTTCGCCTGAATATCGAACTGGACGCCGAAGACCGTGTCATCCGGCTGCGTTGCGGCTGACTTCAGGTTCCCCTGTTCAGGCCAACGCGCGGGCCGTCAACCCGCCGGCGGTGCTGGCCGCGGCGCCAGCCAGCGTGCCCCATGCCACATCCAGCAATGACAGCCCGATGGGCCAGTCCTTGAGGATGGCGAGGTTCGTCAAATCGTAGGTGGCATAGGCAAAAAAGCCGAACAGCGCACCCAGCAGTGCAGCCCTGCCCACGCCCACGCCGGATGCCGGCAATACGGCAAACACCATCAGGCCCACTGGAAACAGCAGGTAAAAAATGGCGGCAGCTGCCAGCTGCGGGCGCGCTGCCATCAGATGGCCTATACCTTGCTGGTACCAGTCACGCGCGATCCACAACAGCCAGACCATGTCCAGCACAAACAGGGTGACTGCAACAGCCAGGTAGGTAAGGGCAATTCGGCTCATGGGGCCATGTTACGTGGGATGGCGCGGCGTGGCCTGGCTGTTGCCTTGCACGGCATGCTGCCAGGCGGCACGGGCTGCCTCGCGCGCCTCGGCCCATGTGAGCCGTGATCGGCCCTTGACCCGCTGCCAGTCATCCTGCAGCGCAGGTTCCAGCGCCGAAAAGCTGCCGCGCCGGCGCACGGGCGCGGTATAGCCCACGCGGTACGCCGGCCCGTAGTCGTCAAAACCCAGGTCCGGCTTGTAGTACGGCTCCTGTTTGAAGCGGTTGCGCCAATGGGCGTCTTCCGCAGTGGGATTGATGAGGGGCGGGTCGGGCTCGGACATGACAACTCCTTGGGCGGGTCGGGGTTTCAGGTCTATTGTTGGCGCTCCTGCGGCTGCGCAGCCGCGCGCCAAAATCGCACCTTGCTGTAGGAGAAGTTCGACGGCCGGTCGGACCTGCGGACGCTATGCTTGTCACCATGAGCAAGGCCTTTACACGTGAAGCCGACGGTGGCGACGAGGACGACGACGGCGGCGACGCACCCGCGCCCCTGCCTGCGGGCAGCCGCAACTACATCACGCCCCAGGGCTATGCGCGCCTGCGTGCCGAACTGCTGGACCTGATGGACAACGAGCGCCCCAAGGTGGTGGAGGCGGTGCACTGGGCCGCCCGCAACGGCGACCGCTCCGAAAACGGTGATTACATCTACGGCAAGAAGCGGCTGCGCGAGATCGACCGGCGCATCCGCTTCCTGACCAAGCGGCTGGAGATCGCGGAGGTCACCGACCCGGCGGTCCACCACGGCACGGACCAGGTGTTTTTTGGCGCGACGGTAACCTACGCCGATGAAGCAGGGCTGGAGCGCACCGTGACCATCATGGGCATTGACGAGGCCGACAGCGCACAGGCCCAGGTGAGCTGGATATCGCCGGTGGCCCGCGCGCTGCTCAAGGCGCGCGAGGGCGATGTGACCCGGCTGGTGACGCCCGCAGGCGCGCAGGAAATCGAGGTGCTGAAAGTAGCCTACCCCGCGCCTGCCGGGCCCGCCTGAAAGCGCCCCGCCGCCAGTGCCTCAGTTCGTCAGTTGCCGGGGTTGTTCGCGGGAAGAATGCGCCGTGCCCGCAGCACCGACGCCGTGCGCTTGACGTTGCGCAGCACCGCGTCCAGGTGGGACTGGTCGCGCACCGCGATCAGGAAGCGCATGTCAGTGGCATCCTGCGCGGCTTCGTTGCCCATGTCCAGATGGGTGATGTCGGCCTCGGCGCTGGCCAGGGCCGCCGCCACGCGGGCCAGCACACCCTTGTCGTTGGTCACGGTGACCATCAGGCTGGTTTCAAACGTGCGTACCGGGTCGTCAGACCATTCCACCGCGATGAAGCGCTCGCTGTCCTTGTGCTGCAGCCGTCTGGCCACGGCACATTCCGCCACGTGCACCACAAGGCCCTCGCCGCGGCCCAGGTAGCCGACGATGTTGTCGCCGGGGATGGGCCGGCAGCACGGTGCGTACTGGACCGAGGCATTCTCGCTGCCGTCCAGCATCACCGAGCCCTGCGACACGGATTCGTGCGCGGTGTAGCGCTCGCGCGTCATGAGCAGGGCGTTGGGTTTCTCGCCGCCCTCGGCCATCAGCGTCATCAAACGCTTGGCCACGATGCTGGCAATGCGCTTGCCCAGGCCCAGATCGGTCAGCAGCTCGGCCCGGCTGCGGTTGCCGGTAAAGCGCAGCAGCTTTTCCCAGATGGGGTGCGTCTCTGCGTTGTCTTCAGGCAGGTTTTCAATGCCCTCCGCACGCAGCGCCTGGGCCAGCAACTTCAGGCCCAGCTCCTGGGACTCCGCATGGGCCAGCGTCTTCAGGTGGTGGCGGATCTTGGAGCGCGCGCGGCCCGTGCGCACAAAGCCCAGCCAGGCGGGGTTGGGTGTGGACACCGGCGCCGTTACCACCTCCACCACATCGCCATTTTTCAGCTCGGTGCGCAGGGGCACCTGCTCGTTGTTGATGCGCGCGGCCACGGTGCGGTCGCCCACGTCGCTGTGGATCGCGTAGGCGAAGTCCACCACGGTGGCGCCGCGCGGCATGGCCATGATCTGGCTCTTGGGCGTGAACACGTACACCGCGTCGGGGAACAGGTCGATCTTGACGTGGTCCCAGAACTCGGCGGCGTCACGCGTTTCATGCTGGATGTCCAGCAGCGACTGCAGCCATTTGGTGCCCAGGCGTTCTGCGGTGGCGCTGTCGGGGTCGCTCGCCTTGTACAGCCAGTGCGCCGCCACGCCTGATTCCGCCACCACGTGCATGGCTTCAGTGCGCATCTGGAACTCCACGTTCACGCCCGACGGCCCCACCAGCGTGGTGTGCAGCGACTGGTAGCCGTTGAGCTTGGGGATGGCGATGTGGTCCTTGAACTTGCCAGGCACTGGCTTGTACATCTGGTGCAGGATGCCCAGGGCGGTGTAGCAGTCCACCACCGACGGCACGATCACCCGAAAGCCATAGATGTCGGTCACCTGGGCAAAGCTCAGGTGCTTCTCGTCCATCTTGCGGTACACGGAATGCAGCGTCTTTTCGCGCCCGGCAATGCGCACCTTCATGCCCACGGCTTCAAAGGCGGCCTCCACCTCGCGCTGCACCTTCTGGATCAGGTCGCGCCGGCGGTTGCGCGCCTTGGTCACGGCCTTGGACAGCACCTGGTACCGCCAGGGCCGCAGGTGGCGGAACGACAGGTCCTGCAGCTCGCGGTACGTCTGGTTCAGGCCCAGCCGGTGGGCGATGGGGGCGTAGATCTCCAGCGTCTCGGACGAAATGCGGCCCCATTTCTGGCGCGGCACATCGTCCAGCGTGCGCATGTTGTGCGTGCGGTCGGCCAGCTTGATGAGGATGACGCGCACGTCCCGCGCCATGGCCAGCAGCATCTTGCGGAATGACTCCGCCTGGTTTTCCTCGCGGGTGTTGAACTGCAGCTTGTCCAGCTTGGTCAGGCCGTCCACCAGCTCGGCCACGGGGGCGCCAAAGCGCTCAATCAGTTCGGGCTTGGTGACGCCGCAGTCTTCAATGGCGTCGTGCAGCAGCGCGGCCATGAGGGCCTGCGCGTCCAGCTTCCATTCAGCGCACTGGGCCGCGACGGCAATCGGATGGGTGATGTAGGGCTCGCCGCTGGCCCGGATCTGGCCCAGATGGGCTTCGTCGGCAAACCGGTAGGCGCGGCGCACCTGGTCAATGTCGGCGCTGTCCAGGTAGTCCAGGCGGGCGGTCAGCGCGGCAAAGCTCGCTGCTGCCGCATTGGCAGCCGCAGGGCTGGGCAAAACCGGAGGTTTGCCCTTGCCAGAAGGGGGGTGCAGGACCGCGCTCATGTCCAAATGGTAACTTGCGCGCGGCCATGCGGCGTTGCAAAACAAAAAAGCACCGTGCGGGCGGTGCTTTTTGGCGGTAAGTGCTTGTAAGCCGGCTTAACCCGGGACCTTCTTGAGCATTTCCAGGCCGATCTTGCCTTCGGCGATTTCGCGCAGGGCAGTCACGCCCGGCTTGTTCTTGCTTTCGATCTTGGCGGCATGGCCCTGGCTCAGCATGCGGGCACGGTAGGTGGCTGCCAGCACCAGCTGGAAGCGGTTCGGGATTTTTTCGAGGCAGTCTTCAACGGTAATGCGGGCCATGGGAAATACTCCGGTGGATCAGGTGATATTGAGGGCCTGGAAGGTGTCGGCCCTGGCACGGCGCTGCGCCGTGTACTTGAGCCTTTGCGCATGAACAATGGCTTTCATGTCGAAGAGCGCTCGTTCAAATAACTCGTTGATT
>JBEIPU010000223.1:0-4029 GCA_040376925.1 Caenimonas sp. | reverse complement strand
TTCGGACGTAAAAAGGAAATCGTTCGCCATTTGAATAAACTCCGTTGGTTGCAAGGCGCGTTGCCTGGCATGGAGCTTCGGCGAACGCTTTAGCAGCTTTTTTTAACGTCGCCCTGCAAGTAGTTCATAACTCGGCGACCCCCGGATTTTAACCAGACCCATGCTGACCCTGTTTCGCGCGCTGTCGGTTTTGCCGCTGTGGCTGCTGCATGCGGTGGGCTGGGTGCTGGGCTGGGCGGCCTACCTGGGCTCGGCCGTCTACAGGCAGCGGCTGCGCGACAACGCAGCGCAGGCCGGGGTGCCGCCGGGTGAATGGCGTGCCGCGGTGGGTGCCTCGGGCAAGCTGGTGGCTGAGCTGCCCCGCCTGTGGTTTGGCGCACCCGTGCCCATTGGCTGGGACGGCGCGCAGTGGATTGAAGCAGCCCACGCCCAGGCGCGCGGCATTGTGTTTCTGACGCCGCACCTGGGTTGCTTTGAAATCACCGCGCAAGGCTACGCGCAGCGCTTTGGCGCCGCGCGCGGCTCCATCACCGTGCTGTACCGGCCCGCGCGCAAGGCCTGGCTGCGCGCGCTGGTGGATGGCGCGCGCAGCCGCCCGGGCCTGGTGACCGCGCCCACCACACTGTCAGGCGTCAAGCAGATGCTGAAGGCCCTGAAAAAAGGCGAGGCCGTCGGCCTGCTGCCCGACCAGGTGCCGCCGCTGGGGCTGGGCGTGTGGGCGCCGTTCTTTGGCCGCGATGCCTACACCATGACGCTGTCGGCGCGGCTGGCGCAGCAGTCGGGTGCGCAGGTGCTGCTGGCCTGGGGCGAACGGCTTGGCTGGGGCCGGGGCTATGTGATCCATGTGCGGCCGCTGGGCGCTGCGCTGGCCGCTGAGCCGGCGGCGGCTGCCGCCCAGGTCAATGCCGCCATGCAGTCGCTGGTGCGCGAATGCCCGCGCCAGTACCTGTGGGGCTATGCGCGCTACAAGGCGCCGCGCCAGGACGCCGCACCATGACCAGCCACCTGGGCGTGGCCTTCATGCGGTTGCTGGGCCGCCTGCCGCTGGGCTGGGTGCGCTCACTGGGCTGGGTGCTGGGCTGGGCCCTGTATGCGGTGGTGGTGCCGCGCCGGCGCGTGGTGCGTGCCAACCTGGCGCTGTGTTTCCCGCAGTGGAGCGAGGCGCAACGCCGCGCGCTGGTGCCGCGGGTGTTCGTGCATTTTGCGCAGGCCTGGCTGGACCGGGGCTGGCTGTGGCATGGCAGCGCGGATGTGACGCGGCAGCGGCTGGTGCTTACGGGTGCAGTGGACGCGTTGGGCGGCAATGCGCCCACGGTGATTTTTGCGCCGCATTTCGTGGGGCTGGACGCCGGCTGGACGGCACTGACGCAGCAGCTGCCGCGCGCCTTCACCACCATCTATACCGACCAGGCCGACAAGGTGGTGGACGCGTGGATCCACGCCGGGCGCAGCCGCTACGGCAGCGCCCGGCTGTTTGGCCGGGCCGACGGTGTGCGCACCATCGTGGCGGCGCTGCGCGCGGGCGAGCCGCTGTACCTGCTGCCCGACATGAACTTCGGGCCCGAGGAATCCATCTTTGTGCCGTTTTACGGTGTGCCGGCCGCTACCGTGCCGTCCTTGTCGCGCTTTGCGCGACTGGCCCGCGCGAAAGTAGTGCCTGTCGTGACGCGCATGACCCCATGTGGCTATGAAGTGCAGGTGATGCCGGCCTGGACGGACTTCCTCGGCGACGACATGGCGGCCGACACAGCCCTCATGAACCTGCGGCTGCAGGGCTTTATCGACGCGATGCCGGCCCAGTACTACTGGGTGCACAAGCGCTTCAAGACCCGCCCGCCGGGTGAGCCCGGGGTTTACTGAATTTTCAGAAAATCGCCGAGGTGCCCCGCCACAAGCTGGGGCTGCTCGTGGATGATCCAGTGTGATGCGCCCTCGACCCTGTGCAGCGTCAGCCGCGGGATGTACGCGTCCAGCCCGTCGATCAGCTCGGGCGGCAAGGCCACGTCGTCCATGCCCCACACCACCAGCGTGGGCACACTGACCGTGAGCATGCTGTGGGGCAGCTCGATCGCCGCGGCGCCCGGGTCTTCGGGCCGTGGCGGGCGCAGGGGGGATGCGCGGTAATAGTTGCAGCCGCCGGTCAGGCCCGCGTTCCACACGGCGCGGTACTGGTCCTTGACGGCGTCGCTCAGCCAGGCGGGCGGGCTGGCGCCGTCCTTGGCCTTGCTGAAAAACGGCCACATCCGGGCATGGTCGTTGGCTGCCAGCAGCGCTTCGGCGTCGGGGCGGATCAGGAAGTTCATGTAGGCGCTGGCAGCCTGCTGCTTCGGGTTGGTCTTGAGCTCGCGCAGGAAGGTGCCAGGGTGGGGCGAATTGACGATGGCCAGGCGCCGGATCAGCTGGGGCTGCTGGTTGGCCAGGTTCCAGGCCACCGCGCCACCCCAGTCATGGGCTACCAGGCATTCAATGGGCCCGCCGGGCGATTCGCTGGCGATCAGCGCCGCGATGTCCTGGACCAGATGTTTGGGGCGGTAGGCACTCACATCCACCGGGGCGCTGGATTGCTCGAACCCGCGCAGGTTGGGCGCCACGCAGCGCCAGCCGCCGTTTTCTGTCTTCGAGAAATGTTCCAGCAGTTCGTCCCAGACAAAAGCTGCCTCGGGAAAGCCGTGCAGGAACACCAGCACGGGCCGCCCCCGCTCGCCCGCCGCGCGGCAGCTCAGGGTGATGCCGTGGGGCAGGGGCAGCTGGAACTGTTCAATCATTCGTGGGTGCGGCGGCGGCTTGTGGGGGATGGGCCCAGTCAAACAGCAGCTGGGCGACTTCGTCGACGCCCTGTTTCTTGAGCGCAGAGAACAGTTTCACCTCGCCCCCGCCGGCCTGCAGTCGCGCAATGGACAGCGCCTTGCTGCCTTCGGCGCGGTTGAGCTTGTCGGCCTTGGTCAGCAGCACCAGGAATTTAAGGCCTTCGTCCACCCGGGGGCGGATGACTTCGAGCAGGATTTCGTCCAGCTCGGTCATGCCGTGGCGGGGGTCGCACATCAGCACGATGCCACGCAGGTTCTCGCGAGTGACCAGGTAGTTGGCCATGACCTGCTGCCAGCGCAGCTTGTCCTGCTTGGGCACGGCCGCATAGCCATAGCCTGGCAGGTCGGCCAGCACGGCATCGGTCACGCCCTGCTTGCCCAGGGTGAACAGGTTGATGCTTTGCGTGCGCCCCGGCGTCTTGGAGGCAAAGGCCAGGCGCTTTTGCTGCGTCAGGGTGTTGATGCAGGTGGACTTGCCGGCATTGGAGCGGCCCACGAAGGCGATTTCGGGCACGGACAGGGGCGGCAGGAACTCAAGTTTGGGCGCTGTGGGGAGGAAATTGGCCGAGTGCATCCAGCCCATCGCCGTGGTCGCTATACGCCTCGGTCAGAACCGACGCGTCGGTCGACTCGACCCCGGGCGGCTGGATGACCATCCGGATGGTCAGGCCGAACTTCTTCGCAAAGTCGAAGTCGCGCTGGTCGTGGGCGGGGACGGCCATGATGGCGCCGGTGCCATAGGTCATCAGCACGTAATCGGCGATCCAGATCGGGATGCGCTCGCCGTTGACCGGATTGATGGCCGTCGCCCCGGTGAAGACGCCGGTCTTGGCCTTGCTCACGTCGGTCCGGTCCACGTCGGTCATCGCCCGGGCATGGGCGACGTAGGCCTCGACCTCAGCCCGTTTCCCGGGCGTGGTGATCCTGGCCACCAGCGGGTGCTCGGGCGACAGGACCATGAAGGTCGCCCCCCACAGCGTGTCCGGCCGGGTGGTGTAGACCCGAATCTTGTCCTCTGCTTCGCCATCGATCTTGAAGTCGACCTCGGCGCCCTGGCTCTTGCCGATCCAGTTGCGCTGCATGGTGACGATCTTCTGCGGCCAGTTGACGGTGTCCAGATCGCGGGCCAACCGGTCGGCGTAGGCGGTGATGCGGAAATTCCACTGCTTGAGGGTCTTCTTCTCGACCAGCGCGCCGCTGCGCCAGGCCCGACCCTGCGCGT
>JBEIPU010000045.1:0-24937 GCA_040376925.1 Caenimonas sp. | reverse complement strand
GTTTTATATTTCGTTCTTCCGCTTCTTATCCTTCTTGGACTTCTCATGAGAGAAGAAGGTTTCCGTGTGACAGGTATCCTGATTGCACTCCCTTTATCTTTTCTTTACTGGTCTCTCGTTGAGTACCTGATTCATCGTTGTGATTTTCGACCTTGTCGCAGCCGGGGATGCAGGTCTTGAGCACCTCGGGGTTGTTCAGCGCGTCCCAGGCTTGTTGCTGGGTGATGGCCAGCGCGCGGCTTCCTTGCATTTCCATGGTGTTTTTCCTTCTAGTTTTTCATCAGAGCGGCCAGGCTGCCCGCCAGTTCCTCAAGCTTGGTGATGTTGTGCACCGCCAGCATGCCATGGGCATGCCGGTGCAGCACCGCCGCGCCGCGCGCCAGCGGCGAATAGCCGTCAAAGCGCAGCAGCGGGTTGAGCCACAGCAGGCGGCGGCTGCGCCGG
Source organism: Caenimonas sp. (assembly GCA_040376925.1). GTDB lineage: Bacteria > Pseudomonadota > Gammaproteobacteria > Burkholderiales > Burkholderiaceae_C > RAM1. Next base: position 24,493 of record JBEIPU010000045.1, on the reverse strand, counting down.
CGCAACCAGGCCAGCTCGGCGTCCAGTTCAGCGGGTTCGCCGGTGTCCAGCCCGTCGCTGATCACCAGCACCAGCGTGCGCCGGCCCACCAGGCGGCGGGCGTGCTGGGTGCGCAGCGTGGCCAGCGATTCGCCCAGCCGCGTACCGCCGGCAAAGTCGTCGATCAGGGCGCTGGCCGCCGCCAGCATGGCATCGGTGTCGGCCAGGCGGAACGCCGGGGTCAGATCCGTCAGGTGCGTGCCAAAGGCAAACACGTCGCGCCGCGCCCGGTGGCCATTGGCGTTGCGCGTGGCCGCATGCAAAAACGCCAGCAGCAGCCGTGCATAGCGTTCCATGGAGCCCGACACATCCACCAGCACCAGCAGCGGCAACGGCTGGCGCTGGCGTTGCAGGTGGCGCAGCTGCATGATCTCGCCACCGGTGCGGGCGGCGCGCTGCATCACGCCAGACCAGTGCATGCGGTGCCCGCGTGTGCCGGGCCGCACCCGGCGCGACGGCACCTGCGGCACGGGCAGCGCCACGTCGCGCGCCAGCCGCTCGACCAGGTGGTATTCGCTGGCGCTCAGTGCGCTGAAGTCGGCGTGCTTCAGCCGCTGCAGGTCGCTGGCCGTCATGGCGGCGTCGAATTCGACTTTCTGGTCTTCTTTTTTGGGTGACGCCTGCTGGCCATAGGCTTTTTGCGGCTGCAATGCCTCGCGCACCCGCGGGCGGCGTTTGCTGGGTTCGGCCTTGCCCTCGGCGCTGGGCAACAGCTGTGACAGCAGCTTGTTGGCCACCTCGGGGTTACGAAAGTAAACGTCAAACAGCTCACGGAACACCATGCGGTCCTGTTCGCGGCTGACCATCACCGATTCCATCGCGGCGCTTAGGTCTGGTTTGCTGTCCACGCCTACCAGCATCGCAGCCTGCTGTGCCAAAGCAATACGTGCACTGTCCATGCGCACGCCTGCCCTGCGCAGGGCTCTGCCGAAGCCTGCGATGTTGGCGGCCAGCTTGCCTGTTCTGGAGTCGCCTAGTTGCATTGGTTGGCCGTATTTGTTGGTACGCGCGCTTCGCGGCAGGCGGTGGCCGGCGAGGGCTCACACTGTGGCGGTCTGCGCGTTGCGCAGACTGCGCTGCGGTGCTCGTCGCAGGGTCGCGCCGCAGAACTCGCTACGCGCTGCGCGCTGCGCTCGAACAGCCGCGGCGAGCTAGAAACGAAGCGCGCTAAAGCGCGCCGACCCTGCGCCTGCGCTCCTCGCCGCCACAGAGATCGCCCCCGCCGGGCACCGCCTGACGCGAAGCCGAGGGTGGGTATTCAACCGCTGCGCGCCAACATTGCTTCTGCAAAGGGGTGCGCGGACCCCCGGCAACGCGCCTCTAAAGCGCCGAGCAGCGCAGGGCACGCGGACGCGCGCGCAGCGCGCTTCGTCAACTGACTCACCGCGGCTGTCCGAGCGCAGCGCGCAGCGCGTAGCGAGTTCTGCGGTGGGCCGCATGACCGAGCAGCGCAGGGCAGTCGCCGCAGGCGACCGCTTTAGTGAAGCGTTGACGGGTGTCCGCGCACGCCTTTGCCGCGAGGTAGCAGCAGTCACACAACCTTCCCCAGCATCTCCCTGACCGCCCCAGCCAACGGCGCCGCAAGACGGATCGCATTGGTGCAATGGGCAATCGTGTCGCAACTCACCACCCGCGCCACCCCTGCATCGTGCAGGCGCTGCAGGGCCTGTGCGTCAAACAGTGCATGCACCACCACGCACACGGGCGGTGGCAACCCCAGGCGGCCCAAAGCCCCGGCAGCGGCCACCATCGTGTGCCCGGTGGACACGATGTCGTCCAGCAGCACGGGCGTGCGCCCCGGCCACGGGCCGCGATCTGACAGCTGCACCTGCACATCGCGGTCACCGCGGCGGGTCTTGGTCATCACCGCCCAGGGCGCACCGGCCAGCCGGGCCACCTCGGCCACCCATTGCCCGCTCTCCGCATCGGGCCCTACCAGCAGCGGCTGGCGCACATGCCGCGCCAGCCAGCGCGCGATCAGCGGGGCGGCCGCCACCACGCGGGTGGGCACCCTGTAGATCTGGTCCAGGCCGCGCCAGCGGTGCAGGTGCGGGTCCACCGTCACCAGAAAATCAATTGAGTCCGACAGCAGCCGCGCATAGCTGCGCGACGTCACCGCCTCGCCGGGCCTGAAGCGCTTGTCCTGCCGCATGTAGGCCAGGTAGGGCGCCGCCAGGCCCACCTGCCGTGCGCCCAGCTCGCGCGCGGCGTCGGCAGCGAACAGCAGGGGCAGGGTGAGCGCGTCGGGCTGGTTCAGGCTGCCGGCCAGCACCACGCGCCGGCCTTTGGGCGTCACGTCAAACCGCACCAGCGCCTCGCCGTCGGGAAACCGGTGCAGCGCCAGCTGTGTGCAATCGCAGCGCAGGCTGCGCGCCAGCGCCTGGGCCAGGGCGGCCCCGCCAGGCAGGGCTGCCACCAGGGTCGGGGCGCTCACAGGGCTTCCTCCATCACATGCACGGCCTCGGCCTGGGTGGTGGCGTATTCCAGTGCATAGGCCAGTTCCCCCGGCGTGGCGGCGTGCAGGGTGAACAGCGGCTGGCCGCGCCCGACCACTGCGCCCAGCTGCACATGCATGTCGATGCCCGCGCACGCGGCCGACGGTGCGCCGGCCAGCTTGGCAATGCGGGCCAGGCGGCGGTTGTCGATGGCGATCACCGTGCCGCCGTGGCTTGCCAGCACGCTCTGGCGGTGGGCCGCCACCGGCGGCGTGCGCAGTCCGCCTTGCGCTTCGCAGATGGCCTGGAATTTCTGCCAGGCGCGGCCGTCTTCCAGCACGGCGCGGGCCAGGCCCAGGCCCGTGCCCGCGGCCGAAGCGCCGCCCTGTTCCAGCAGCTGTCCGGCCAGCTGCAGCGCGCGCAACGCCAGGTCGGCCGGGGCACCGGGCTCGCGCTGCAGCACGGCCAGCACGTCACGCGCCTCCAGCGCCGGCCCGATGCCGCGGCCCACCGGTGCCACGCCGTCGGTCTGCACCACGCGCACCTGCAGGTCCAGTGCCTGGCCCACCTGTTGGAGCAGGTGGCCCAGCTGGGCTGCCGCCTGCGGGCTGCGCACCTTGGCCGTCAAGCCCACGGGCATGTCGATCAGCACATGGGTGGCGCCGGCTGCGGCCTTCTTGGACAGCACCGACGCCACCAGCTGGCCCTGGCTGTCCAGGTCCAGCGGCCGCTCCACCCGGATCAGTATGTCGTCGGCCGGGCTCAGGCGTACCGCGCCGCCCCACACGATGCAGCCGCCCGTGGCGTCCACCACGCGGCGTATCTGCGCCACGTCCAGGTCCACCGGTGCCAGCGTCTCCATGGCGTCGGCCGTGCCCGCGGGCGAGGTGATGGCGCGCGACGATGTCTTGGGCATGCGCAGGCCGCAGGCCGCGATGATGGGCACGATAATCATCGTGGTGCGGTTGCCCGGCAGGCCCCCGACGCAGTGCTTGTCCATCACCGGACCGCTGCCCCAGGCCATGCGCTCGCCCACGCGGACCATGGCGCGCGTGAGCGCAATGGTCTCGTCCAGGTTCAGGTGGTCACCGGCGCACGCGGTGACGAAGGTCGCCAGTTGCAGGTCGGAATAGCGGCCCGCGGCCACGTCTGCAATCACCGCGTCGATCGCGTCCTGCCCCAGGCGGCGGCCATAGACCTTGGCGCGCACATGGCTCATGGATTCCAGCGGCACCGGGTGGTGCAGCGACACCTGCGCGCCCGGCTGCGCCTTGAGCAGCCGCCAGGCGGCTTCGGACAGGCCGGCTTCGTCAGGCGCCAGGATGTCGGTAGTGACCACATTGAGCGTGGCGATGATGGTGGCGCCGTTCAGGCGCAGCTGCACGCGCGACTGCGCCTCGAAGCCTTCGGAGTGGCACACATGGCTGTCGCGGTGCAGGTACAGCACCGGCTCCTGGTAGGTGTCGATGCCCATGCGGCGCAGGCGCAGGGTGCTCGTGTTGGGGGCGTGAGGTTTCATGGCTTGTACAACGGTGGCGGGGCCGTATCTGCTGCTTGTGCCTGAGGCCGGTTCATGTGGCTGGCCGCACAAGCACCAGCGGGGCCAGCCGTATCACGTCCGCGCGCTGGCTCAGCGCCGTGCCGCTGGCCAGCAGCGCAGCTGCGCTGGCGGCCATGGCCTGACGCAGCGCCTCGCCCAGCCCGGCCTGGCGGTCCAGTGCCCAGACCATGCCGGCCACAAAGCTGTCGCCCGCGCCGATGGTGCTGGCCACCGTCACGGCCAGCGCGGGTGCGCGCAGGGCCTCGGTGGCACTGACCAGCAGCGCGCCCTGGTCGCCCAGCGACAGGGCTACCAGCCGGGCCTGGCCCGCTGCGATCAGGCCGCGCGCCGCGCCCAGCCATTGCGCTTCGGTGGCCAGGGTCTGCCCGGTCAGCTCGCGCAGTTCGCGCAGGCTGGGCTTGACCAGGAACACACCCTCGGCCAGCGCAGCGGCCAGCGCCGGCCCCGAACTGTCCAGCACCACGCGCATGCCGCGCGCATTCGCCAGCCGCGCCAGCCGCGCGTAAAAGTCATCGGGCACGCCGGGCGGCAGGCTGCCGCTGGCCACCAGCCAGCGCACCGGCGTGGGCAGGGCGGCAATCCAGTCCAGGCAGGCCTGCCATTCAGCGCGAGCCAGTTGGGGCCCCGGCAGCACAAACCGATAGTCCAGCCCGGTGTATGTCTCGTGCGCGGTGAAGCTTTCGCGCGTGGATCCGGCCACTGCCAGTGCGTGGTGGGGCACCTGCTCCTGCGCCAGCATGTCGCACAGCACCTGCCCGGTGACGCCGCCGGTGGCGCACAGCGCCAGCACATCCGCGCCCAGGCGGTACAGCACCCGCGCCACGTTGATGCCGCCGCCACCGGGGTGCATCTGCGCGGGCGTGCAGCGCAGCTTGTGCGCGGGCAGGACGCGTCCGGTGGTGGTGAACACGTCCACCGCGGGGTTCAGGGTGACGGTCAGGATGGCGGGCATGGCCGGTACTTCCTTCAGGGTGTACGCACGCGCACCTGCCTGCCGTCAGCCACGGCAGGCGGCGGGTAGATGATGACCTGCTGGCCCGGCGTGAGCCCGTTGCGCACCCAGGCCTGCTGGCCGTTGCGCCCTGCCAGCTCCACCGGCTGCAGCCGCGCGCGGCGGGCGTCAAGCAGGAACACAGCCATGCCGCCGCCGTGCGGAAACACCGCCCCCACGGGCACCATCACGGCCTGCTCCACGCTGCGCGTGATGATGCGCACGCCCACGCGAAAGCCATCGCCCATGGCGCGCCAGGCCGCGGGCGGCGTGGTGATGTCCACCAGCACATTGACACGCTGCTCCTCCACACCCAGGGCGGACACCTTGGTGAACGCCGCAGGCTCCACGCGCAGCACACGGCCGGCCACCGGCGGGCCGCCCCAGCGCTCGATCACCACCGCTGCGCCGGGGGTGGCCTGCACGGCGTCAGTGGTCAGCAGCTGCGCCACCACCTCCATGCGCGCAGGGTCGCCCACGTCCAGCAAGGCGGCACCGGCAGCAATGGTGGCCTCGCTGGGCTGGGCCACGCGCAGCACCACGCCGCTCACGGGCGACTTCACCGCCAGCGGCGCGCCCGCGCGGCCACCGGAGCCGGCGGGCTGCAGCACGGCAGCCGCCAGGGCCTGCTCCTGCACGGCAACCTCGCGTTCGGCGCCGGCCACCTCCAGCTCGCGCTGCGCGCCCGCCACGGCCAGGCGCGCGGTGTCCAGCGCGGCGGGCGACACAAAGCCCTGCGCGGCCAGCTGCGCGGTGCGCTGCTGTTCCAGGCGGGCTTCTTCCAGCGCGATGCGCGCGCGCGCCAGCCGGGCCGCGGCGCGCTCCACGCCGGCGCCCGCCCCCTTGAGCCGGGCGGTGGCCTCGCGCGTGCTGCGCTCGTCCACCATGGCCGGCATCACCGGTGTCAGCATGGCCACCGTGTCGCCCGCGTTGACAGCGTCGCCCTCGTGCAGGGTGATGCGCGCCAGCCGCGCCGTGACCGGCGCCGACACCGTGTAGCGGTCCTTCACGCGGGTTCGGCCGTCTTCGTCAATGCTTTGCTCATAGCGGCCCTGGGTGACCGGCGCGGTTTCCACCTGCACGGGTTTGGGTGCAAAGGCCCAGGCCAGCACGGCCACGGTGACGGTTGCGGCGGCGGCCAGGGCCGCGTGTTTCCTGGTCAGTTTTGGCATTCGTTATTCCCTTGTTTTCAGGGCGGCGACCATGTCCAGCCGGTCGATGCGCCGGCGCACCACCAGCGCGCTGGCCACGCCCGCGACCACCACGCAGATGCCGGCCCAGGCGTAGGTGCGCGCCTGGATCACCACCGGAAACTGGAACTGGTCGGACTGCAGCAGCTGCGCAATCAGATGCACCAGCGCATAGCCGCCCACCATGCCCATCGGCAGCGCCAGCGCAATGCAGATGGCCAGCTCACCCAGCAGCAGCAGGGACACCTCGGCCCGTGTAAAGCCCAGCACGCGCAGGCTCGCCAGCTCCCAGGTGCGTTCGGCCAGCGCAATGCGCGCGTTGTTGTAGACCACCCCCACGGCGATGACGCTGGCAAAGATCGTCATCACGGTGCTCATGATGCGGATGTTGCGCGCGCTGATCTCCTGCATGTTGCGCAGCAGGCTGGCCTTGCTGAAAGTGGCGGCCACCCGCGGCAGGCCCTGGCTGGCCAGCAAAAAGGCCGCTTCGCTGCCGCGTTCCAGCGCCACCGGGTAGCGCGAGGCCAGGTCGCCTTCGTGCAGCAGGCGGTTGAGCGCGCCGCGCGCCATGTAGGCGTTCAGGCCCATCATTTCTTCGGCCGTGCCCGCCAGGGTCAGCTGCAGTGTGTCGCGCCGGCCTTCCAGTACTTCGGCGCGCACGGTGTCGCCCACGCGCAGGCCCAGCTTGCGCGCCAGGCGGTCGGTCATGACCAGGCCGTCTTCGGGCAGGCGTACGGCGTGCCCGTTGATGTCGATGATGCGCTGCAGCTGCGCCGTTTCGTCCTGGCCCTGGATGCTGGCGCGCTCGCTGAGCGTGCCATTGACAAAGCGCACCGGCACATCGCGCCCGGCCTCCACCACCAGCACGCCGGGCAGGCGCGCGATATCGTGGCGCACTGCGTGGCTGGCGGGCTCGGCCAGGGACAGGATGACGTCGCTGCGCATGGCCAGCGTGAACTGCGTGTCCACGATGTGGTCAATCGCGTCGCGGATGAAATTGCCCGTGATCACAATCGCCACGGCCGCTGCCACGCCCGCCACCGACAGCCCGGTGCGCCAGGGCCGGCGCTCCATGTTGCGCAGGATCATCTGCAGTGCAGGCGGCGTGCGCGTGGCGCCCAGGCGCTCCAGCAGCGTGCGCCCAAAATGCCCGGGCGCGGGAGCGCGCATGGCCTCGGCCGGTGCCAGGCGCACCGTGGCGGCGATGGCGCCCAGCGTGCCCGCCACGGCGATCAGCAGCGTCAGGCCCGCGCTGACCCCCAGCAGCCAGGGCGCGATGCGGTGCTCGAACACCGGAAAGTAGAAAAAGTCCGCATACAAGCCCAAAAACGCGGTGCCCAGCCGGTCGCCCACCGCAATGCCCAGCACCAGGCCGCCCAGCACGATCACCAGCACCAGCTTGAGGTAATGCGCGGCAATGCTGCGGTTGGCGTAGCCCAGCGCCTTGAGCGCGGCGATCTGCTCGCGCTGGGTGGCCACCAGGCGCGACACCACCACGTGCAGCAAGAAGGCCGCGACGCCCAGGAAGATCGTGGGCAGCACCGTGCCCAGTACCTGCTGCTCCTTGATCTCGGCGTCCAGCATGGCGTGAGAGGGGTGGTCCTCGCGGCCCTGCGCCTGGCCCGCGCCAAAGGGCGCCAGCACGGTGGTGATGCGCGCCATCACGTCGGGCTGCGAGGCGCCGGGCGCCAGCCGCACGGCCACGCGGTTGAACGTGCCCTGCATGTCCCAGGCCGCGGCCAGCGCATCGTGGTCCACCCAGAACACACCAAAACTGCGCTGGTCGGGCACGCCGCCCAGCCCGGCAAAAATGTATTCGGGCGACAGCGCAATGCCGCTGATGCGCAGCGTGCGCTGGCGCCCGTTGATCAGCGCGCTGACGGTGTCGCCGGGCTTCAGGCCCCGGGTTCTGGCGAACCCGGCGGACACCAGCGCCTGCAGCGGGCCCTGGCCGGTGGCCGCCTGGCCCTGCGCGGCACCGGGCAGCGGCTGTCCGGACGCCAGCGTGACCAGGTTCATGCGCGCGGGGTGGCGCGGGTCCACACCGATCAGCTGGCCCAGGATGGGGTCGGTCTGGCCGGTCACGCTGATGCGCACGATGTGCTCCACCGTGGTCTGCACATCGGCCACGCCGGGCTGTGCCAGCAGTGTCTGGGCCAGTGCATCGGGCGCGCGCTTGACGCTGGCAAACACATCGGCAAACCGGCCCTGTGTGTAAAACCGCTCGCGCGCCAGCGCCAGCGAATCCACCGCGCTCAGCGTGGTGATGAAGCCGCCAATGCCGCTGGCCACCACCAGCGCGATGGTCAGCCCCTGGCTCCACAGCAGGCGCAGGTCGCGCAGCACCTTGCGGTCCAGCGCCTTCATGGGCTCACCATGACAGCTCGGCCGGCGTCAGGCGGCGCGCCGGCACGTCAATGCTGGCCACCCGGCCGTCGGACAGGCGGATCACGCGGTCGGCCATGCCGGCGATGGCGGCGTTGTGCGTGATGACCACGGCGGTGGTGCCCAGCTCGCGGTTGATGCGGGCGATGACCTCCAGCACCAGCTTGCCGGTGGCGTAGTCCAGCGCGCCGGTGGGCTCGTCGCACAGCAGCAGCTGGGGGCGCTTGACGATGGCCCGCGCAATGGCCACGCGCTGCTGCTCGCCACCGGACAGCTGCGACGGAAAATGGTCGCGCCGCGGCGTCAGGGCCACCAGGGCCAGCGCCTCGTCGGCCGGCATGGGGTCGCTGGCGATGTCGGTGACCAGCGTGACGTTCTCGCGCACGGTCAGGCTGGGAATGAGGTTGTAGAACTGGAACACAAAGCCCACATGCTCGCGCCGGTAGCGCGTCAGATCGTCGTCGCTGGCGTCATCCAGCCGGTGGCCCATGAAGGACGCCTGGCCGTGGCTGGGGCGGTCCAGCCCGCCCAGGATGTTCAGCAGCGTGGATTTGCCGCTGCCTGAGGCGCCCAGCAGCACGATGAACTCGCCCGCGCGCACGTCCAGGTCCACGTCGCGCAGCGCGTGTACGGCGGTGTCGCCGCTGCCGTAGGTCTTGCCCAGCGCGCGCAGCCGCAGGATGGGTTCGCCGCCTGGCGTTGGCGGGGGATGCACGTCAGTGGTCATGAGGTCAGGTCAGGGGGAGCCGCCCCACTTTAGGCAATTGCGCCCCGGCCCATTTGACATGGCGCAAGCGCGCAGGGAAATCTGCTGCACCCGCGCCATGCGACTCGTGTACAAAGGGCCCTCACAAAGGCACACCCATGAGCGTTCGCAACCTTGAATCCCTCTTCCAGCCCGCATCCGTCGCGGTGATCGGTGCATCCGACCGCGAAGGCAGCGTGGGCCAGGTGATCTGGCGCAACCTCGTGCAAGGCGGCTTCCAGGGCACGCTGTGGCCCGTGAACCAGCGCCAGGACTCGGTGGGCGGCGTGCGCGCGTGGCCCGATGTGGCGTCGCTGCCGCAGGTGCCCGCGCTGGCCGTGATCTGTACGCCCCCTTCATCGGTGCCGGGGCTGGTTGCGCAGCTGGGTGCCAAGGGCACGCGCGCGGCCATCGTGGTGACGGCCGGGCTCAGGCAGCCGGCGGGCACGGCCGCTGACGGGGGCACGCTGGAGCAGGCCATGCTGGACGCGGCCCGGCCCTGGCTGCTGCGCATCCTCGGTCCCAATTGCCTGGGCCTGCTGGTGCCGGGCCTGGGCCTGAACGCCAGCTTTGCGCCCGGCAACGCGCAGCCCGGCAGGCTGGCCTTTGCCACGCAGTCTGGGGCGCTGGCCACCGCCATGCTCGACTGGGCCAACAGCCGCGCGTTGGGCTTTTCACACTTCATCTCCATGGGCGACAGCGCCGATGTGGACTTTGGCGACGTGCTGGACTGGCTGGGCAGTGACCCGAACACGCGCGCGATCCTGCTGTACATGGAGTCCGTCAAGCATGCGCGCAAATTCATGTCGGCCGCGCGCGCGGCGGCGCGCAACAAGCCGGTGATCGTGGTCAAGGCCGGACGGGCGCCCGAAGGCGCGCGTGCGGCGGCCTCGCACACCGGCGCGCTGGCAGGCTCCGACAGCGTGTTTGACGCCGCCGTGCACCGCGCCGGCATGCTGCGGGTGGGCACGCTGGACGCGCTGTTTGACGCCGCCGAAACCCTGGCGCGCGCCCGCGCGCCGCTGGGTCCGCGCCTGGCCCTGCTGACCAACGGCGGTGGTGCGGGCGTGCTGGCGGCCGACGCGCTGGCATCGGGCGGCGGCACGCTGGCCGTGCTGGGCCCGCAAACACTGGCCGCGCTGGACGCCTGCCTGCCCGCCACCTGGCCGCGCGCGAACCCGGTGGACATCATTGGTGACGCGCCGGCTCAGAGGTATGTGGATGCGCTGCGCGTGCTGCTGGCCGCGCCCGAGGTCGACGGCGTGCTGTTCATGCACGCGCCCACCGCCATCGTGCCGGCTGGCGCCATCGCGCAGGCCTGCCTGGCGCAGATGCAGGCGGCCGCCAAGCCGGTACTGACCTGCTGGCTGGGTGGCGCGGTGGTGCACGCCGCGCGCGAAGCCTGCGCCCAGGCCGGCGTGGCGGGCTACGACACGCCCGAGCGCGCGGTGGCCGGCTGGCTGCAGCTGACCACCTGGGCGCACAACCAGGCCGCGCTGCGCCAGCTGCCCGACGCCAGCTTGCAGCACTTCACCCCCGACCTTGCAGCCGCACGCGCGCTGGTGGCCGCCGCCCTGCGGGACGGGCGCGAATGGCTGGACGAAGCCCAGGCCAAGGCGCTGCTGGAGGCCTACGGCGTGCCGGTGGTTCGCACACTCAAGGTCCAGGGCGTGGACGCCGCCGTGCAGGCCGCGCAGGACATCGGCTACCCGGTGGCGCTGAAGGTGGTGTCTGCGCAGATCCTGCACAAGTCCGACGTGGGCGGCGTGGTGCTGGGCCTGGCCAGCGCAGACGAAGTACGCACCGCGGCCAACCGCATGGTGCAGCGCCTGGCCACCGGGCGGCCTGACGCCGTGATCGAAGCCTTCACCGTGCAGGCCATGGCGCAGCGGCCCGGCGCGCACGAGCTGATCGTGGGCATTGCGAGCGACCCGGTGTTTGGCCCGGTGGTGCTGTTTGGCGAAGGCGGCACGGCGGTGGAGCTGCGCCGTGATCGCGCCATCGCGCTGCCGCCGCTGAACGACCACCTGGCGCATGCGCTGATTGACAGGACCCAGGTCGCGCGCCTGCTGGCGGGCTTTCGCGGCAAGCCCGCGGCCGACCTGGCGGCAGTGGCAGGCACGCTGCTGCGCGTATCGCAAATGGCGTGTGATTTGCCTGAGCTGACCGAGCTGGACATCAACCCGCTGCTGGCCGATGCGCAGGGCGTGGTGGCGCTGGACGCGCGCATCCGCGTGCGCCGCTGCGCACCGGGCGAGCCCAGCCGGCTGGCCATACGGCCCTACCCGGCGGGGCTGGCGCAGACGGTTCAGGTGCAGGGCCAGGCGCTGCAGGTGCGGCCCATCCGGCCTGAAGACGGCGAACGGCTCAAGGCGTTTTACGCGGCGGCGTCACCGCAGGACCTGCGCCTGCGCTTTTTCTCGTCGCGCCGAGAGGTGCCGCTGACCGAGCTGGCGCGCTACAGCCAGATCGACTATGACCGCGACATGACCTTCATCGCACTGGACGGAGCAGGGGTGATGGCCGGCGAAGTGCGCGCCGTGTGCGACCCCGACAACCTCAGCGCCGAATTCGCCATCCACGTGGCCGGCCCGTGGCAGGGCAAGGGCCTGGGCCGGCTGCTGCTGGACAAACTCATTGCCTACCAGCGTTCACGCGGCACACAAGCGCTGGCGGGCCAGTGCCTGGAGCAAAACGAGGGCATGGCCGCGCTGGCGCGGCGCTGCGGGTTTGAGGTGCAGACTGTGCCTTCTGGCGACACGCTATCGCTGCGGCTGAAGCTGTAGCGTTTTTTACGCCGCGCGCTCGCCCAGCGCCCGCATGCGCGACAGCCAGCGGCTCGAATCCTGTGCGCGCAGGCCTGCAGCCCCGCCCACCAGCGTTTCGCTCACCGGACCGATGCCCACAAAGCCCAGCACGTTGCGCTCCAGCGAGCGCACGCTGTGGGCGCGAAAGTACCAGCGGTACACCAGCGCCGGCATGCCCATGGTGACCACCACGCGGGCGGACCGGCCGGTCAGGCCTTTTTCGGTGAAGACGGCGCTGCCTTGCTTGCGCACAAACGCAAAGCCCGGGCGCATGACCTGTTCCAGAAAGCCCTTGAGCACCGCCGGCATGTCGCCCAGCCACAGCGGGAAAAACAGCACGATATGGCTGGCCCAGCGGATGTCGTCCTGCGCGGGCTGCAGCGCGGGCGGCAGCTCGCCCGACTCCCAGTCGGCCTGGCTGGCCAGCAGGGGGAACAGCAGACCGGCCACCTGGACCTGGCGCACCGCGTGGCCCGCAGTGGTGGCGCCCTGGGCGTAGGCTGCGGCCAGGGCGTGACACAGGTGCGGGGCCGATGCGTCGGGATGGCCCTGGATGAGCAGGATGTTTTTGGGTGTCATGGCGCCAGCCGGTCCGCTCAGCGGCGCGGGGACTGCGGGGCTTCGTGTTCGTGCACGGCCTGGCACGCGGTGCAGTAGGGCGTGGCGGGCAGCGCCTCCAGGCGGCGCAGGTCGATGGCGTCGCCGCAGTCCAGGCACATGCCGTAGCTGTGGTCGTGCAGCCGCCGGCGCGCGGCGGCCAGCGCGTCCAGCTCGTGCACGGCGTGGCTGGCCTTGGCGTCGTCCACCGTGGCCAGGGTCTGTTCAGTGGCCAGTTCCTTGAAGTCCACGACGTCGCGCGGCTCGGCGCCGGGCGCGTCGCTGCCCAGGTCGCCGCTGCTGCGCAGCAGCAGGCGAAGTTCAGCCTCACGCCGGGCCAACAGCTGGTGAAAGTGCTGGAGCATGCTGGAGTCATAGGTGTTCATGGGGAGCTCGCTTGCAGGGTGGGTGTGCGGCCATTCTGGGCGTGCCGGGCCCGTGCGGCCTTGATCTGACGCAAGCGCCGTGCGGTCATTGCGCGCAGGGTGGCGGTGTCACCAGCGCGTGCAGCGCGCCGGCGTCCAGGATGCGCAGGTGGCGGCTGCGCACCTCGATCACGCCGTCCTCGGCCAGCTTGCTGAAGGTGCGGCTGACCGTCTCCAGCTTCAGGCCCAGGTAGCTGCCGATTTCCTCACGCGTCATGCGCAGCACCAGCTCGCTGCGCGAAAAGCCGCGCGCATGCAGGCGCTGCACCAGGTTCAGCAGGAAGGCGGCCACGCGCTCTTCGGCCCGCATGCCGCCCAGCAGCAGCATCACGCCATGCTCGCGCACGATTTCGCGGCTCATGATGCGGTGCACATGGTGCTGCAGCGCGTCGATCTGGCGCGACAGCTCGCCCACGCGGTCAAACGGCATGACGCAGACCTCGGCGTCCTCCAGCGCCACGGCGTCACAGGTGTGGCGGTCGTGCGCCACGCCATCCAGCCCGATGATCTCGCCGGCCATCTGGAAGCCGGTGACCTGGTCGCGCCCGTCTTCGGAGGTGACGCAGGTCTTGAAAAATCCCGTGCGGATGGCAAACAGCGAATGGAAGGCCTCGCCATTGCGAAACAGCGCCGCGCCGCGTTTGACCTTGCGCCGCGTGGCCACCACATCGTCCAGGCGCTGCAGTTCCTCGGGGCTCAGGCCCACCGGCATGCACAGCTCGCGCAGGTTGCAGCCGGAGCAGGCGACCTTGATGGTGTGCAGGTCCGCGGGCCGGGCAGCGGCCTGGATGGCGGGGGAGGGTACCAGCTTCAAAGGGGCATTGGGCACAGGGGTTTCCTTGGGGCGCGGGGCCCGTCTGATCTGCGTCAAATTGTCCCGCCCGGTTCGCTGGCGGATTTGATCCACGTCAAATGTGCCGGCCATCGTGCGCGGCACAGTCAATCCTCATGGAAACTGTCTCGCCCGAACTGCTGCGCCGTTTTGATGTGGCCGGCCCCCGGTACACCTCGTACCCCACCGCCGACCGGTTTGTCGAGGCCTTTGGCGCGGCCGACTATGCCCAGGCGCTGGCCCAGCGGCGCGCCGGCCCGGCGGCGCTGGCGCTGCCGCTGTCGCTGTATGTGCACATCCCGTTTTGCGAGTCGCTGTGCTACTACTGCGCCTGCAACAAGATCATCACCAAACACAAGAGCAAGGCCGCGGGCTACCTGCGCTACCTGAGCCGCGAGATTGATTTGCATGTGGCGCAGCTGGGCCTGGGCCAGCCGGTGACGCAGCTGCATCTGGGCGGCGGCACGCCCACTTTTTTGTCAGACGACGAACTGCGCGAGCTGATGGCCATGCTGCGCCGCAGCTTTGCCATGGCGCCGGGCGGCGAATATTCGATCGAGGTGGACCCGCGCACTGTCAGTGCCCAGCGCCTGGCGCTGCTGGCCGAGCTGGGCTTCAACCGCCTGAGCTTTGGCGTGCAGGACTTTGACCCCGACGTGCAAAAGGCCGTGCACCGCATCCAGCCCGCCAGCCAGGTGTTCAACCTGGTGGAAGAGGCCCGCGCGATCGGCTTTGATTCGATCAATGTGGACCTGATCTACGGCCTGCCGCGCCAGACGCCCGAATCGTTTGCGCGCACGCTGGCGCAGGTGCAGCAGCTGCGGCCCGACCGCATTGCGCTGTATGCCTATGCCCACCTGCCCGAGCGCTTCAAGCCGCAGCGTCGCATCGTGCCGGCCGAGCTGCCCGGCGGCGCGGCCAAGGTGGCCATGCTGTCGCAGTCGCTGGCGGCTTTCCTGGCCGCAGGCTATGTGTACGTGGGCATGGACCACTTTGCGCTGCCCACCGACGCGCTGGCCGTGGCCAAGCGCCAGGGCCGGCTGCACCGCAACTTCCAGGGCTACAGCACCCAGCCGGACTGCGACCTGATCGGCCTGGGCGTGTCGGCCATTGGCCGCATTGGCGCCACCTACAGCCAGAACGCCAAGACCATGGAAGAGTATTGCGACCACCTGGATCAGGGCCGCCTGCCCGTGGTGCGCGGCCTGGCGCTCAGCCGTGATGACCTGGCCCGGCGCGCCGTGATCATGGCGCTGATGTGCCAGGGCCAGGTGCTGTACGAGCCGATCGAGCTGGCCTGGCTGATTGACTTCAAGAGCTATTTTGCCGCCGAGCTGGAACAGCTCAAGGCACTGGCGGACCAGGGCCTGGTGACGCTGGACGGCACCGGCGTGCAGGTCACGGCCCAGGGCTGGTTCTTTGTGCGGGCGGTGGCCATGGTGTTTGACCGCTACCTGCAGGCGGACCGCAACCGCGCGAAGTTCTCGCGCATCATCTGACCGTGTCCGGCGCCCTTGCATTCACCGGGCTGGTCATGGGCCTGGCAGGCGGCGTGCATTGCGCCGCCATGTGCGGCGCGGCCTGCGCTGGCGTGGTGCGGCTGTCGTCCGGCCCGGCCGTGCTGCAGCCCGCTGGCGGCCTGGCGGCCCGCTCGGTGGCCGCGCGGTCGGTAGCCAGTGCCACATTGAGCCTGCAGGCGGGGCGCGTGCTGGGCTACAGCGCTGCGGGCGCCCTGGCCGCCACGGCCATGCAAAGCCTGGCCTGGATGACCAGCCAGGCCACCGCGCTGCGCCCGGTGTGGACGATGTTTCATGTGATCCTGCTGGCCTGGGGCCTGATGCTGCTGGTACTGGCGCGCCAGCCCGCCTGGCTGGACGGCGCCGGCCGCGCGCTGTGGGCCCGGGTGCAGCCGCTGGCGCGTGCGCCTGGCGGCTTGCTGGTCACTGGCGCCCTGTGGGCGCTGATGCCCTGCGGCCTGCTTTACTCTGCCCTTCTCGTGGCGGCGCTGAGCGGCGGCGCGGCCCAGGGTGCGCTGACCATGGCGCTGTTTGCCGCAGGCAGCGCGATCTCCATCGTCGCCGCGCCCTGGCTGCTGCTCAAGGTACATGAGCGCGCCAACCACTGGCGCCAGGACTGGGGCACGCGCCTGGCCGGGCTGGTGCTGGCTGCTGCTGCGGGCTGGGCGATCTGGATGGACCTGATGGGGCGCGTGGGCGAGATCTGCCGGTAGCCCGCTGGTTTGACCCGGGTCAATGCCTGCCTGCGCCAGACAGCGCTATGTGCGGCGCCGTACAGATACACCGGGGCGCCGCCGCCACCATGGTTGCAATGCATCAGGCATTGAATGAAGGGGCTGGCCATGGACACGGAACACCACACACTGCACGAACGCAGCTCGCACCTGGCGCGGCTGGCTACCTACCTGCAGGAAATGCGCGAAGAGGAGCGTTCGCACCTGGCGCGCGAGCTGCACGACGAGCTGGGCGCGCTGCTGACGGGCGCCAGGCTGGACGTGGCCAGCCTGCGCCAGCACCTGGGCGGGCGAACCGCCGAGGTGGACGCGCGGCTGCAGCATCTGAGCGACCTGCTGGGCCGCGGCATTGCGCTCAAGAGCAGCATCGTCGAGGGGCTTTGCCCGTCGGCGCTGGCCAACCTGGGGCTGGTCGCTTCACTGGTCATCCTCACGCGTGAATTTGCCACCAGCTCGGGCATGAACGTGACCACCGACCTGCACGAGGCCGAGCTGGACGGGCCCACCCGGCTGGCGGTGTACCGCCTGGTGCAGGAGGCCCTGACCAACATGGGCAAATACGCCGGCGCCACCCGGGCCCAGGTCAGCGTGCGCCAGTGCAACGCGGGCACGGTGGTCAGCGTGAGCGACAACGGCCGGGGCTTCGATGTGGCCCGCCTGGGCCAGGCTGGTCATGGGCTGGCCGGCATGCGCCACCGCATCGAGGCCTGCGGCGGCCAGCTGGGCGTGATGTCGTCCGCGGCCGAGGGCACGCGCATCCTGGCAGTGCTGCCAACCGGGGGCGGCGCGGCGGCGCGCATTCACTAGCGTGTCTTTTGACATACCCGCCATGCTGCAAAACCTGAACGACCGGGTGCCGCACCGCTTTACCGGGATTTACCAGGTGGACGGCCAGGTGCTGCACAACGTCGCCGTCATCGACAAGCAGCAGTCGGGCGACATCGTCTTTTTGATGCGGGTGCCGCTGTCCGACAGTTTCTGACGACAGCGAGTTCGAGTTCCTGACGCGGGCCGCGCGCGTGTTGGCGCCGTTCGTCAAGCCGGCCTGAGCCGCTTTGCGGCCAGTGCACGCCGCGTCACTTCAGCGCTACGCGCTCCAGGTAGAAAGGCATGTGGCAGGCCCAGCCCAGTTCGCGGCCTATGCGCTGGCGCAGGGCGTCAGCTGCGGCGGGCTCGCCGTGGGTGACGAAGGTGGTGCGCGGCGCGGCCGTGAAGCCACGCAGCCACTGCATGATCTCGCCCGCGTCGGCATGGGCTGACAGGCTGTCCAGGCGGGCGACCTCGGCGCGGATGGGAACCTCCTGCCCGTGGATGCGAACGCTGGGCGCGCCACCGGTGATGCTGGCGCCGCGCGTACCGCCGGCCTGGAAGCCGGCAAACAGCAGGGTGTTGCGCTTGTGCGGCGCAAATGCCTTGATGTGGTGCACCACGCGCCCGCCGGTGGCCATTCCGCTGGCTGCGATGATGACCATCGGCCCGCGCCTGGCGCTCAGCGCCTGAGACGCCTGGGGCGTGTCCACGATCTGCGCGGCCTGCGCCATGGCCTCGCATTCAGCCGGGCTCAGGTGCAGCTCGCTGGGGTGCTTTTCATACACGCGCAGCGCCGAAGCGGCCATGGGGCTGTCCAGGTAGACCGGCAGGTGGTGGATGACGCCCTGGGCCTTGAGCTGGCTGATGGCATGCAGAAGGCTCTGGGCGCGGCCCACGGCAAACGCCGGGATCACCACGGCGCCGCCGCGCGCGGCCGTGCGGTTGATCACGTCGGCCAGCGCCTTCAGCCCCTGGTCGTCAGGGTGCTCGCGGTCGCCATAGGTCGACTCCACCACCAGGTAGTCGGCGCCGTCCATGCGCACAGGCGGCTTGAGCACGGGGTCATTCGGCCGCCCAAGGTCCCCCGAGAACAGCAGGCTGCGTGAGCCGTCGTCCAGCCGCACAAAAGACGAGCCGGCCATGTGGCCCGAGCGTGACAGCCGGGCCTGCAGCCCCGGCACCGGCGACCAGGCGCGCTCCAGCGCCACGGGTTTGAGCAGCTTGAGGCTGCGCAGGGCGTCTTCCTTTGTGTACAGCGGCTGCGCCGGGGCATGGCGGCTGAAGCTGTGGCGGTTGGCGTAGGCGGCTTCTTCTTCCTGCAGGTGGCCTGAATCGGGCAGCAGGATGCGGCACAGGTCGGCCGTGGCCGCCGTGCAATAGACCTTGCCGCGAAAACCCTGGCGCACCAGCAGCGGCAGGTAGCCGCTGTGGTCGATGTGGGCGTGGGTGAGGATCACCGCGTCGATATCGGCCGCGCGCACGGGTGGCTTGGCCCAGTTGCGCAGGCGCAGCTGCTTGTAGCCCTGGAAAAGCCCGCAGTCCACCAGCAGGTGCTGGTCGTTGATGCGCAGCAGGTAGCGCGAGCCGGTGACGGTGTCGGTGGCGCCCAGGAACTGGAGTTTCATGCGTGGCCTTCTGTCTCAAGCGTGAACGGTACGGCCAGTCTGGGGCAACACGCCGCCATGCAATTGACCTGTGTCAACCGCCCGGGCGCACCACGTAGCGCACAAAGTCATCCGCCTGGGTGAACTGGTCGTACAGGTCGCGCGCCATCACGTTGTCCTTGTGGGTCATCCAGTAAAGCCGCGCCCAGCCTTCGGCGCGCATGGCGTTGCGCAGCCATTCGATCAGCGCGCGGCCCGCCCCCTGGCCGCGCGCCGCCGGGGATACGTACAGGTCCTCCAGGTAACACACGGCCTGCAGCTCCCAGGTGTTTTCATGCACCACGCAGTTGGCAAAGCCCACCACCTGGCCCTGCTGCTCGGCCACGATGCACATCACGGCGGCGTCCGGGTCCAGGATGCGGGCCCAGGTGCGGCGGGTGACGGCGTCGCTCACGCTGGCCTGGTAGAAGTCGCAGTAGCCGCGCCACAGGGCGGTCCAGGCGGCTTCGTCGGCGGGCAAGGCGGGGCGGATGGTCAGGAGGGTCATGATGTGGGTGCTTCTGGTTCAGGGCCTGACACTTCGGGTAAATCAGTCAGTTGCATCATAAAACCTGATTTATCGCGAAGTGTGAGCCGGGTAGATTCGAGCGATGGCTGAACTTGTACTTTCGCCGGTCCCGTGCACGGGGGCCTGAACCATGGTGCCTGACGTCGTTGTCCTGTTCTTTGCCCTGGGCCTGGTCGCCCGGTTGGCCGGCAGTGAGCTCAAGGTTCCCCAGGCGCTGTACGAGACGCTGTCCATCTACCTGCTGCTGGCCATCGGCCTGAAGGGCGGGGTGGAGATCAGCCGCCAGGACGCGGCGGCGCTGGCCCCGCAGATCGCGGCCTGCGTGGCGCTGGGCCTGGCGATTCCGTTCGTGCTCGTGCCGGTGCTGCGCCGCCTGGGCTTCTCGGGTGTGGACAGCGCCAGCCTGGCCGCGCACTATGGCTCGGTCAGCGTGGTGACGTTTGCGGTCGCCACCAGCTGGCTCAAGCAGGCCGGCATCCCTTACGAAAGTCATGCGGCACTGTGGGTGGCGGTGATGGAGGCGCCCGCGCTGCTCACCGCGATCTTCCTGGCGCGCCGCCAGGGCTCGGGCCCGACCGACTGGAAGCGGCTGGCGCAGGACGTGCTGGCCGGGCCGTCGGTGATGCTGCTGACCGGCGGGCTGCTGATCGGTGCGTTCATGGGTGCGGCGGGCACCGCACCGCTGAACCCCGTGTTTGTGGACCCGTTCAAGGGCGTGCTGGCGCTGTTCATGCTGGAGCTGGGCCTGGTGGCGGGCGAGCGCATCGGCCAGGTGCGCCAGTTTGGCCTGCGGCTGCTGGCCTTTGGCGTGCTGGCACCCATGGCGCTGGCGGTGCCGGGGGCGCTGCTGGGCGCCTGGCTGGGCCTGAGCACAGGCGGCATTGCCATCCTGGCCACGCTGGCGGCCAGCGCCAGCTACATCGCTGCGCCCACGGCCATGCGCATTGCGGTGCCGCAGGCCAACGCGGCGCTGTCGGTGGCCGCGTCTCTGGGCGTGACGTTCCCGTTCAATGTGCTGGTGGGCATACCGCTGTATGCGGCGCTGGCAAAGCAGCTGGGCTGATTCAGGCCAGCTGGCGTGCCAGCAGCGCCGCCACGTGGATGGCTTCGCGCTGCGCGCCGTCGTGGATCTGGTGGCGGCAGCTGGTGCCGTCGGCCACCACGATGGCATCAGGCTGCTTGCGTACCGCCGGCAGCAGGCTCAGCTCGGCCATCTGCATCGACACATCGTGGTGTGATGCCTCGTAGCCGAAGCTGCCGGCCATGCCGCAGCAGCTGCTCTCGATCAGCTCGGGTTGGGCGCCAGGGATCAGCCGGATCACCTCCAGGATGGGGTTGACCGCGCCGAAGGCCTTCTGGTGGCAGTGGCCGTGCAGCAGGATGGGCTGGGCCACGGGCTTCAGGCGCGCCTTCAGCGCGTCCAGCTTGCCGCCTTGCGCCTGATGCGCCAGGAATTCCTCCAGCAGCAGCGCATGGTCGGCTATGGTGCGTGCATCGGCGCCCAGGCCCATGGCCTGCAGCTCGTCGCGCAGCGTCAGCAGGCACGACGGCTCCAGGCCCACGATGGCAATGCCTTTTTGCGCAAAGGGCAGCAGGGCGTCCACCAGCTCGCGCGCCTTGGCGCGCGCCTGGTCCACCATGCCCGTGGCCAGGTAGGTGCGGCCGCAGCACAGGTGGCCGTCGCCCTTGGCGGCAATGTGCACGGTGTAGCCCGCGGCTTGCAGCACGGCCAGTGCGGCCTGCGCGTTGGCTGATTCAAAGTAGCCGTTGAAGGTGTCCACAAACAGCACGACCGGCTTGTCGGCCGCCAGCACCTGCTCGCGTGTGGCGCCGGTGTGGGCCGTGTTGAAAAAGTGCCGGCCCTGCCACTGGGGCAGGCTGCGCCGGGCCGACAGCCCCAGCATGCGTTCGCCCAGCCGCGCCAGCAGCGGGCTGCGGTTGCGCAGGTTCAAAAGCGGCGCAAAACGGCTGGCCCAGGCCGCATAGCGCGGCAGGTGGGCCACCAGTTTGTCCTTGAGCGTATGGCCGTGCTTTGCCTTGTAGTGGTGAAGGAACTCCACCTTCATCTTCGCCATGTCCACGCCGGTGGGGCAGTCGCGCTTGCAGCCCTTGCAGCCCACGCACAGGTCCATCGCGTCGTGCACAGCGTCGCTGGTGAAAGCGTCCTGCGGGTTCATGCCTTCGAGCTGGCCGCTCAATGCCAGGCGCAGCGTGTTGGCGCGCCCGCGTGTCAGGTGCTTTTCGTCGCGCGTCACGCGGTAGCTGGGGCACATGGTGCCTGCGTCGAACTTCCTGCAGTGGCCGTTGTTGTTGCACATCTCCACGGCCTTGGCAAAGCCCTGGGCCGGGTCGCCGCCCGTGCCGGGGGCGGTGGTGCGCTCGGTGACCGGGTCGTTCTGCACGTTCCAGGCGCTCCAGTCCAGCGCGGGCGTGAGCGGGATCACGCGGTACGCCGGAGGAAAGCGCATGAGCCGCGTGTCGTCCATCTTCGGCGGGTTGACGATGCGCTGGGGGCTCAGCAGGTTGTCGGGGTCGAAATAGTCCTTGATCTGCGCAAAGGCCTCGTTGATCTTCGGGCCGAACTGCCATTCAATCCATTCGCCGCGGCACAGGCCGTCGCCATGCTCGCCGCTGTAGGCACCCTTGTACTTGCGCACCAGGGCTGCGGCCTCCTCGGCAATCGCACGCATCTTGCGCGCGCCGCCGTCGGGGCCGCCCTGGCGCATGTCCAGGATGGGGCGCACATGCAGCGTGCCCACCGAGGCGTGGGCATACCAGGTGCCCTTGCTGCCGTGCTTGCGGAACACCTGCGTCAGCGCGTCGGTGTACTCGGCCAGGTGTTCCAGCGGCACGGCGCAGTCTTCAATGAAGCTCACCGGCTTGCCGTCACCCTTCAGGCTCATCATGATGTTCAGGCCGGCCTTGCGCACTTCCCACAGGTTTTTCTGCGGCACGTCATCGGTCATGCGCACCACCGAGCCCGGCAGGCCCAGGTCGCCCATCAGCTGCACCAGACGGTCCAGCTGGGGCAGCAGGGCGGCCTTGTCGGGGCCGGAGAATTCCACCAGCAGCACCGCATCGGGGTCGCCAATGACGGCCGTGCGCACAATGGGCGCGAACGCCGGGTTGCGCAGCGACAAATCGATCATCGTGCGGTCCACCAGCTCGATCGCGGTGAGCGTGCCGTCGCCCAGCCGCGCAATGTGCTGGGCCGTGTCCATGGCCTTGTAAAAGGTCGGAAAGTTCACCACGCCCAGCACCTTGGCGCGGGGCAGCTCGGCCAGCTGCAGCGTGAGCGTTTTGGTCAGCGCCAGCGTGCCTTCGCTGCCCACCAGCAGGTGGGCCAGGTTGACCGAACCGTCTCGGGTGTACGGCTTTTCGTTCTGGTTGTGGAAGATGTCCAGGTTGTAGCCGGCCACCCGGCGCAGCACCTTGGGCCAATGGCGGTCGATCTCGGGGCGCAGGTTCATGGCCAGGTCGCGCACCCAGCGGCCCAGGTCGCGCGCGCGGCCGGTGCAGTCTTCGTACCGGGTGAAGTGGTGCAGCTCGCCGTCGGATGTCCAGGCCTCGGCGCCCAGCACGTTGTGCACCATGTTGCCCCAGGCAATGCTGCGGCTGCCGCACGAGTTGTTGCCCGCCATGCCGCCCAGCGTGGCCTGTGCGCTGGTGGACACATCCACCGGGTACCACAGGCCGAGCTTTTTCAGCGCCAGGTTCAGGTGGTCCAGGACCATGCCGGGCTCCACCGTGGCGGTGCGCTTGTCGGCGTCAAAGCTCACGATGCTGCGCACATGCTTGCTGTGGTCGATCACCAGGCCCGCGCCCACGGTCTGGCCGCACTGGCTGGTGCCGCCGCCGCGCGGCACGATGGGCACGCCCAGGTCACGGCAGATGTCCAGCGCGGTCTTCACATCCGCAGCATTGCGCGGCACAAACACGCCCACGGGCATCACCTGGTAGATGGACGCGTCGGTTGCATAGCGGCCACGGTCGGCGGGCGAGAACAGCACCTCGCCCTCGGTTTCCTTTGCCAGCCGTGCGGCCAGGCGGCCGGCCACTTCGTTGCTGACGGAGGCGACCTTGTCGTAGGCGCTGCGTGCTTCCACCTGGGCGGTGACTTTCAGGGGCAGGGGGGCGTTCATGGTGTTGTTCAGGCCTTGGCTTGTTGCGGGGCTGCGGCGCGCAGCTGCTCGATCACCACGTCGCGCTTGTGGTTCAGGTGGTCCACCAGCACCCGGCGCATCGCTACCGGGTCGCGCGCGGCCAGTGCGGCGACCATTTTTTCGTGCTCGCCCACGGCGCGTTTCCACTTGTCTTCGTCCTGGTTGGAGCGAAAGCGCAGCGCCTGCAGCCGTGCGTTGACCTGGCGGTAGGTGGCGGTCAGCACCGGGTTCTTGGCCGCATCATTGATGGCGCTGTGGATGCGTGAGTTGAGCCGGTAGTAGTTGGACAGGTCGCGCCGCGTCCAGGCCGCCATCATTTCAAAGTGCATGGCGCGGATCTCATCCAGCTCGGCGTCGGTGATGCGTTGCGCCGCCAGTTCGCCTGACTGCGCCTCCAGCCCGGCCATCACCTCAAAGGTGTTGCGCACATCGGCCTCGGTCAGCTCCACGGCAATGGCGCCGCGGTTGGGCAGCAATTCCACCAGGCCTTCGGCGGCCAGCATCTTGATGGCTTCGCGCAGGGGGGTGCGCGACACATTGAGTACTTCGCTCAGTTCCCGTTCGTTCAGCTTGGCGCCGGGGGCAATGCTGCCTTCCACCAGCATCTGGCGCAGGCGGTTGGCCACCTGGTCGTGCAGTGCGGTTCGGGGAATGGAGATGATTTCTGCGGTCATGGCGTTATTTTGTATGCAAAATCTCTGGTCGTCAAAGTTTCTGGCCAAGACCTCACAGCAAAGCCACGCCTGCGGCGCACCGGTCTGGGGCTTCACTGGAACGGTCGCCTGCGGCGACTCCCCTGCGCTGCTCAGGGTTCGGTCGCACCGCAGAACTCGCTACGCGCTTCGCGCTGCGCTCGGACAGCTGCGGTGAGTCAGAGCACGAAGCGCGCTTGCAGCGCGCCGACACTCACCCTTGCGCTGCTCGGCGTCCCAGAGGCGCCCCCAGGCCGGTGCGCCGCAGGCGTGGCTTTGCAGAGGCATGGTTGGCGCGCCTGCTGCTCGCATGCCCAGGACTGGGGTTGGGGGGGGGGGGGGGGGGGGGGGGGGGGGGGGGGGCGGGGGGCCGCGGCCCCCCCCCCCCCCCCCCCCCC
>JBEIPU010000176.1:0-7588 GCA_040376925.1 Caenimonas sp. | reverse complement strand
TTCTCCCCTGCCAAATACGTTCGGCGCGCGGCCACGTGCCGCGACGCTCGACGTACAGGCACAAACGTTAAAACTCGCTGGGACCCTCATGCAGGCTGCTCCATCTCCCGATTTTGTGGTTTTCACCGGCAATGCCAACCCCGGCATGGCCGCCGAGATCGCCCAGCACCTGGGCATTACGCTGGGCAACGCCCAGGTGGGCCGCTTCTCTGACGGCGAAGTTACCGTCGAGATCAACCAGAACGTTCGTGCCCGTGATGTCTTCGTCGTGCAGTCCACCTGCGCGCCAACGAATGAAAACCTCATGGAGCTGCTGATCATGGTGGACGCGCTCAAGCGCGCGTCGGCCGAACGCATCAGCGCCGTCATACCCTACTTCGGCTACGCCCGCCAGGACCGGCGCCCGCGCTCGGCCCGCGTGCCGATCTCGGCCAAGGTTGTGGCCAACCTGCTGCAGACCGTGGGCGTGGCGCGCGTGCTGACCATGGACCTGCACGCCGACCAGATCCAGGGCTTTTTCGACATCCCCGTGGACAACATCTATGCATCGCCCGTTTTGCTGGGCGATGTGCGCAGCAAGAACTACGAAGACCTGATCGTCGTCAGCCCGGACGTGGGCGGCGTGGTGCGCGCACGGGCACTGGCCAAGCAGCTTGACTGCGACATGGCCATCATCGACAAGCGTCGCCCGCGCGCCAATGTGAGCGAAGTCATGCACGTGATCGGCGAGATCGACGGCCGCAACTGCGTGATCATGGACGACATGATCGACACCGCAGGCACGCTGGTGAAGGCCGCCGAGGTGCTCAAGGAGCGCGGCGCCAAGAAGGTTTACGCGTATTGCACCCACCCGATCTTCTCGGGCCCGGCCATTGAGCGCATTGCCCAGGGCTCGGCGCTCGATGAAGTCGTGGTGACCAACACCATCCCGCTGAGCCAGGCCGCCGCGGGTTGCCAGAAAATCCGCCAGCTCTCCGTGGCCCCGCTGATCGCCGAGACGATCCAGCGCATTGCCAAGGGCGAGTCGGTGATGAGTTTGTTCTCAGACCAGGAAAATCTGTTCTGAGGCATTGAGTGGGCCCTTCACAGGGCCTTTTGTTGAACCGGAGTCACACTGGTCGCGGTGGACTCCTCATGGAGTACGTTATGAAATTCGTCGCTTTTGAGCGCGCAAAGCAGGGTACGGGTGCGAGCCGCCGTCTGCGCAATTCGGGCAAAACGCCCGGCATCGTCTATGGTGGCGAAGGCCAGCCGCAACTGATCGAGCTCGATCACAACGCGCTGTGGCACGCCCTCAAGAAGGAAACCTTCCACTCGACCATCCTCGAGATGGAACTGGCCGGCAAGACCACCAAGGTTCTGCTGCGCGACGTGCACTACCACCCGTACAAGCAGCTGGTGCAGCACATTGACTTCCAGCGTGTGGACGCCAAGACCAAGCTGCACATGAAGGTGCCGCTGCACTACGTGAAGGCCGAAGAATCCCAGGCTGTGAAGTTCGAGCACTGCGTGGTCAACCACGTCATGTCCGAAATCGACGTTTCCTGCCTGCCGTCGGACCTGCCCGAGTTCATCGAGGTGGACCTGTCGGGCCTGAAAAAGGGTGTTTCGCTGCACCTGAACGACATCAAGCTGCCCAAGGGCGTGACGGCCGTGACGCGCGGCAAGGTCAACCCCGTGCTGGTGTCCGTGGTGGTCACCGGCGGCGAAGAAGCCACTGCTGAAGCCGCCGCCCCGGCCAGCGATGCCAAGGCCGATGCCAAGGCACCTGCAGCCAAAGGCGATGCCAAGGCCCCGGCCAAACCGGCTGCCAAGAAGTAAGTTCTGCCTGCCGCTTTCCGCTTTTTGCGGACGTCAACCAAAATGGCCCGCACCAGCGGGCCATTTTTTTGACCTTAAGATTTACCCATGATCAAGCTGTTTGTCGGGCTCGGCAATCCGGGCGCCGAATATGAAGCCACACGCCACAACGCCGGGTTCTGGTGGATTGATGCGCTGGCGCGTGACCTGAAGGCACCGCTCATCTTCGACAAGGGCTACCACGGCCTGGTCGCGCGCACCACGGTCCACGGCCAGACGCTGTGGCTGTTGCAGCCGCAGACCTTCATGAACGTATCTGGCAAGTCGGTCGCGGCACTGGCGCGCTTTTTCAAGATCCAGCCCGACGAGATTCTGGTCGTGCACGACGAGCTGGACGTAGTGCCCGGCCAGGCCAAACTCAAGTTCGGCGGCAGCCATGCAGGCCACAACGGCCTGCGCGACATCCATGCGCAGCTGGGCACGGGCGACTACTGGCGGCTGCGCCTGGGCATTGGCCATCCCGGCGTCAAGGCCGAGGTGATCAACTGGGTGCTGAAAAAGCCCGCGCCCGAGCAGCGCACCGCGATTGAGGAATGCGTGGAGCGCACGCTCAAGGCCGGGCCCGCCATGCTGGCGGGCGAGATGGACAAAGCCACGCTGCTGGTCCACACCAGCAAGCCACCCAGGCCCAAACCGCCAAGGCCTGAAGGCATCTGATTTTTGACCAGGGAGGAAAAAATGAAGAGGACAAAACAACTTGCCATCACCGGCATGGTGCTCGGCGCCGCCTGCATGGGCACTGCAGCGCAAACCATATACCGCTGCGGCAGCGCCTACAGCCAGGCGCCCTGCACAGGCGGGCAGGTGATCGACACCAGCGAAACATTGCAAACCGGGTCACACGGCAAAGACCCGTCGGCGGCCGAGCGCGACGCCAAAGCGGCGGCAGCCCTGGAGCGGGACCGCTTGCGGCTCGAGGCGAATGCCGCGCCCGCCTATATCCCGCAGCAAGCGCCCGCCGCCAAACCCCGAAAAAGCCGCGACAAGCCGCAAAAGCTGGAGCAGTTCACTGCCATGGCACCGGCCAAACCGGGCAGCGCAGACAAACGGAAAAAGAAGAAAAAAGCGGCCGGAAAATCCTAGGCCGTCGCCCCGCCCTGCGCCATCAGGCGCTGGTACTTCTGCAGCAGCGTCTCGCGGGTTTCCATATGCTGCGGGTTGACCGGAATGCAGGCCACGGGGCAGACCTGCACGCACTGCGGCTCGTCAAAATGCCCCACGCATTCGGTGCACCGGGCCGGGTCGATTTCATAAATGAGCTCGCCCAGGTAAATGGCCTCGTTGGGGCATTCGGGCTCGCACACATCGCAGTTGATGCATTCATCGGTGATCATCAAGGCCATGTGCGGATTATCACGCTCGCACGCAGACCTTGAGCGCGCAGGGGCTGAACCCACCCCAAACACACAAATACATGCAAGATATGAACTATCTCGCTATTTGTATTTAAATGTTACTGATAAGCTCAAGCCTCGTACAAGGCATCGTTGGGGTACTTTCATGAACTGGCGGGCCAGGCCATTTGCTCGATATCTGATCATGCTCGCGATCGCCGCCCTGGGCGCGAGCACGCAGGCCCAGCCGCGCCCGGACTCCGGCACCCTGCAGGAACCCCAGCGGCTGCTGCCAGACCTGCCTCGCCCAGGCGGGCCGCGCCCGAACCTGCCGCCAGCGCCTGCTGCACCAGGCGCATCCACTGCGGTGCGGATCATCCCGACGGAGTTCCGCATCGAGGGCAACCGCCTCTTTTCCGCGCAGACGCTGACCGCGCTGCTCGCCCCGCGCGTCAACCAGCCCACCGACATGGCTGGCCTGCAGGATGCCGCGCGCCAGATCAAGGACTTCTATCAGGCCCAGGGCTACCTGCTGACCGATGTGTATGTGCCGCAACAGGCGCTGCGCGCGCAGGGCGGCCCGGTGGTGCTGGCCGTGGTTGAAGCCTATGTGGGTGACGTTACGGTGCGCGTGCAGGGCGACCGAGCGCCGGCGGCAGCCGCGTACGAGCTGGTGCGCAAGCACCTCAAGCGCGGTGACCCGGTGACTGAATACGCGCTGGACCGACCCGTGCTGCTGCTGCGCGACCTGGCAGGGCATGATGCCGTGGCCACCGTGGAGCCCGGCTCCCAGGCCGGCGCAGTCAACGTGCTGATCGACGTGCGCGCAAGCAGCCGGCGCATTGAAACCTCGCTGGGCCTGGACAACCATGGCACACGCGCCGCCGGAGACATCCGCGCCTTTGCCACGCTGGACGCCACCAACCTCAGCGGCAACGGTGACGCGCTCAGTGTGCGTGCACAGCTGGCGGACGTCAGCGCCACACGGCTGCTGCGCCTGAGCTACAGCCTGCCCGTGCACGGTTCCACCCGCGCCAGCCTCTCGGCCACCCGCACCACCTACGCACTGGGCCGGCAGTTCGCCGCCCTGGGCGCCACCGGCCATGCCGACGTGCTGGGCGCAGCGGTGCTGCACCCGCTGGTGCGTGCGCGCAACCGCAACCTGTACCTTTCGTTCGGTCTGGAGCACAAGCAGCTGCACGACGAAACGCGGGTGTCGCGGGCCACCGACCGCCGCATCACGACCGCCTATGCCGGTGTGCTCGGCAACTTCACCGACGGCGCGCTCGCGGGCGCCTTCACCAGCTATGCCGCCCGCCTGACGGCCGGTACGGTCCGTCTGGACGACGCCAGCCTGGCTGTTGACCAGGGGCCGGGCGGCCCGCGCACGGCGGGGCAGTTTGCCAAGCTCAATATCGAAGCCCAGCGCGTGCAGTTCTGGCCGGGCGGGCTGAGCCTTCACACCACGCTGCAGGGGCAGGTTGCGTCAAAAAACCTCGCCTCGGCCGAAAAGATGTCGCTGGGGGGACCGTCTGGCGTTCGTGGCTACCCGGTGGGTGAGGCGGTGGGCGACAGCGGCGCCATTCTGGGCCTGGAGCTGCGCTACCCCTGGCCGGCGGCCACCCTGGCAGGCGCGCCTGTGAGCGTGGCCGCGTTTTACGACGTGGGTACGGTGAGCTTCAACCAGCAGGCCGCACCGGCGGGCCCCAACCACACCACTCTGGACTCCGCCGGCCTGGGCCTGCGGGCCGGCCGCGCCGGCGACTACCTGCTGAATGCCTCCGTGGCGTGGCGCGTCGGCTCCCCGCTACCGTCTGGCGGAGAGCCCGACCGCTCGCCGCGTTTGTGGCTTACAACCCAGAAATGGTTCTGACATTGGCAACCATCCCCCAAGGCACGCCATGACAGCGGGCTCATCCGCGCGCCGCAGGCGCGACCCGCAGGCCGCCCGGACCATCGTGTTCTGGCTGTCGCGCAAGCTGCGCGTCACCTACCGCATCGATCCACGGCGGCGGGTGTCGCGTCTGCTGGCGCTGCTGGTGGCCCCTTTCTCGTCACTGGTGCTGGCACTCCCCGCGGGCATGACGGTGGGCGCCGGCGGCGTCACCGCCACCCAGCCCACCGCGCAGTCGCTGGTACTGAACCAGACCACTGACAAGGCCATCCTGAACTGGCAGAGCTTTGGCATTGCCTCTGGCGAAGCCGTGCGGTTCGTCCAGCCGGGCGCGGGCTCGGTGGCGCTGAACCGCGTGACCGGCGGCGACCCGTCGGCGATCTTCGGCTCGCTGTCAGCCAACGGACAGATCTTCCTGGTCAATCCCGCGGGCATCCTGTTTGCGCCGGGAGCGCAGGTCAACGCAGGCAGCATCGTTGCGTCCACGCTGTCGCTGAGCAACAGCGACTTCCTGGCCGGGCGCTACCAGTTTGGCGGCAAC
Organism: Caenimonas sp.; assembly: GCA_040376925.1. Classification (GTDB taxonomy): domain Bacteria; phylum Pseudomonadota; class Gammaproteobacteria; order Burkholderiales; family Burkholderiaceae_C; genus RAM1. Next base: position 1,959 of record JBEIPU010000176.1, on the reverse strand, counting down.
GGCGCGAGCAGCAGCGCCGGCGTGAGCAACGCCGGCACCCTCGCCGCAGCGCGCGGCGGCTATGTGCTGCTGGCCGCACCCCAGGTCAGCAACAGCGGCAGCATTTCAGCCGACGCGGGCAGCGTGGGCCTGGTGGCGGGCCAGCGCGTGGCGATCGACACATCGGGCGCGGGCCTGGTGCGCTTTTCGGTTGATGCGGCGGCCGTCAATGCAGCGGCCAGCAACAGCGGGACCATCACGACGCGGGGCGGCCAGGTGGCGGTGCTGGCCAGCTCGCTCGGGGACGCCATGGCCACGGTCGTCAACCAGTCGGGCGTGATCCGCGCCGACTCGGCCCACGAGCGTGACGGCATGATCGTGTTGAGCGGTGGTGCCAGCGGCATCGCACGCCTGAGCGGCACCCTCAGCGCCACTGGCCAGGCCGGGCGCACGGGCGGCACCGTGCATGTGCTGGGCGACAAGGTCGAGCTCGCGGGCAGCGCACGCATTGATGCGTCGGGCCCGACAGGCGGCGGCACCATCCTGGTGGGCGGCGACTGGCAAGGCAAGAACGCTGGCGTCCCCAACGCGGCGCGCACGCACATTGGCGCGGGCGCCGTGCTTCTGGCCGATGCCTCGGGCCGGGGCGACGGCGGCAAGGTGGTGGTATGGGCCGACGGCGACACACGCCAGCTGGGCAGCATCAGCGCGCGCGGCGGCATCGATGGCGGCAACGGCGGCATGGTTGAGGTCTCGGGCAAGCAGTTGCTGGACCTGCGCGGCACCGTGGACGTTGCCGCCCCCATGGGCCGGGGCGGCACGGTGCTGCTGGACCCACAGGACATCCTGATCAACACCACCACGCAGGCACCGCCGCCCAACAGCAGCAACGGCACGCCGGACGTGGCCTTTGCCGACCTGCCGGACCCGGGCACCTACACCATCCAGGTGGCAGACGTCACCGGCTACAGCGAGCTGTACCTGCAGGCCAACCGCAACATCACCGTGGCCAGCGCCCTGGCCATGACGGCTGGCAACAGCGTGCGCTTTGAGGCGGGCGACACCATTGCCGTCAATGCGGCGCTGTCGGCCAGCGGCGGCGTGCGGCTGGATGCGGCCAACATCACCAGCACAGCGGCCGGCACCATCAGCGCCACAGGCGCAGCCAATACCAACGCAGGCAACGTCACGCTGAACGCCACGGGCAGCGTGAGCCTGGCGGGCAATGTGTCGGCCAGCGGCGGCACGGCGTCGGGCACCAACCCGGGGCGCAACGGCGGCACCATCAGCATCACCGGTGCCACGGTGGCGCTGGGCGCTGCCACGCTCACGGCCAGCGGCAGCAATGCGATCGGCGCCACCAGCAACACCGGCGGCGCGGGCGGTACCATCACGCTGAATGCCGCCAACGGCATCACGGGCACGGGTGCCATCACGGCCAGCGGCGGCAACGGCATCACCGGCCCCGCCACCGGTGGCGCCGCGGGCACGATCACGATTGCCAACAGCACGGCCGGCAACATCACCGTGGGTGCGCTGTCGGCCCGCTCGGGCAACGGCGTTACCACCGGTGCCGGTGGGGCGGCGGGCAGCATCTCGGTGACCAACAGCGCAGCCGGTGCCAGCCTGGGCACGGGCAACATCAACACCTCAGGTGGCAGCAACGGCAGCTCCGGCACCGTCACGCTGGACTCCGCCGGCAACCTGAGCGCAGGCACCATCACCACCACCGGCGGCACGGCCATCACCGGCGGCAACCCGGGCCGCAACGCGGGCAACGTGACGATCAACGCGGGTGGCGCGATCACCGCCCTGGGCGCGATCACCGCCAGCGGCAGCGCGGGCGTGACCAGCGGCATCGGCGGCCACGCGGGCACGGTCTCGGTCGCGGCTGCGGGCGGCATCGCCGGTGCGGCCATCACCGCCAGCGGTGGCGCCGGCGTGGGCACCAACATGGCCGGCGGCAACGCAGGCAACATC
>JBEIPU010000177.1:0-7572 GCA_040376925.1 Caenimonas sp. | reverse complement strand
TGTGGGCCAGCTCGTCGCTGCGGCCCAGTGCGCGCAGCACGTAGCTGGGCTCCAGGCTGGCCGACGTGCAGGCCGAGCCTGACGACACCGCCAGGCCCTTGATGCCCATGATCAGCGACTCGCCCTCGACAAAGTTGAAGCTCATGTTCAGGTTGTGCGGCACGCGCTGGGTGGCGTGGCCGTTCAGGAAGACCTGTTCCACATCTTTCAGCCCATCCAGCAGGCGCTGGTGCAGCGCCCGCGCATGCGCGGTGTCCTGGGCCATTTCAAGCCGGGCCAGGCGGAAGGCCTCGCCCATGCCCACGATCTGGTGCGTGGGCAGCGTGCCCGAACGCATGCCGCGCTCGTGACCGCCGCCGTGCATCTGCGCTTCCAGGCGCACACGGGGCTTGCGGCGCACATACAGCGCGCCGATGCCCTTGGGGCCGTAGGTCTTGTGGGAGGCCAGGCTCATCAGGTCCACCGGCAGGGTCTTCAGGTCGATTTCGACCTTGCCCGTGGCCTGCGCGGCGTCCACGTGGAAGATGATGCCCTTTTCGCGGCACATCGCCCCGATGGCCGGGATGTCCTGGATCACGCCGATCTCGTTGTTCACGAACATTACGCTGATCAGGATGGTGTCGGGGCGAATGGCGGCTTGCAGCCTGGCAAAGTCCAGCAGACCGTCTTCCTCGACGTCCAGGTAAGTCACCTCAAAACCCTGGCGCTCCAGCTCACGCATGGTGTCCAGCACCGCCTTGTGTTCGGTCTTGACGGTGATGAGGTGCTTGCCCTTGCTTTTATAGAAGTTGGCAGCACCCTTGAGCGCCAGGTTGTTGGATTCGGTCGCGCCGGAGGTCCAGACGATCTCGCGCGGGTCGGCGCCAATCAGTTCGGCCACGTCGGTGCGCGCCTTTTCAACGGCGGCCTCGGCCTCCCAGCCCCAGGCGTGGCTGCGTGAGGCAGGGTTGCCGAAATGCTCACGCAACCAGGGAATCATCGCGTCAACGACGCGCGGGTCCACCGGCGTCGTGGCGCCGTAATCCATGTAAATCGGGAAATGCGGGGTCATGTCCATGGCTGGCTCTTGTGTTGGCTGGCGGAAAACGCAGGCGGTCAGGATTTGGAGAATGCGTTGCCCAGGGCAAACACCGAGTTGGGTGCGTTGATGCGGATGGGCTTGACCACCGGCTGGCTGGAAATGGCGCGCTTGACGGCGGGCTTGTCCTCGATCTGGACGCCCTTGGCCAGCTGCTCATCCACCAGCTTTTGCAGGGATACGGAGTCCAGGAACTCCACCATGCGCTGGTTCAGCGACGCCCACAGCTCGTGTGTCATGCAGCGGCCGGCTTCACCCAGGCAGTTTTCCTTGCCGCCGCACTGGGTGGCGTCAATGGGTTCGTCCACCGACACGATGATGTCGGCCACGGTGATGTCGGCTGCCTTGCGGCCCAGTGTGTAGCCACCGCCGGGGCCCCGGGTGGACTCCACCAGTTCGTGGCGGCGCAGCTTGCCGAACAGCTGCTCCAGGTAGGACAGGGAAATCTGCTGGCGCTGGCTGATGGCCGCCAGGGTAACGGGACCATTGTTCTGGCGCAGGGCCAGGTCAATCATGGCGGTGACCGCAAAGCGGCCTTTGGTTGTGAGACGCATCGCTAGCTCCTTGTTGATCGGCTTCGCTTTTCAATACCCCGGCGGCAAGCCACCGGGGACCGTCTCCGCCCCTACCCGGCTCACTGGCCGGGCCCCGTCAGCCCCTCGGGGGGCCGACATTCATCGTTCTTGGATTTTTGTTGTTGAGTGATTGGGTCAAGTATACCGTAAAACCCATTGAATCGCTCGGGTAAGTAGACTGCCCAGTCGCGGGGATAGTTCCCCGCATCGCTTCATGCGGCCTTACCGGTTGGCAGCACCACCACGTTGTCCGTTCCCGGCGCGCCAAAAGCCTGCTGTTTGAGCAGCGCGAGCTGGTCGCGCACGCGGGCGGCTTTCTCAAACTCGAGGTTGCGGGCGTGCTCCAGCATGAGTTTTTCCAGCCGCTTGATCTCGCGGGCCACGTCTTTTTCGGACATGTCCTCGACCCGCGCGCGCTCCAGCTCCAGCTTTTCGGCGTCGCGCCCGGCCTTTTCGCTGTACACGCCGTCGATCAGGTCGCGCACCTGCTTGACGATGCTGCGCGGCGTGATGCCGTGCTGTTCGTTGTAGATGACCTGTTTGGCCCGCCGGCGGTTGGTCTCATCAATGGCCTTCTTCATGGAATCGGTCATGCGGTCGGCATAGAGGATGGCGCGGCCGTTCAGGTTGCGCGCCGCCCGGCCAATGGTCTGGATCAGGCTGCGCTCGGCGCGCAGGAAGCCTTCCTTGTCGGCGTCCAGGATGGCCACCAGCGACACCTCGGGGATGTCCAGGCCCTCGCGCAGCAGGTTGATGCCCACCAGCACGTCAAAGGTGCCCAGGCGCAGGTCGCGCAGGATCTCCACCCGCTCTACCGTATCCACGTCGCTGTGCAGGTAGCGCACCTTCACGCCGTTGTCGCCCAGGTAGTCAGTCAGCTGCTCAGCCATGCGCTTGGTCAGCGTGGTGATCAGCACGCGCTCGTGCTTTTCCACGCGGATGCGGATTTCCTGCAGCACGTCGTCCACCTGGTGGGTGGCAGGGCGCACCTCCACCTCCGGGTCCACCAGGCCTGTGGGGCGAACCACCTGCTCGACCACCTGCCCCGCATGGGTTTTTTCGTAGTCTGCCGGCGTAGCGGACACAAAAATGCACTGGCGCATGCGCTTCTCGAATTCCTCGAGCTTGAGCGGCCGGTTGTCCAGCGCGCTGGGCAGGCGAAAGCCGTATTCCACCAGCGTGGTCTTGCGCGCCCGGTCGCCGTTGTACATGCCGCTCAGCTGGCCGATCATCTGGTGGCTTTCGTCCAGGAACATCACAGCGTCACGGGGCATGTAGTCGGTCAGCGTGCTGGGCGGCTCGCCCGGGGCGGCGCCGGACAAATGGCGGGTGTAGTTCTCAATGCCCTTGCAGTGGCCGACTTCGCTCAACATTTCCAGGTCAAACCGCGTGCGCTGCTCCAGGCGCTGGGCTTCCACCAGCTTGCCCATGCCCACCAGTTCCTTCAGGCGCTGGTCCAGCTCCAGCTTGATGGTCTCGACGGCGGTCAGCACCTTGTCGCGCGGCGTCACGTAGTGGCTGGACGGGTAGATGGTGAAGCGCGGGATTTTCTGGCGGATGCGGCCCGTGAGCGGGTCAAACAGCTGCAGGCTTTCAATTTCGTCGTCAAACAGCTCGATGCGGATGGCCAGCTCGCTGTGCTCGGCCGGGAACACATCGATGGTGTCGCCGCGCACGCGGAACTTGCCGCGGCTGAAGTCCTGCTCGTTGCGCTGGTACTGCATGCGGATGAGCTGTCCGATCACGTCGCGCTGGTTCATTTTGTCGCCCGCGCGCAGCGTCATGACCATCCGGTGATAGCTCTCGGGCTCGCCGATGCCGTAGATGGCCGACACCGTGGCCACGATCACCACATCGCGCCGCTCCAGGATGCTCTTGGTGCAGCTCAGGCGCATCTGCTCGATGTGCTCGTTGATCGAGCTGTCCTTTTCAATGAACAGGTCGCGCTGGGGCACATAGGCCTCGGGCTGGTAGTAGTCGTAGTAGCTCACGAAATACTCCACGGCGTTCTTGGGGAAGAACTCGCGGAATTCGCTGTAAAGCTGGGCGGCCAGCGTCTTGTTGGGCGCGAACACGATGGCCGGGCGGCCCAGGCGCGCGATCACGTTGGCCATGGTGAAGGTCTTGCCGGAGCCCGTCACACCCAGCAGCGTCTGGAACACCTCGCCGTCGCGCACACCCTCCACCAGCTTTTCAATGGCCGCCGGCTGGTCCCCGGCGGGCGGGTACGGCAGGAACAGCTCGAACGGCGAATCGGGAAAGCTGATGAACTCCCCGTTGTGCTTTTCGGTAATGACTTCAGCAATTTCTGGCATGGGGATGGGCGCAACTGCCTTTTGGGGGCCGGGTAAAATCAGGGGTAACCCGCAAGGCTACATCAGCCCCGGGAATCACGCTACTGACAACTCTCCAGAGGAATTTCATGTCTTTGTTTACCGCCGTTGAAATGGCCCCGCGCGACCCGATCCTGGGCCTGAACGAAGCGTTTGCCGCCGACACCAATCCCAACAAGGTCAACCTGGGCGTCGGTGTGTACTTCGACGACAACGGCAAGCTGCCCCTGCTCAAATGCGTCCAGACCGCCGAAAAGCAAATGGTCGATGCACCGAAGCCGCGCGGTTACCTCCCCATGGACGGCGTGGCCGCCTATGACGCCGCCGTCAAGGGCCTGGTGTTCGGCGCCGACAGCGAGCCCGTCAAAAGCGGCCGCGTGGTCACCGCCCAGGGCATCGGCGGCACCGGCGGCCTGAAGATCGGCGCCGACTTCCTCAAGAAGCTCAGTCCCAACGCCAAGGTCATGATCAGCGACCCCAGCTGGGAAAACCACCGCGCCCTCTTCACCGCTGCCGGTTTCGTGGTCGAGTCCTACCCCTACTACGACGCGGCCACCCGCCGCATCAACTTTGACGGCATGTTGGCCGCTTTGAACGCGGCGCCCGAGGGCACCATCGTCGTGCTGCACGCCTGCTGCCACAACCCCACGGGCTATGACATCACCGCCGCGCAGTGGGACCAGGTCGTCGCCACCGTGAAGGCGCGCAAGCTCACCCCGTTCCTGGACATGGCCTACCAGGGCTTTGGCCACGGCATCAAGGAAGACGGCGCCGTGATCGGCAAGTTTGTCGCGGCCGGGCTGGAGTTCTTCGTGTCCACGTCGTTCTCCAAGAGCTTCAGCCTGTATGGCGAACGCGTGGGCGCGCTGAGCGTGCTGTGCGCCAGCAAGGACGACGCCGACCGCGTGATGAGCCAGCTCAAGATCGTGATCCGCACCAATTACAGCAACCCGCAGATCCACGGTGCCACGGTGGTGGCCACAGTGCTGAACACACCCGAGCTGCGCGCCCAGTGGGAGGAAGAGCTGGCCGAAATGCGCGTGCGCATCAAGGCCATGCGCCAGAAGCTGGTGGACGGCCTGAAGGCCGCCGGCGTCAAGCAGGACATGAGCTTCATCACCGACCAGATCGGCATGTTCAGCTACTCGGGCCTGACCAAGGACCAGATGGTGCGCCTGCGCACCGAGTTCGGCGTCTATGGCACCGACACCGGCCGCATGTGCGTGGCCGCGCTGAACAGCAAGAACGTCGCCTATGTGTGCGAGTCCATCGCCAAGGTGATGTAAACGCCTGATCTCGCCGTCCTGCTCGTCGCCGAACCCACGCTGGTAGCCGCCTACCTGGTGTTCGGCATGGTGGGCTTTGGCACCACGCTGGTGGCAGCGCCCGTGCTGGCGCATGTGCTGCCGGTGTCCACCGTGGTGCCGGCGCTGGCCCTGACCGACTTTATTGCCGCCAGCGCCAGCGGCTTTCGCCTGGGGCCCCAGGTGCAGCGCGCCGAGCTGTGGCGGCTTCTGCCTGCCATGCTCATCGGCAGCGCCCTGGGCGCCTGGGTGCTGTTTGCGGTGCCTGTCCAGACGCTGATGCTGTTGCTGGGCGTGTTCGTGGTGCTGTACGCGCTGAACGGCCTGCGGCCCAAGTCGCCTGCCCCGCCTTTGCATGGGCGCTGGGCCTGGTGGTTTGGCGGCGCGGGCGGCGTGCTCAGCGCGCTGTTTGGCGCGGGCGGCTGGGTGTACGCGATGTACCTGGCCCGCCGCCTGGAGGATCCGCAGCAGTTGCGCGCCACGCAAAACGCCGTGCTCACGGTCAGCTCGTTCATCCGGGTGGCGCTGTTTGCCGCGGCGGGCCGGTTCTTTGACCTGAGCCTGCTGCTGCTGGTGCTGTGCCTGCTCCCAGCCATGGCCCTGGGCCTTTACCTGGGCCACCACATCACGCTGCGGCTTAACCGCCAGCGGTTCATGCAGGTGCTGTACGGCGTGCTGTTGTGCACCGGCGCCAGCCTGGTGCTGCGGGCCTTGGTCTGAGGCTCAGCCCCAGACCACCGAGCGCATGGAAATCGACGCGCTCTGGTAGTTGGCGTTGAAGAACCTGACAGGATCCCTGGCATCGGCCGCGCCCGCGGCATGCAGCAGCGGCAGGTAGTGGTCCCAGGTGGGGTGCGCCATCTGCGCCACCGTGCCCAGCGACTGAAAGTCCGCCAGCGCCGCCAGCTGGCCCTGCTGCAGTTGCCCCGCAACCACCTTGTCAAACTCGATCGCCCAGTCATAGGCCTGGATCGACGATGCGCCGCGGCGCGTCAGCCGCAGGTTGTGCACGATGTTGCCGCTGCCCACCACCAGCACGCCGCGCTCGCGCAGCGCCTTGAGTTGCTGGCCCAGCGCATAGTGCTCGGCCGGCGGACGGCTGTAGTCCATGCTGAGCTGGATGACGGGAATTTCCGCCTTGGGGAACATGGGCTTGAGCACCGACCAGGTGCCGTGGTCGTAGCCCCATTCGTCGTGGTCCAGCCCGACCGGCGGCGCGGCAATGCTGCGGCTGATGGCCTGGGCCGCGGCCGGGGCACCCGCAGCGGGGTATTGCTGGTCAAACAGCGCCTGCGGGAAGCCGCCGAAATCATGGATGGTCTTGGGCTTTTGCATGCCGGTCAGCCACCAGCCACGGGTGATCCAGTGGGCGGAAATACACAGGATGAGCTGGGGGCGCGGGTACCTGGCACCAAACTCCGCACCCAGGGCCTGCCAGCTGCGGCGGTATTCGTTGTCCTCGATGGCGTTCATCGGGCTGCCATGGCCCAGGAACAGCACCGGCATGCGCGGGCTTTTGGCCAGTGGCAAGGCGTCCAGGGCAGCGGCGGTGGCGGCGGCGGCGCTCAACGTCGCCCCCCAAAGGCCCGCCGCGCCTGCGGCGCCGGCCAGGATGGTTCTGCGGTGCATTTCAAGTCGTTTCTCTTTATAACCAGTTGGGTGGACGGAGCGCCGGCGCCGGAAGTTCCGCACAAAGCTTGCACCAACGTGACAGATAGACCGCAAAAGTTGGTGTTTTCACTCGACGCAGCCCCCGGTAACTGCTGTTATATTGCATTGCAACATACAACGCGAAGCGGTGCCCCCGATGCTCTACCAGATCTACGAAACCCAGCGTTCCCTCATGGAGCCGTTTGCCGATTTTGCGCAGGCCGCCTCCAAGATGTACAGCAACCCGCTGTCGCCCTTTGGCCAGAACCCGTTCGCCCAGCGCGTCTCGGCCGGCTACGACCTGATGTACCGGCTGGGCAAGGACTACGAAAAGCCCGAATTCGGCATCCGCACCGTGGACGTGGAGGGCACCGAAGTCGCCATCCATGAGCGGGTGGAGATCGACAAGCCGTTTTGCGAGCTGCGCCGCTTCAAACGCTTCACCGACGACCCGGCCACGCTGACCCGCCTGAAGGGCCAGCCCGCCGTGCTGATCGTGGCGCCGCTGTCGGGCCACTACGCCACGCTGCTGCGCGACACCGTGCGCACCATGCTCAAGGACCACAAGGTCTACATCACCGACTGGAAGAACGCGCGCACCGTGCCGCTGGAGCAGGGCGAGTTCCACCTGG
>JBEIPU010000009.1:0-47038 GCA_040376925.1 Caenimonas sp. | reverse complement strand
CACAAGGGCTGGGGCCGCAGCATCATCATCGGCGTGGCCGAGGCGGGCGCCGAGATCAGCACGCGCCCGTTCCAGCTGGTCACTGGCCGCAAATGGGAGGGCTCGGCCTTTGGCGGCGCACGTGGCCGCACCGACGTGCCCAAGATCGTGGACTGGTACATGGAAGGCAAGATCAACATCGACAGCCTGATCACCCACACCATGCCGCTGCAAGACATCAACAAGGGATTTGATCTGATGAAGCGCGGCGAGTCGATCCGCGGCGTGGTGCTGTTCTGATGGCGATGGAGCTGCTCAGCGAGCACGCCTGCTTTGGCGGCGTGCAGCGCTTTTACAAGCATGCGTCGGGTGAAATCGGCCTGCCCATGAAGTTCTCGGTGTACCTGCCGCCGCAAGCTGTGGGCTCAGCGAAAGTGCCCGCGCTGCTGTTCCTGGCTGGCCTGACCTGCACCGAAGAAACCTTCATGATGAAAGCCGGTGCCCAGCGCCTGGCGGCCGAGCTGGGCCTGGCGCTGATCGCGCCCGACACCAGCCCGCGCGGCGCGGGCGTGCCGGGTGAGTCCGACAGCTGGGACTTTGGCGTGGGCGCGGGCTTTTACCTGGACGCCACGCAGGCGCCCTGGGCCACGCACTGGCGCATGGAAAGCTGGGTCATGAAAGAGCTGCTGCCGCTGGTGACCACGCAGCTGCCGGTCGACGCCCAGCGCATCGGAATTTTTGGCCACTCCATGGGCGGGCATGGCGCGCTCACGCTGGCGCAGCGCCACCCCGGTGTGTTCAGAACGCTGTCGGCCTTTGCGCCGATCTGCGCGCCCACGCAGTGCCCCTGGGGGCACAAGGCGTTCACCGGCTACCTGGGGGCCGGCACGCAGGCGTGGAAGGGCCACGACGCCACGGCGTTGATGGCGGCGCAAACGCAGGCGCCGTACCCCGGCGGCATCCTGATCGACCAGGGGCTGGCCGACAAATTCCTGCCCGACCAACTGCACCCGCACCTGTTTGAAGCCGCCTGCCAGGCCGTGGGCCAGCCGCTGACGCTGCGCCGCCATGTGGGCTACGACCACGGCTATTACTTCATCGCCAGCTTCATCAACGACCATCTGCGCTTTCATGCGCAAGGGCTGGGCTGAGGTGGACCACAAGTGGCTGGAAGACTTCATCGCGCTGGCGCGCGAAAGGAGCTTCTCGCGCGCGGCCGAGCAGCGCCATGTGACGCAGCCGCAGTTCTCGCGCCGCATCCGCGCGCTGGAGCTGTGGGTGGGGGCCGACCTGATCAACCGCGCCGGCATGCCGCTGTCGCTGACCGCCGCGGGCGAGGCCCTGTTGCCCGTGGCCAGCCGCGCCGTGGCCAGCCTGCACGACGCGCGTGAGCGCATCCGCCACGCCCAGGGCGGGCTCAACTGGGTGACGCTGGCCACCGGCCGCACGCTGTCGCGCACGGCGGTGCCCGGCTGGCTGGCGCGGGTGAAGCGCAGCACGGGTGAGTTCCGCCTGCGTCTGGTCACCGGCTCGATTGCCGAGGGCGCCACGGCGCTGGAGCAGGGCGGCGCAGACTTCCTGCTGTCGTTCACGCACCCGCGGCTGCCGCTGCTGCTGGACGAGCAGCGCTTTGAGGGCATGACGCTGGGCACCGACGCGCTGGTGGCCGTGAGTGCGCCGCGTCCGGACGGCAAGCCCTTGCACGCACTGCCGGGCACGCCGAAAAAGCCCGTGCCCGTGCTGGGCTACGCCCCCGCACTGGCCCTGAGCCAGATCCTGCAGGACGGCCTGGGCCGCAACCCGCGCGAGCTGCACCTGCACACCGTGACCGAATCCGACTTTGCCGAATCGCTGCACGAGCAGGCCCTGCAGGGCGTGGGCCTGGCCTGGCTGCCGCGCGGGTTGGTGGGCAACGACCTGCGTGACGGCCGGCTGGTGGAGGCTGACCGCAAGGGCACGGCCATACGCTTTGAGATCCGCCTGTACCGCCCGCGCAGCGCGCGCAACGACCTGGTGCAGCGCATCTGGGCGGCCAGCCAGGCGGCGTGAGGGTTCGCATGGGCGTATGCGTGTTGCGCATGCACTGGCGAACACCGGTTTCTAGACTGGCTCCATCACCACCCGAGGAGTCGTCATGAAGAACTTGTTGAACCGCCGCACCGTCGCCCTGCTGGGTGCGGCCGCGGCTGCCGGCCTGCTGCCCCTGTCGTCCGCGCTGGCCCAGGCCTGGCCCACGGCCAAGCCCGTCACGCTGGTGGTGGGCTACCCGGCCGGCGGCAGTGTGGACCTGGTGGCCCGCACCATTGCCGAGCCGCTGTCCAAACGCCTGGGTACGCCCGTGGTGGTGGAGAACATTGGCGGCGCGGGCGGCACCATCGGCGCGCAGAAGGTGGTCAACGCCGCGCCCGACGGCTACACACTGCTGCTGGGTTCGGGCAGCGAGGTGTCGATTGCCCGGCTGTTCAACACCGCGGTCAAGTACAACGGCGAAACCGACCTGGCCCACATCGGGCTGATCGGCGTCACACCCATGGTGTTTGTGGCCGGGCCCAAGGCCGGCGTCAAGACCATGGACGAAGCCCTGGCCCGCGCCAGGCGCGAGCCCAACAAGCTGAGCTTTGCCTCGTCGGGCGTGGGCACGCCGCTGCATGTGTCGGGCGAGCTGATCAACCTGCTGGGCGGCACCACCTTCCGCCACATCCCGTACCGGGGCGCCGCGCAGATGGTGCAGGACGTGCTGGGCGGCAACGTGGAGTTCAGCGTGTTCGTGCTGTCGTCGGCCATGCCGCACATCGAGTCCGGCAAGATGACGGCCCTGGGCGTGACCACGCCCACGCGGTCACGCGCTGCGCCGCAGATCCCGCCGCTGGGCGACCACCCGCGCCTGAAGGGCTACGACATGAACGTGTGGTTCGGCCTGTTTGGCCCCGCGAAGCTGCCCGCGCCCATGACCGCACGGCTGAACAAGGAGCTCAACGAAATCCTGCGCGAGCAGGACGTCTGGCAAAAGCTGCAGAAGGCCGGCATCACCAACGACGGCGGCACACCCCAGGCACTGACCGGCTTCATCAAGGCCGAAACCCAGCGCGTGCGCGCGGTGGTCAACAAAGCCGTGGCCAGCGGCGCGGCGTCGTGAGCGCCGGGCTTGCCACCCACGCCGCGCCCCACCCCATAGAGATCGCCCCGCCCGACATCACGGGCTGGGCCTCATCGCCCACCGGCGTGGGCTGGGTGCATGAACGTGCATCAGGCCTGCCCGGCCCCGAGGTGCTGCTGACCGCGCTGGTGCACGGCAACGAATATTCGGGCGCGCTGGCGCTGGACGCGTTCCTGCGCAGCGGCGTGGTGCCGCGCAGCGGGCGCATCACCGCGGCTTTCTGCAACGTGGCGGCGTTTGCGCGGTTTGACTCGCGCAGGCCCGATGCGTCGCGCTATGTGGACGAGGACTTCAACCGCGTGTGGTCCAGCGCCGCGCTGGACGGCCCCGGCGCCAGCGCCGAGCTGCAGCGCGCGCGCGCGATCCGGCCCCTGGTGGACCGCGCCACGCATTTGCTGGACCTGCATTCCATGCACGAACCCTGCGCACCGCTGCTGGTCACGGGCACGCTGCCGCGCAACATCGCCTTTGCCCAGACGCTGGGCACGGGCGGGCAGGCCATCGTGGACGCAGGCCATGCCGACGGCGTGCGCATGCGCGACTACGGCGCTTTTGGCGATGCGGCGGGCGACCGCATCGCGCTGCTGCTGGAGGCCGGCCAGCACTGGGACCGCGCGTCGGTCTCGGCGGCGCGCAATGTGCTCATGCGCTTCCTGGTCGGCTGCGGTGTGCTGGCGCGCAGCGACGTGCCCTTTGGCTGGCTGCTGCCCGACGCGCCCGCGCCCGCGCCGGTGCACGTGACGCACCGGGTGGTGGCGCGCAGCATGCAGTTTGAATTTGTGCAGGACTATCGCGGCGGCGAAACCATCCGCCGTGCCGGCACCCCCATTGCGCATGACGCCGGCGAGCCGGTGTGCACGCCGTATGACGACTGCGTGCTGGTCATGCCGTCGGTGCGCCAGCTGCGCCCGGGTGTGACTACCGTGCGGCTGGGCCGGCGCGATCATGCCGGCGTGGAATGAAACCTGTACGCAACATCCACCACGCGCCAGCGCAGTCCGATCACACTGAAAACCCAACCGGAGACAACCCCATGCGAACCGACCGACGCCTGATCCTTGCCGCCAGCGCCGCTGCGCTGCTGGCCGCCTGCACCACCGCCCCGCCCAGGCCCAGCCTGGCCGAAGTGGGCATCTATGCCGCCGGGCCCGGCAGCGCGTTTTTGCCCTATGCGCAGGGCCTGGCGGCGTACCTCAGTGCCAACGGCCTGAAGGCGCAGGCGCTGGAATCCAAAGGCTCAATTGAAAACCTGGGCCGGGTGGACGCTGAGCCGAACCGCCTGGGCATGGCCTTCCTGGGCACGGCGTTCGAGGCGGTGAACGCCAGCGCCGCCTGGACGCAGGGCAAAAAGCACAGCAATGTGCGCGCGCTGTTCCCCATGTACGAGACCTCGTTCCAGATCGTTGCGCTGCGCGCCAGCGGCCTGGCCAGCCTGCGTGCGCTGGCCGGCAAACGCGTGGGCGTGGGCCCGGCGGGCGGCCCGGCCGAAAGCTTCTTCAAGGGCCTGGCCGAGGCCACGGGCCTGCAGGTGCAGACCGTCACCGGCACGCCGGCCGCACTGGCTGCAGACCTGCAGGCCGGGCGCATTGACGCGCTGTGGCAGGGCGCGGCGCTGCCCATCCCGGCCATCAAGCAGGTGGCCGACGCGGCCGACGCCGTGGTGTTTGGCCTGAGCGACGCGGAGCTGGCGGCCATGCTCAAGCGCTTCCCGTTCCTGAGCCCGGCCAGCGTGGCGCCCAACACCTACCGCGGGCAAACCGGCGCGCTCAAAAGCGTGGCTGCGTGGAATTTTGTGATGGCCCACAAGGACCTGAGCGAAGCAGACGCCTACTGGATCACCCGCACCGTGCTGCAGGCCGCCGACCCCAAAGCCATCCACGCCAGCGCCGGCCCCACGCGCGCGGCCAACGCGCCCAACAACACCGTGGTGCCTTTCCATCCGGGGGCGCTGCGATTTTACCGGGAGCAGGGGGTCAGCGGGGTGAAGTAACGGCCGGGTCCGCAAGCCACTGCGCAAGCTTCTGCAGCGGCGGCATGGCCGCCTTCCAGTCCGGAAACCGCAGGTAGTACGCCTTGTCAGACGTCCAGGTCACAGGCGACAGCGGGACGATCTGGCCCGACTGGGCGGCCGCCTGCACCATGTAGCCGGGCAGCAGCGCAACGCCCAGCCCGGCGATGGCGCCGTTCAGTGCCATGGACAGCAGGTCGTACTGGGGGCCGTCGTTCAGGTGCGCGGGCGCCACGTCGGCTGTCAGGCCCGCTGCGGCGAGCCATTCAGGCCAGGCCTGGGGCACGGTGGTGTGGCGCAGCAGGGCATGCTCGTTCAACAGCGCGCCCAGCCGCGCGCGCGTCACGGGCGCGCTGGCGCGGCGGCCGCCATGCCCCTTGAGCAGCGCCGGCGCGCACCACGGTGACAGCGCCAGCGGCCAGACCTTGTGCGCCTGGATGCCAGCCGCCGGGCCGTCGCAGTACTCAATGGCCGCGTCGTGCGGTGCGTTGGCAAAGTCCACCGGCCCGATGTGGGTGGACAGGTTGAGCGTGACTTCGGGGTGGCGCGCCACGAAATCGCCCAGGCGGGGCATGAGCCAGTAGGTGGCAAAGCTGGAGGCCACGCACAGGTTCAGCGTGCCGCCCAGCCCCTTGTGCGTGCGCAGGTTCTGCGCGGCGCGCTCGATCTGGCGCAGCGCCGCCGATATCTCGTTCCAGAACGCCTGGCCCGGCGCCGTCAGTACCAGGCCGGCGCGCCGGCGCACGAACAGCTGCACGCCCAGCTGCTCTTCCAGCCCCAGGATCTGGTGGCTCACCGCGCCTTGGGTAAGGTGTACCTCATCAGCCGCCCTGGTGAAGCTGCGGTGCCGTGCGCTGGCGTCAAAGCAGCGCAGCGCCATCAGGCTTGGGATGGACGTCATTGCATTAGCTCCATTCATGCAAGCATGAGAACGATTCGTTTGCCCGCCGGGGGAGTCTTGCATAAATTCTGCCCATCCTCAACCCGATGGAGACGCGCAACATGAACACAGTCGATGCAAGCCGCTCACCCAACCGCCGCGCCGTCCTGCGCGGCACTGCTGCGGCCGCGGCCGTCCTGGCGCTGCCGGGCCTGTCGCGGGCACAGGCTTACCCCACCAAGCCCGTGCGGCTGGTGGTCCCGTCGGCCGCGGGCGGCGCGCCCGACGTGATCTGCCGCATCCTGGCCAACGAACTCGCCACCGCCATGGGCCAGCCGTTTGTCATAGACAACAAGCCCGGCGCGGGCGGCGCCATCGGCATGAACGACCTGGTGCGCGCCGCGCCAGACGGCTACACGCTGGGCTATGCCAATGTGGTCACACTGGCCATCAACAAGTCGCTGTACTCCAGACTGTCGTACGACCCTGATTCCCTGACCGGCGTCGCCTTGCTGGGCACCGTGCAAAACGCACTCGTGGTGCGCAACGACCTGCCGGTCAAGAGCGTCAAGGAACTGGTGGACTACGCCAGGGCGCGCCCCGGCAAGCTCACGATGGGCTCGGCCGGCAACGGCACCACGGGGCACCTGGGGGGCGAGCTGTTCAAGTCGCTCACCGGCACCTTCATCACCCACGTGCCCTACCGCGGCAGCCCCATGGCCATCCAGGACCTGATCGGCGGGCAGATCGACCTGATGTTTGACAACCTGTCGTCCATCCTGCCGCACATGAAGGCCGGGCGCGTCAAGGCGCTGGGGGTGAGCGGTGCGCGGCGCTCGCCGCTGTTCCCGCAGCTGCCCACCATCCAGGAAGCGGGCGTCAAGGGCTACGAGACCACCGCCTGGGGCGGCATCGTCGGGCCGGCCGGCATGGCGGGCGACATCGTCACGCGGCTGAACAGCGAGATCAACAAGGTGCTGGGCACGCCGGCCATCCGTGACCGCTACAACCAGATTGCGTTTGAAACCATGGCCTCGGTGCCCAACCTGATCATGACCATGGCGAAGATCGAGGCGCCGCGCTGGGCCGACGTGGTCAAGCGCTCCGGCGCACGGATCGACTGAGCGATGCTCCGTGATGCAACGCCGCTGGTGCTGCGCGGCGGCAAGGTCATCGACGGCTCGGGCAACCCCGCGTTCCAGGCGGACGTGGCCGTGGCCGACGGCGTCATCCAGGCCATCCTGGCGCCGGGCGCCAGCGCGCCGGGCGACACGGTGGACGCCACCGGCATGGCCGTCTGCCCCGGCTTCATCGACACCCACGCGCACGACGACCTGCATGTGCTGCAGGGCTTGAAGCAGCAGCCCAAGCTGTCCCAGGGCGTCACCACGGTGGTCACGGGCAACTGCGGCATCAGCCTGGCGCCGCTGGTGCACCCGGCTGTGCCGGCGCCACTGGACCTGCTGGGCGCGCGCAGCTACCGCTACGCCACCTTCCGGGATTACCTGCAGCAGCTGGACGCCGCGCGGCCCGCGGTGAATGTGGTGCCGCTGGTGGGCCACATCACGGTGCGCGTGGCGCGCGTGGCCAACCTGCAGCGCGAGGCCGATGCGGGCGAGATCCGCGCCATGCGCGCGGACATCAGCGCGGCACTGGATGCCGGCGCCTTTGGCCTGTCCACCGGCGTTTACTACCCGCCCGCCCAGGCAGCCACCGCGCATGAGCTGGAGGAAGTCTGCCGCGCGCTCCAAGGGCGCAACGCGGTGCTGGCCATGCACATCCGTGACGAAGGCGACCATGTGGACGCGGCCCTGAAGGAAGCGCTGGACGTTTCGCGCGACTGTGGCGCGCGGCTGGTGCTGTCGCACCACAAGGTGGTGGGCCCGCGCAACCACGGGCGCACACAGGGCACGCTGGCGCTGGTGGAGGCGGCCGCACAGCACCGCGACGTGTGCGTGGACTGCTACCCGTACGAGGCCTCGTCCACGATGCTGGACGTGGACAAGGCGGTGCGCATCCAGCAGGTGCTGATCAGCTGGTCGCAGCCCTTTCCCCATTTCGCGGGCCGGGCGCTGGCCGACATCGCCCACGAATGGGGCACCAGCCTGGCGCAGGCGGCGCAGCGCCTGATGCCCGGTGGCGCCATTTATTTCGGCATGGCGCCAGACGATGTGGACCGGGTGGTGTCGCACCCGCTGGCCATGTTCGGCTCCGACGGGCTGCCGCACGACAGCGCGCCGCACCCGCGGCTGTGGGGCACATTCCCCCGGGTGCTGGGGCACTACAGCCGCGAGCGCGGCCTGCTGCCGCTGCCGCTGGCCGTGCACAAGATGACGGGCCTGCCCGCGCGCCGCTTTGGCCTGCGCACGCGCGGCCTGGTCAGCGAGGGTTTTTGCGCGGACCTGGTCGTGTTTGACCCGGCCACCGTTCGTGACAACGCCACCTACCAGAACCCGACCGCGCCGCCCAGCGGCATCCACGCCGTCATCGTCAACGGCCGCCTGGCCCAGCTGCGTGGCCGGGCAGTGGACCTGCATGCCGGCCAACGACTCATTCCTGCACCATGAACATTCCTTTCTACAACGACGCCCAGGTTGCATCCGCGCTCGACTTTGCGACGGCGCAGCATGCGCTGGACGCTGCTTTTGCCGACCTGGCCCGCGGGCACGCGCAGATCCTGGGGCGCAAGCGGGCGGATTGCGGCCCCATGAAGCTGAGCGTGATGGGCGGCATCTGGCTGGCCCGCAACCTGGCAGGCGTCAAGTCGTACCCGACGGTCAATGGGCAGTTCAGCTTCACGATGAACCTGTACGACCTGGCCCGCAATGAACCCGTGGCGGTGCTGGCGGGCGGCGAGCTCACGCGACTGCGCACGGCCGCCATGGTGGCGCTGGTGGCGTCCAGGGCCGCGCATGCGCAGTCGCGCAAGCTGGCGGTGGTGGGCGCGGGCGTTCAGGGCCGGTCGATTGCCGCCGCGCTGTGTGCCCTGTTCCGTCTGGAGCAGGTCTGTGTGGCCGACCCCGCGCTCAGGAACGGGGCGCGTGTCGCGTTGCCTGGTGCCATCGGCATGGCCGCCACGGTGTGTGGCGTGGAAGAGGCCGTACGCGAAGCCGACATCGTGGTGACCGCCACCCGGTCCAAGGCACCTGTTTTCTCGGGCGACTGGCTCAAGCCGGGCGCGTTCGTCGCAGCCATCGGCACCAGCTTGCCCAACGGACGCGAACTGGACGACCTGACGCTGGCCCAGGCGGCCCAGGTGATCGTGGAATGGAAAGAGCAAAGCCTGGTGGAGGCCGGCGAGATCGTGCTGGGCAAGCAGGCCTGCGCGCTCGCCGACGACCGGATCACCGACCTGGGCGAGCTCTACCGGGGCGAGCGTCCCTGGCGCAACAAGGCGTCCGATGTCGTCGTCTTCAAATCGGTGGGAGTGGGGCTGGCAGACGTTGCCGCGGCGGGTGCAGTGCTGCAAAAGCTGTCGTGCCATACCCCGGCGCAGCCCGTTGCAGCATGAAGGTCTGTGTGGTGGGTGCGGGTGTGGTGGGTTGCGCCACGGCCTTCGAGCTGGCGCTGGCGGGGCACCAGGTGACGCTGATGGACGCCGCCGCGGGGCCGGGCACCGGCACCAGCTTTGCCAACGGCGCGCAGCTGAGCTATTCCTATGTGGAGCCGTTGGCCAACCCCGCCACCCTGCGCGCGCTGCCCAAGCTGCTGACCGACCCGGCCTCGCCCGTGCGCTTTCGCCTGCGGGCGGACCCGCACCAGTGGGCCTGGGGTGCGCGCTTCCTGATGGCGTGCACGCGCAGCGCCGCGCAGGCCGGTACCGGCGCGCTGCTGGCGCTGGGCGCGCTGAGCCGCCAGACGCTGGACGGCTGGGTGCAAGACCATGGGCTGGCGTTTTCGCTGCGCCGCAACGGCAAGCTCGTGCTGTGCGCTGATGCGGCCATGCTGCGCCAGCAGGCAAGACAAGTGCAATTGCAGGCGCGTGCCGGCGCGGTGCAGCAGGTGCTGGGCCGCAGTGAATGCCTGGCCCACGAGCCGGCGCTTGCGGACCACCCCGGCTTTGTGGGCGGCGTCTGGACGGCGGACGAATGCGCGGGCGACCCCTACCAGTACTGCCAGTCGCTGGTGGCCCTGCTGCGCAAGGCCGGCGGGCAATGCCTGTTCAACACCACCGCCCAGGGCTTTGAGCTGCGCGGCGCGCGGGCCGTGGCGGTGCGCACGCCGCACGGCGCCGTGCAGGCCGACGCGTTTGTGGTCGCCAACGGCTTGCAGGCACGCGCGCTGGCCGCGGGGCTGGGCGAGCGCCTGGCGCTCTACCCGATCAAGGGGTACAGCATGACCCTGAAGTACCGGCACGGCGCGCAGCCCCCGCGGGTGAACGTGACGGACCTCGCGCACAAGATGGTGCTGGCGCCGCTGGACGGCGCGCTGCGCGTTGCCGCCATGGCAGAGATCACCGGCGCGGGGCTTGCCATTGCGCCCGACCGGCTGCAACGCATGGCGCACGCGGTAGAGCAGATCTACCCCGGCCTGTGCAGCTTTGAAGAGACGCGCCCCTGGGCCGGCCTGCGGCCCGCCACGCCGGATTCCGTGCCCGTCATCCGCACGGCCCGGGGCGCTGCCAATGTGATCCTGAATGTGGGCCACGGCGCGTTGGGCTTCACGCTGGCGGCCGGCAGCGCCCGGCGTGTGCGCGGGCTGCTGGCAGGCGGATTGTCGGCTCAATAGGGCTGAGCGAGCTTGCCCAGCAGCTTGCGCAGCGCCGCCTTTTCGGTGGCGCCCAGCGCGCGCAGAACCTGTGCCTCATGGGCCTTGGCCGCTTCCACCAGCGGCTTGACCAGCCGGCGCCCCGCCGCCGTCACCGCCACCAGCGTGCGCCGCTGGTCGGTGGGGCAGGCCTGCAGCGCCACCCAGCCCTGCTCGGCCATGCGCTGCACCAGCTTGGTCACCGTGGGTTGCTTGCTGAGCACCTCGTGCGCCAGCTGGCTGACGGTCAGCGGCTCGCTGTCGTGCAGCGTGGCCAGCACACGCCATTCAATGCTGCTCAGGCCGGCGGCGCGTACGTGGGCATCGAAATCCTTGTACAGCGCGTGATTGGCCTGCCCGAGCAGATAGCCCAGGTAGCCGTCAACGAAGCGTGTGCTCATGGCTTGAGCGCCGCCGGGCCGCCCCAAGGCGCGAAGGCCCCCCCGGGGGGCAGCGAAGTACACGAAGTGACGAGCGTGGGGGTCACATTCACAACGGATGCTCCGTGAAGAAGCGGCCCCCGTGAAACAGCAGCGGCGAGGCGCCCGCGCGGTGGCTGCAGCGCTCGACCTCGCCCACGAAGATGACGTGGTCGCCTTCCTCGTAGCGGCTGCGGTTGAAGCATTCAAACGTGGCCGCCGCGCCCGCCAGCAGCGGCGAGCCGCCCGCGCCTTCGCTGAAGGCCACGCCGGCCCAGCGGTCCGCACCCTTGAGCGCAAAGCGTTCGGCCAGGGCCTTCTGGTCGGCCGAGAGGATGTTGATGGCGTAGTGCGAGCCGGTGCTGAACGCCGGCATGGAGCCGGCGGCGCGCGCCAGGCTCCACAGCACCAGCGGCGGGTCCAGGGACACCGAGTTGAATGAATTGGCCGTCAGGCCGATCAGCTCACCCGTGGCCGTGCGTGCGGTGACGATGGTCACGCCCGTGGCAAACATGCCCAGCGCGGTGCGGAACTCCAGGCCGGAGAACACGGGGGGCAGGGCTTTACGGGGCGGGTTCACAGCAGCCAAGTTTACTAGGGCGTCCAGCGGCGCAATTTACATGAAATTTCATGTATTATGAACCGCAACCCATACCTTGCCAGAGACCCTTTCATGCTGCAGGAAATTGTCGAACCCGCGTGGATTGATGCGTTTGAGGCCGTGTTGCGCCGCTGCGCGCTGCAGCCCGGCGACACCGTGGCCGTGCTGGGCGAAAGCCAGAGCCGCCCGGTGCTCATGGCGCTGGCCCGGCTGGCAGCCGCGCGCATCGGCGCGCAGGTGTTCACGCTGGTGCTGCCGTCGGTGTTCGACAGCGCTCAACCCGTCACGCGCTCCACCGGCGCATCGGGCGCCCTCCGCAACCTGGCGCCCGTGGTATCGGCCCTGGCGGCCAGCACGCTGGTGGTGGACTGCACGGTAGAGGGCCTGATGCATGCGCCCGAATTGCCTGCGATCCTGAAAGGCGGCGCGCGCGTGGTGTACGTCAGCAACGAGCACCCCGAGGCGCTGGCCCGCCTGCTGCCCGTCGATGCCACCGAGGCCCGCGTCAAGGACCACGTCAAGCGCCTGCGCGCGGCAAAGCAGATGTGCGTGACCTCCGCCGCCGGCACGGACCTGCGCATCGCGCTGGCGGGCGCGGTGGCGGGCGGCAACTGGGGCTACACCACGCGCCCGGGCACCATGACGCACTGGCCCGGCGGGCTGGCGCTGTGCTTTCCGGCGGCGGGCAGCGTCAACGGCCGGCTGGTGCTGGCCGAGGGCGATGTGAACCTGACCTTCAAGCGCTACATCGAGCGGCCCATCACGCTCACGATTGAAAACGACTACGTCACCAGAATAGAAGGCGCAGGCGTGGACGCCGAGCTGATGCGCAGCTACATCGCGGCCTGGGGCGACAGGGAAGCCTATGCCGTCAGCCACGTGGGCTACGGCCTGAACAACGCCGCGCGCTGGGACAGCATGGCGCTGTACGACAAGCGCGATTTCAACGGCACCGAGCTGCGCGCCTTTGCCGGCAACTTCCTGTACAGCACCGGCGCCAACGAGGTGGCAGGGCGCCACACCGCCGGGCACTTCGATCTGCCGATGCGCCACTGCACCGTGCAGCTGGATGGTGCGACCGTGGTGGATGCAGGCAAGGTGGTGGCATGACGGCCCTGCCGACATTCACGACACTCGGCAACGGGCATACGGTGCTCATGCTGCATGGCATCGGTGGCGGCCACCTGGCCTTTGCTCCTCAGGTGGAATCGCTGGCATCACAGGGCTACCGCGCCGTGGCCTGGGACATGCCGGGCTATGGCCGCAGCCCGCCCATCGAGCCGTACACCTTCAAGGGGCTGGCGCAAAGCTGCATCACCCTGATCGAGAGCCTGCAGGGAGGCCCCGTCACGCTGTTGGGCCACAGCATGGGCGGCATGGTGGCGCAGGAGGTGGTGGCGCGCCGGCCCGAGCTGGTCAGCCGGCTGATCCTGTGCGGCACCTCGCCCTCGTTCGGCAGGGCGCCCGACGGTCGAATCTCGGAAACATGGCAGCGCGAATTCATCAGCCAGCGCACCGCGCCGCTGGACGCCGGCCAGACCATGGCCGAGCTGGCCGCCGTGCTGGTGCCGCAGATGATCGGCCCGGGCTCGCTGCCCGAGGGCGTCAAGCTCGCCACGCACTGCATGAGCGGCGTCAACCCGGCCGCCTACCGCCGTGCGCTGGAATGCATCGTCACCTTTGACCGCCGTGCCAGCCTGGGCAACATCCACGTGCCCACGCTGCTGGTGGCCGGCGAGCACGACCGCAATGCGCCCAGCGCCGTCATGCGCAAGATGGCCGATGCCATCGCGGGCAGCACCTTCATCGAGATGAAAGGCATCGGCCACCTGCAGAACCTGGAGGCGCCTGAAGAATTTGATGCGCTGGTGCTGAACTTCCTGGCGCTGCCGCGCGTATTGCATTGACACGTTTGGCCATGAACCGCCTGTCCGTGTCCCTTCTGCTGTGTGCGCTGGCCTTGTTCGCCCCGCCGGGCATGGCTGAGCCCGACGAGGCGCAGCTGGGCAAGTCCCTGGGTTACCCGGTGGGCACCAACGCCGCCAACTGGTACGAGATGCCCTACCGCGTGGGCTCGTGGTCTGCGCTGGACCAGGTGCCCGGTGTGTTGACGCGCGGCGTGCCTCGTGCGGCAACACCGCTTGCATTGGCCAGGGCAGCGCAGCCGCCTGTCATCCAGTATCGCTACCGCAACATCGGTTACACGCTGGACGAGTACCTGGAGCGCCGCCGCATCACCGGCCTGTTGATCCTGAAAAACGGCCAGATCGTGGCCGAGCGTTACCGCTATGGCCGCCGCGACGACGCGCGTTTCATCAGCTTTTCCATGGCCAAGAGCGTCACGTCGCTGCTGGTGGGCGTGGCCCTGCAGCGCGGCGCCATTGCCTCGCTGGACGATCCGGCGGAAAAATACGCCAGGGATCTGGCCGGCAGCCCGTATGGCGCCACCACCATCCGCCAGCTGCTGCGCATGAGCTCGGGCCTGCGCTTTACCGAACGCTACGACGGGCAGGACGACATTGCCCGCCTGGTGCGCGCGTCGGCCACAGGCAACCCCAGCCCGTTGAGCGTGCTGCGCGGCATCACCGACCGGCACAGCCCGGCGGGCGAAAAGTTTGTTTACGCCAGCGCCGAGACCGATGTGCTGGGCCGTGTGCTGACAGCCGCCACCGGCCGCAGCATGGCGGCACTGACGGCTGAGTGGCTGTGGCAGCCCATGGGCGCCGAGCATGACGCGTTCTGGCGTATCGGCGCCGACGGCCAGGAGGAGGCGCTGGGCGGCTTCAATGCCAGCTTGCGCGACTGGGCCCGCCTGGGCCAGTTGCTCGCGAATGATGGCAATGTGGGCAGCCAGCAGCTGGTGCCGCGCGACTACCTGCTGGACGCCACGGACCCCACGCGCCAGCCTGCAGCCTTTGCACCGCGCACGGCCACGCCGTTTTTTGGCTACGGCTACCAGTTCTGGCTGTTCCCCCTGAAGGTGCGCAGCTTTGCGATGCAGGGCATTCACGGCCAGGCCGTGTTTGTGCAGCCCGCCAGCGGCATCGTCATGGTCCAGACCGCCGTGTACGCCGGTGCCGCTGGCGCTCAAGAGGCTGATTCATACAACGAGCGCACCGCGTTGTGGCTGGGCGTGCTCGATTCACTGGGCGGCAGCACAGAACGCTATTGAAGGAGGCATGCCCATGAACACCCGCACCCTGTCCGACACCCTGGGCTTCACCCCCGCCGTGGGCGACATGCCCTTCACGCCGAAGCAGCGCGCACTGCTGTCGCTGGCCAGCGAGCTTGGCCGCACGAAGTTTGCACCGCGCGCCGCGCAGTGGGACGAAACGGCCAGCTTCCCGTTTGCCAACTACGACGACCTGCGCGACGCGGGCCTGCTCAAGCTGTGCGTGCCCGAAGCGCATGGCGGCCTGGGGGCGGACTACGCCACCTACATGATGGTGGCCGCCGAGATCGGCCGCCATTGCGGTGCCACCGCGCTGACCTGGAACATGCACATCTGCTCGACCATGTGGACGGGTGTGCTGGCTGACGGCATTGCCATGACCGACGCGCAACGCGCCGAGCACCTGAAGCGGCGCGAGCTGCACTTCGGGCGCATCGTGAACGACGGCGCGATCTACGCGCAGCCGTTCAGCGAGGGCAGTGCGGCCGCGGCGGGCCGGGCACCGTTTGGCACCACCGCCAGAAAAGTGGAGGGTGGCTGGCTGATCAACGGCCGCAAGATCTTTGCCAGCCTGTCGGGCGCGGCCAACTACTACGGCATCCTGTGCACCGAAGACAAGGGTGACGAACACCCCGACGCGCGCGACACGCTGTACATCAGCGTGCCCGCCACGTCGGCGGGCTTTTCGATCAGCGGCGACTGGAACCCGCTGGGCATGCGCGGCACGGTCAGCCGCAACCTGCACTTCAAGGACGTATTCGTCAGCGACGACGAGCAGCTCATGCCGCGCGGCATCTACTTCAAGGGCGCGCAGACCTGGCCGGCCATGTTCTTCACGCTGGCGCCCACCTACCTGGGCCTGGCCAATGCGGCGTATGACTTCACGGTGCAGTACCTGCGCGGCGAGGTGCCCGGCGAGCCGCCTGTCAAGCGCCGCATGTACCCGACCAAGCAGATCGCCGTGGCGCAGATGCGCATCCAGCTGGAGAGCATGCGCAGCCTGTTCACCCGCGCGATCCTGGAGGCCAGGCCCAACCCGACCAAGGACGAAAAGATGCGCCTGTACGCCGCGCACTACAGCGTGATGGAGGGCGCCAACGACATCGCGCGCCTTGCCATCCGCACCTGCGGCGGCCAGAGCATGATGAAGCACCTGCCGCTGGAGCGCATCTACCGCGACAGCCGCTGCGGCTCGCTCATGCTGCCGTGGACGGCCGAGCTGGTGATGGACCGCATGGGCCGCGAGACGCTGTACGAGGCCGGGGAGAGGGACGAGGCCTGAGCGCTGCGGTCGCCGCGTTGTGCAGGGTCATTCCTCGACAAACGGCGCGTCGCCCAGCCGCGAACGCTGGCGCTTGAGCACCCAGGCGGCCCAGCCCAGCGCCACCAGCACGACCACCGCGCCCAGCTTGTGCGTCAGGGCGCCGAGGAGCTGGGCCTTGCTCACGAGGCCCATGGAGCCCAGCAGGTACATCCAGTCGTGCGGCCCCGTTTCGCCTGTGCCACCGCCCAGCAGGGCCAGGCGCGGTTCCCATGCGTCAAACACATAGGGCGCGACGTCCAGCACCGACACACCCAGCAGCCACAAACCCATTGCCGCGCCGAACGGGTCGCGGTTGCGGTACAGCAGTGCGCCGGCCATGATGGCCGGCATGATCAGCTGGCCCAGCGTGCCACCTGCGACGGACATCCATTCGCCAAGGGGCATGAAGACCACATGGCCCGCTTCATGAAAAATCAGCAGCGGCCGGTGCAGGAACGACTGCATGAGGCTGCCGTCGCGGTAGTCCATGGCGATCAGGCGCCAGCCCCAGACGGTGAACGCGGCCAGCAGGGCTGCGCGCAGCCACCAGCGCAGCGGGTCCACCTGCGCGGGCACGTGCAGCCACACAGGCGCGGGTGTACCGTCCGGTCGCTGTGTCATGGACGCGGGCCGGGGGCTGGCCGCCGGTGCGCACAGCTTGGCCAGGATCACCCCGCAGCCCGGGCATGCTGCCGGCAGGGCCTGGTCGGCGGGCAATGGCGCATGACCGCATTTGGGGCATTGGCTGAACATGGGCCGCAGTGTAGGCGCGTCAGGGGTGGTCACGCACAGGCCCAATAATGGGGGCTGATGCGACACCTCCTGCTTATTCCTGCTGCCGCTGTGGCGCTGTCGCTGGCGGCATGCTCGGACCGCCCGGCACCTGCCGATGCGGTGGTGGCGCCCGCGCCGCCCGCCGCGGTGGCGCCCGCGCCCGTGATGGCCTCAGACGCCGAATGCCAGGCGTTGGTACGCCGCCTGCCCAACCTGCGCATGCCGCTGTGCACCCAGGCCGCGCTGCGGGACTCGGGTGCGCGCTCGGTCAAGGGCATGCCGCTGTACACGCGCGATATCCAGCCCGACGCGCCCAGGCTGCGCGTGCTGGTGATCGGCGCCATCCATGGCGACGAGCTGTCCTCGGCGTCGGTGGCCTTCCACTGGATCGCGCTGGCGCAGGACCCGCTGATGGCGCTGCCGCAGCCGATCCACTGGCGTTTCATTCCGGTGCTCAACCCCGACGGCCTGTTCCACCAGCCGCCCCGGCGCATGAACCACAACGGCGTGGACCTGAACCGCAACTTCCCCACGCCCAACTGGGAACGTGACGCCGCGATCTACTGGAACCAGCGCGTACGCAAGGACCCGCGCCGCTGGCCCGGCCCCAAGGCCATGTCCGAGCCCGAGACGAAGTTCGTGCACGCCCAGATGGTGGACTTCAAGCCCGACCTGATCGTGAGCATCCACGCGCCCTATGGCGTGCTCGACTTTGACGGCCCGTCGGTGCCCCCCAGCAAGCTGGGCCGCCTGTACCTGGACCAGGTGGGCATCTTCCCCGGCTCCCTGGGCAATTACGGCGGCGTGCACAAGGGCGTGCCCGTGGTGACGGTGGAGCTGCCCAACGCCATGCGCACCCCGCTGGACAGCGAAACCCGACAGATGTGGGTAGACCTGCTGCGCTGGATGAGTGAGCGGCTGGGGCCCAGCGTGCGTTGACGAAATCGGCGAGACTCCATGGCTGGAGAGCCCCACCATGACCCCTGATTCCGCCAGCATCCCGGCCCGCTTCGGCAGCGGCCAATCCGTCAAACGCCTCGAGGACGACGACCTGCTCAAGGGCACGGGCCAGTACACCGACGATATCGCGCCCGAAGGCCAGCTGCGCCTGTGCTTTGTGCGCTCCCCGTACCCGCATGCCCGCGTTGTGTCGGTGGACACCGCCGCAGCCAAAGACATGCCCGGCGTGGTGGGCGTGTACACCGGTGCCGAGCTGGCCGCCGCGGGCGTCAAGCCCATCCCCGGCAGCGCCAACTTCAAGCGTGCCGGTGGCGCCCCCGGCGCCACGCCGCAGCGCCGTGTGCTGGCGCATGAGCGCGTGCGCCACGTGGGCGAGGCCGTGGCCATGGTGGTGGCGCAAACCATGCAGCAGGCCCGCGACGCCGCTGAAGCCGTGTATGTGGACTACGAAGAGCTGCCGCATGTGGTGGGGCTGACGGCCGCCACCACGGCCGGCGCACCCGCCCTGTGCCCCGAGGCGCCTGACAATATCGCCGCGGAAATGCGCCACGGCAACGAGGCCGCCACGGCCGATGCGTTTGCCGCCGCCGCGCACGTGGTCAAGCTCAACATCACCAACCAGC
Source organism: Caenimonas sp. (assembly GCA_040376925.1). Lineage (GTDB taxonomy): Bacteria > Pseudomonadota > Gammaproteobacteria > Burkholderiales > Burkholderiaceae_C > RAM1. Next base: position 28,416 of record JBEIPU010000009.1, on the reverse strand, counting down.
GCGTGGCGGCGCTGACCATCGAGCCGCGTTCGGTGCTGGCCTGGATCGCCGACGACGGGCGCCTGACGCTGCGCATGAGCAGCCAGATGCCCAGCGGCGTGCGCAATTCGCTGTGCAACGACATCCTGGGCCTTCCGCGCGACCAGGTGCGCGTGACCGTGGGCGACGTGGGCGGCGGCTTTGGCATGAAGACCGGCATCTATCCCGAAGACGCGGCCGTGGCCTGGTGTGCCCACACGCTGCGCCGCCCCGTCAAATGGATCGCCGACCGCAGCGAAGAATTTTTGACCACCGCCCACGGGCGCGACCTGCAGACGCAGGCCGAGATGGCGCTGGCGGCCGACGGAAAAATACTGGCGCTGCGCCTGCGCTCGCTGGCCAACGTGGGCGCCTACGCCACCGGCACCGGTGTGGCCATCCAGCTGCTGATCGGCCCCTGGGTGCAGACCAGTGTGTACGACATCCCCACGATCGACTTTCACTTCAAGGCGGTGCTGACCAACACCGCGCCCACCAGCGCCTACCGCGGCGCGGGCCGGCCCGAGGCGATCTTCATCATCGAGCGACTGATGGACGAGGCCGCGCGCCAGACCGGCATGGACCGTATCGCGCTGCGCCGGCGCAACTTCATCCGGCCCGACCAGATGCCCTACAAGAACCCCATGGGCCAGACCTATGACACCGGGCAGTTTGAGAAGGTGATGGACCAGGGCCTGGCGCTGGCGGACTGGAGCGGCTTTGACGCACGCGCCGCGCAGAGCAAGGCGCGCGGCAAGCTGCGGGGGCTGGGCATCAGCACATTCCTGGAGTGGACCGGCGGCAACGTGTTTGAAGAGCGCGTCACGGTCGATGTGAAGGCCGACGGCGTGATCGAGGTGTTCTCCGCCGTCAACCAGATGGGCCAGGGCATTGCCACCACGCTGGCGCAGCTGGTGGTGGATGTGTTTGGCGTGCCCATCGAGCGCGTCAAGGTGATCCTGGGCGACACGGACCGGGGCGACGGCTTTGGCAGCGCGGGCTCGCGGTCCCTGTTCACCGGCGGCTCGGCCATGCGCATCGGCTCCGAACGCACCATCGACCATGCCAAGCAATTGGCGGCGAAAGAACTGGAGGCCGCCGCAGAAGACATCGCCTACACGGCTGGCCGCTTCAACGTGAAGGGCACCGACATCGGCATTGACCTGTTCGCCCTGGCCGCAAAGCAGGATGGCGGGCGCATCCACATGGACAGCACCAGCACCGTGAGCGGCCCCACCTGGCCCAACGGCTGCCATGTGAGCGAGGTCGAGATCGACCCCGCCACCGGCGAGGTGCAGATCGTGGCCTACAGCAGCGTCAACGATGTGGGCCGCGTGGTCAACCCGATGATCGTGCGCGGCCAGCTCGACGGCGGCGCGGTGCAGGGCATAGGCCAGGCGCTGCAGGAGCACATGGTGTATGACGCCGACACCGGCCAGCCCGTGACCGGCAGCCTGATGGACTACTGCGCCCCGCGCGCCGATGTGATGGCCTGTGATTTCGTGACCGAGATGGACGAGTCCACCCCCTGCAAGAACAACCCGCTGGGCGTCAAGGGCGTGGGCGAGCTGGGCACGATCGGCGCCGCACCCAGCGTGGTGAATGCGGTGGCCGATGCGCTGGCCCGTGCGGGCAGGGCGGATGCGGCGCCGACGATCCAGATGCCGCTGACGGCGGCGAAGGTGTGGGGGTTGCTGGCGGGGTAACTTGTACAGGGATGGCTACTCAGCCTGCAATGCCAAGGCGTCCGAAGAAAACGCCTGCAGCACCTTCTTGTCCATCGTCACCAGCTTCACGTTGAGCTGCCGCGCCAGCGCCACAAACTCGCAGTCGTAGGCCGAGCAACTGCTGGTATGCACCAGCTCCAGCACCTTGCGCGAGTCCACTTCAAACTCCGCGCCTTGCATCAGCGCCTCAGCCTCTTGCTGAATGGCTACGGTGGCGTCGAACGTCAGGTTGCCGCGCCGCAGGTAGCCTGCCAGGATGTTGCGAAATTCGCTGCGCCACAGCAGCGGTGCGGCCCAGTCCGGGTCTTGTTCCAGCAATGTTTCGGCGCGGGCGTTGAAGTCACCCGGCAGGTACAGGTACGCCAGGATGTTTGTGTCCACCACGATCATGGGCGGCCTTCGCGCTTGAAGTGGTCAATGTCTTGAGCGTTGAACGCGCCAGACAAACTGGCGCGCAGCGCGCGGGCGCGCGCCAGCCGGTCGGCGGGCGTCGCATTGGCGGCCAGCAGCACGGTCTCCAGGCACACGATGGCCTCGCTGTTCAGGCTGCGCCGGTGCGCGTCGGCAGAAGCCTTGAGCCGCTGGTAGACCAGATCGGGGATGTTTTTGAGCGTCAAGGTTGTGGGCATGTTGTTACCACCAATTTGGAACCATAATGGTTTCAATTCTACAGACGGGCGGCCGCATGTAGCAAATCACCCGTCAGGTCTGACGCAACGCCCGCTCAATCCGGTTCCTCGCCACCGTCGTCTTCGGCACCTTGAACGGGAACCAGCTGCGCACGTCCTGCTCCAGGCCGATGCCGTGCATGTAGTTGTAGATGGCCTTTTTCAGCGCGCCGCCCAGTGCGTCGTGGTCCACGCCGGTGGGGTCATGAAAGCCGATGTCGTTCTTGGCGAAGGCACCCGGCGGCAGGGGCTGCAGCGTCACGCCGTAGTCCTCGGGGTTCTTGCCTACCGGTGAATGCACGGTGCAGGCAAAGCGGTGGAAAAAGCCGCTCTGGATGCAGCCGTTTTCAAACAGCTGGCGCACGTATTCCAGCGCGTCCACTGTGTCCTGCACCGTCTGGGTGGGAAAGCCGTACATCAAATACGCATGCACCAGGATGCCTGCGTCGCTGAATGCGCGCGTGACGCGCGCCACCTGGTCCACGCTCACACCTTTTTTCATCAGCGTCAGCAGACGGTCGGATGCGACCTCCAGCCCGCCCGATATCGCGATGCAGCCACTGTCGGCCAGCAGCTGGCACAGCTCGGGGCTGAATGATTTTTCAAAGCGGATGTTGCCCCACCACGAGATGCCGGTGTTGCGCGCGATCAGCTCCTGCGCCAGCGCTTTCAATGCCTTGGGCGGCGCGGCCTCGTCCACAAAATGAAAGCCGGTCTGCCCGGTTTCGCGCACGATGGTGTCGATGCGGTTGGCAAGCTCCGTGGCCGACGCACCTTCGTAGCGGCTGATGTAGTCCAGGCTCACGTCGCAGAAACTGCATTTCTTCCAGTAGCAGCCGTGGGCCACCGTCAGCTTGTTCCAGCGCCCGTCGCTCCACAGGCGGTGCATGGGGTTGAGCATGTCCAGCAGCGACAGGTAGCTGTCCAGCGGCAGGCCGTCCCAGGTGGGCGTGCCCACGTCGGCAAACGCCACGTCGGGCTCGGCCATGTTGATGTAGCGGACCGCACCCCCATCAACAGGACTTTCACGCACAAAGGTGCGCACCAGCCGCTGGCGCCCGCGCTGACCTTGCAGGTGCTCCAGCAGCGCGAGCAACGGGCGTTCGCCGGCGTCCAGCGTCACATAGTCAAAGTAGTCAAACACCCGCGGCTCGGCCAGCTCGCGCAGCTCGGTGTTCACAAAGCCGCCGCCCAATACAGTGGTGATCTGCGGGTGCCGGGCCTTGATGGTTTGTGCGATGCGAAAGGCCGCATACACCGCACCGGGGAAGGGCACCGACAGCAGCACCACGGTGGGCTCATGCCGCGCAATGGCGTCCTGTGTCAGCGCCTGCAGCGTGTCGTCCACCAGGTTCGGTTGTGCGGCCAGCGCCTGCGCCAGCGGGTCGAACGTGGGCTGGCTGCCTGCCAGTGATTCGGCATAACGCACAAATTCAAACCGCGGGTCCACCGCGTCGCGCAGCACGTCGGCCAGGTCGTTCAGGTACAGCGTGGCCAGGTGGCGGGCGCGGTCCTGGATGCCCAGTGCGCCAAAGGCCCAGCCCAGCGGGTCGCCGCCTTCGTCGTCCACATACACGTCCAGCGATTCAAATCGCGGCCCCTCGGGCAGGTAGCTGCGCCCGGCGATGCGGTGCGCCAGCGTGGCGTCGCGCCCCTGCAGAAAGGCCATGGTGGGCGCGATGGTGGCGAGGTAACGCGCGCGCTGCGCCACAAAGGCCTGCACGGCAGGCGTGTGCTTGCCGGCAGGCAGTGCGTCCACGCACGCGGCCACGGCGCGCAGGCCGTCGGCTGACAGCAGGCGCAGCACCAGGGCCAGCGCCAGGTCTTCCTGCATGGCGGTGACGCCGCGCGATCGCAGAAACCCCGTCAGGTAGGCGGTGGACGGGTAGGGCGTGTTCAGCTGCGTCATCGGCGGGATGACGGACAGCACGCGGATCGGCGGGGTGGGGCGGTTGGCGGGCAAGCGCTGATTATCCGTGGCGGGCATTGAAGCGGTATCCTGCAACACGCATTCACTGGAGCTGGCATGGTTACGCGCAAACAAGACAACGGCACCCCATCCCTGGCGGCCTGGCAGCCCCCCACTGACGGCCGGGGCAAACCGTTCTCCCTGAAAAAATGCCCGCCTGACGCCAAGCCGTTCTCGCGGGGCAACAAGGCGCAGGACAAGGTGGCGGTGGATGCGCTGGCCCTGGAGCTGGACAGCCTGCAGGACCTGTTCTATGCCGACCGCCGCTTCAAGCTGCTGGTGGTGCTGCAAGGCACCGACACAGCGGGCAAGGACGGCACCATCCGCGGCGTGTTCAGCCGCACCAGCGCACTGGGCGTGCACACCGTGGGCTGGAAGGCGCCGACCGAGACCGAGCGCGCGCACGACTACCTGTGGCGCATCCACCAGCAGGTGCCGGCCGCAGGCGAGATGATGATCTTCAACCGCAGCCACTACGAAGACGTGCTGGTGCCCGTGGTCAATGGCTGGATCACGCCGGCGCTGCACAGCCAGCGCCTGGCCCACATCAACGACTTCGAGCGGCTCTTGAGCGAGACCGGCACGGTCATCATGAAGTTCATGCTGCACATCAGCTTTGAGGAGCAGCGCCAGCGCCTGCAGGAGCGGGTGGACGATCCCACCAAGCACTGGAAATTCAACCTGGGCGACCTGGAGGCGCGCAAGCAGTGGGGCGACTACCAGGCCGCCTACGAAACCCTGCTGGGCGCCACCAGCACGCCCTGGGCACCCTGGACCGTGGTGCCGGCCGACTCCAAAACCCACCGCAACCTGATGATCGCCACCCTGGTGCGCGACAGGCTGCAGTCGCTGGGCCTGCGCTACCCGCCGGAAGACGCCAAGCTCAGGGGAATCAAAGTGGTGTAACCGTGCGCGCTGCGATACTTGGCATCACTTCGGGATCATGCGGCGCGCCAACGGTTGCATTCCAACGGTGTAGCGGGTTGGTGGTGATGGTGCCCGGCGCAGCGGCATAAAGGAGGAGGGCCGGGCGTAGCCCGGACCGGGGGACAGCCGCGGAGCCGGGCACCGTCAGCGCCAACCTGCGAGGCCAGAAGCGAAGATAAAAGACTAGCCAGCAGCCCCGTAAACCAGCCCGGCGGCCACCCCCCCAAACAGGTCGCCCTCCACCAGCGGCGTACCCACAAACGCAGCCTGCAACGCACGCTGAAAAGGCATGAGTGCCGATGAGCCACCGGTCAGGTAGATGGCGGTCAGCTCCTGCGGCCTCACGCCGGCGGCGTGTACGCAGTCCTGCGCGCACAGCACCACGCGCGCCAGCAGCGCCTGCAGGTACCGCGCCATGGCCTCTGCGTCAAAGCCCGACTGCAGGCCCCGCTCGATGTAGCCCAGGTCCAGCGTGGCCGAGCCGCCCGTCTGGCTCGTGGATATCTTGGCCTGCTCCACGTCGTTGGCCAGGTGGTGGCCCAGGCGTTCGTCCAGCACGGTCATCAGGCGGCGGTGCAGGTTCAGGTCGGTGTAGTTCACCCGCAGCGCCTGCGCCTCGCGCAGCGCGCGCGGCACATAGCGCCAGTGGATCAGGTGCCAGGTCGCCAGGTCAAAGAACACCGCGCTGGGCACCTCGCGCTGGCCGGGGCCAATGTGGCGATAGCCCAGCAGCGGCATGGCGTGCTCCAGGCTGAGCTTCTGGTCAAAGTCGGTGCCGCCTATGTGCACGCCGCGCGTGGCCAGGATGTCCTGCGCGCGGTCCGCGGCATGCACTGCGCGGCCCGGCCCCAGCCGCACTACGGTGAAGTCCGACGTGCCGCCGCCGATGTCGGCCACCAGCACGATGCTGTCGCGCGTGATGCGCTGCTCGTAGTCAAAGGCAGCGGCAATCGGCTCCAGCTGGAAGCCCACGTTGGCGAGGCCCACGGCGTGCGCGGCCTGCAGCAGCATCTGCTGCGCCAGTGCGTCGCGCTGCGGGTCGTCGTCCACAAAATGCACGGGCCGCCCCAGCACCACGCGCCCGGGTTCGGCGCCGGTTTGCCGGCGTGCCCGCGTCACGATCTCTTTCAGGAAGATGCCGATGATGTCCTGAAAGCTCATGGGCTGGCCGTTGACTTCGGTCTTCTCCAGCAGCAGCGCGCTGCCCAGCAGGCTTTTGAGCGAGCGCATCAGCCGTCCGTCTGCGCCGGTCAGGTACTGCGCCACCGCGTCGCGGCCAAAGTGCACGCGCCGGTCCTCGGCGTTGAAGAACAGGGCGGTAGGCAAGGCGAAGTTGTCGCCCTCCAGCCGCAGCGGCTGCGCCGGGCCGTCGCCCACGCGCCAGGCCGCGGCCGAGTTGGAGGTGCCGAAGTCGATGCCGAGTGTGGTGCTCACGTGCGCACTGCGGGTTGCAACAGGAAGCCCGCGGCGGCTGCCACGGCGGCCGCGTCGGCCTGCACGGCGCCCGGCGGACCGCCTTTGCCCCACAGCGCGTCGCCCCAACCCATGGACAGGAACTGAGCGCACAGGCGCACCGAATCGATCATCGGCTGGGCCTTGGCGCGGTCGCCGCTGGTGGTAACCAGGCGCAGTGTCTTGCGGGCCATCTGCTCCTTGAACGGCAGGCCGGGCACGCGCATCCATGCGCTCCAGTGGTCGATGTAGGTCTTCAGCGGCGCGGGGATGCTGTACCAATACACCGGCGACACGAACACGATGTCGGTCGCCGCCATCGTGGCGTCCAGCAGCACGGCCAGGTCGCCCGTGGGCGCGGGGTACTGCCCGGTGGTGTGGCGCAGGTCCACAAACGGCGGCAGGGTCATGCCCGAAAGCGACAGCCAGGTCTGCGTGGTGCCGCCCGGCAGGGCCGCGGCGGCCTGGCGGGCCAGCCATTCGGTGTTGCCCGGATGGCCCGGCTCGCGCGTGGAGGTGACGATAAAGAGGAAGTGCGGTGCGCTCATGCCCGGCATGGTAGCCGCAGCGCCAGGCCGGCTACGGGATGGCCTGCACAATGCGCGCGGCCGACAGCAGCCGCGGGCTCAGGCGCAGCCGCTGGCGGGTGGCGGCCTCCACCGACGCGCCCAGGCGAACCCGGCCTTCTTCGAGGAAGAAGCTGATCACCCCGCCACGCGGCAGCGGGCCGTCGGAATCGGTCACGGTCAGCACGGCCTCGGGCACACGCGCCAGCCATTCGCCCAGGCGGACGTCGCTGCCCTTGAGGTACAGGATGTGAAAGCCGGTGAACGCATCGCCGGGGGCCAGCTGCACGGCTTGCACCGGGCGGCCGTCACGGTCACGGTCGCGCGAGGTTTCGGCCAGGTCCCGGTACACGCCTTCGTCGCCCAGCACGCCGATGCGCAGCGGGCTGGTGGCGCCGGCAAAGCTGCCCTGGGGCCACTCCACAAAGCTGGCGAACTTGTGCAGGAAGGCGGCCTTGATCAGGGTGTCGGTGGCGCGGTCGCGCGCGGTCTGTGCGCCCGCCACGCTGGCGCCGGCCACCAGCAGCAGCACGGCCAGGCGCCGCGCACGCCGCATCACGCCGCGCCACCAGCGCGGGCGTCGAAGTGGAGCGGGCGCGCCTGGCATCAGTGCCGCCATACCGCCTTCACGAACACGCTGCGTGGCGTGACGACGTTGTTGCCCCATTCCACATGGCGGGCGCGGTTCAGGTTGCGCCCGGTCAGCGACACCTCCAGGTTGGGGTTGACCCGCCAGCCCAGGCGCGCATCCACCGCCGTGTAGGCGGCCACGGCCGGGTCGGGCAGGGCGCCCACGCGGCGCACCTGCACGTCCAGTTCGACAGCGCGGCCGATGTCCAGCGACGAGCCGAGCGCGACGCGGTAGCGCGGGTCGTTGCCCAGCGAATTGATGAGGATGGGCGGCGGCACGCCGGGGCGGGCCTTGAACTGCTGGTCGTTGTAAACATACGCCGCCGTCATGCGCCAGCGCTCCGACACGCGCCACGCGGCCCAGCTGGACAGGCCGTTCAGCCGGCCTTCGACGTTGTTGTTCAGCGAGCCGCCCGTGGGCGACAGGTCCACCGAACGCAGGCGCGAGAAGTCGTGGTGGTACAGCGTCAGCGCATACGACAGCGCCGGGCTGGGCTGGGCGCGCCAGCCCAGCTCGTACACCCGGGCGATTTCGGACTGGAAACTGGGGCTGCCCTGGGGCAGCAGCGGGATGACGTAGTCGCGGTCCACCCGCGCCGGCGCGCGCACATTGCGCGACACGGCCGCCCACAGCAGGTGGTTGGGCGCCACGTCCCAGGCCAGGCGGGCGCTGGGCAGGTGCTCCAGGCCGGTGTAGTCGTTGTGCTCCAGCTTCAGGCCAAGGGTGAGCTTGACGCGGCTGCCCAGGGCGATTTCGTCCTGCGCGAACACGTTGGCCAGGTCCAGCCGGCGGTTGGCCGGCAGCAGCGCCACCACCGCCGGGACATAGTTGGTCACGCGGTCATGCTGGGTGCGGTACCCACCGCCCAGCAGGATGTTGTGCGCGCCCTGGGGCGCCAGTGCGTGCTGGTAGTCGATGTCAAACGTGTCCAGCACATCGCGCACGGACGACGGGCTGTCGCGCGTGGCGCGGTCAAAGTACGCCTGCAGCTGGCCCTGGCCGCCGGCCACGTTGCCGCTCCAGCGGCCCAGCAGGTTCAGGCCGGCTACGCGGCGCGAGGACACCGCCTCGTCAATGCGGCTTTCATACAGGTCGCCCTGCAGCGTCAGGCGGCTGGCGCCGTCGGTGCGGTCAGTGCGAAAGCCCGCCTGCGTCATGTCGGCCGCGTCGCGCAGCGGGGCCCCGCTGGCCAGCTGCGACGCATCGCGCCGTGTGTGTTTGGCATGGAGCCGGTACGCCGTGCCGGCCGCCGTGGTGGCGCCCCAGCGCGCCGCCGCCACGCTTTCGCGGTTGCCGGTGCCGGCGCTGACCAGTGCGCCCTGGGTGTCGGCCGCCGCGCGCGTGATGATGTTGATCACGCCGTTGACCGCGTTGGAGCCATGCAGCGTACCGCCCGAGCCGCTCAATACCTCGATGCGTTCGATGTCTTCCAGCATCACGTCCTGGGCCTCCCAGAACACGCCCGAGAACAGCGGCGAGTAGACCGTGCGCCCATCGATCAGCACCAGCATCTTGTTGGCCAGCACCGAGTTCTGCCCGCGGCTGCTGATGGCGTACTGGTTGGCGTCCGCCCGCGCGACCTGCAGGTTGGGTGCCAGCCGCAGCGCTTCGGGCAGGCTGGTGGCGCCCGAGCGGCGGATGTCTTCCTGGCTGATGACGTAGACGGCGCCGGCCACATCGGCCAGGCGCTGCGCGCGCTTGGCCACCGACGTGACCTGGATGTTGGAAAGCTGCTCCAGCGACAGGTCCACCAGGCTGGCGGCCATGACCTGCGCCTGCGCGCCCTGGTGGGCACAGACCAGCGCCATGGCCATGGCGGCTGGCAAACGCGCGCGGTAGGGGATCAAGGTCATGGCAGGCGGCCCGAAACAAACGGTCGCCCATTATTCTTGAGCGCGCTGACCGCGAATGTAGGACAGGGCCTACGCGCGCGTCGGCGCGCGCCCCGCCCTGTTACACGGGCGCGTGCGACGCATCCGGGCGCATCGCGGCCTTCATGCCGTAAAAGCCGAAGGCCATGGCGGGCTGCTCGCCGCTGATCAGCTCGGCCATGGCCTTGCCCGAGCCCGCGCCGTGCGTCCAGCCCAGCGTGCCGTGGCCGGCATTGACCCACAGCCGGCCCACGCGCGTCCTGCCGATGTAGGGAATGTTGGTGGGCGTGGCCGGCCGCAGGCCGGTCCAGTAGCGCGGGTTGCCGCCCTCGGCTTCGCTGCGCGTGTCGCACACGCCAGGCAGTACCGCCTCGATGCGCTCGGCCAGCATGCGGCAGCGCGCCTGGGCCAGCGGGGAGTCCAGCGACAGGTCGTAGCCGCCCAGCTCGATGGTGCCGGCCACGCGCAGCTCGTCGCCCAGGCGGCTCATCGCGCATTTGACTTCATCGTCAATCGTGCTCACGAAGGGTGCGAGCTCGGGCTTGCGCAGCCTGAAGGTGGCGCTGTAGCCCTTGCCGGGGTAGATCGGCAGGTCCACGCCCACGGTGCGCAGCAGCGGGGCGGTGTAGCTGCCGCAGGCCGCCACCACCGCGTCGGCGCGCAGCGCGCGGCGGCTGCCGGTGAGCCGGTCATGCACGTGCACGGCCTCGACCGCGCCGCCGGCCTGCTCCAGCCGCTCGATGTCATGGCTGTAAAGGAGCTTCACGCCGCGCGCGGCGCAGTCGCGCGCCAGCGCCTGGGTGAATTCGCGCGCATCGCCGCTTTCGTCGCTGGCGGTGTAGGTCCCGCCCACGATGCGGTGGCTGAACGACTGGAACGCCGGCTCGATGCGCAGCAGCTCGTCGCGGCTGACCACGCGCCGCTGCACGCCGTACTTCTGCATGAGCCGGGCAGCGTCGCCCGCGGCGTCGAATGACTTCTGGTCGGTGAAATAGTGCGCGATGCCGCGCGTGAGGCGGTTGTACTCAATGCCCGTGGCGCGCACCATGTCCTTGAGCGCGGCGTGGCTGTAGGCGCCCAGCGCCACCAGCTGCTGCACGTTGCGCTCGAAGGCGCGGTCGTTGCACTGGGCCAGGAACTGCAGGCCCCAGCGCCATTGCTGCCAGTCAAGCTGCGGGCGAAACAGCAGCGGCGCGTCGTTGCGGAACATCCATTTCAAAAGCTTCAGCGGCGCGTCGCGGTTGGCCCAGGGCTCGCAGTAGCTCACAGAGATCTGCGCCGCGTTGGCAAAGCTGGTCTCCAGCGCGGCGTCGGGCTGGCGGTCCACCACGGTCACCTCGTGGCCGCGCTCCAGCAGGTGCCAGGCGGTGCTTGTGCCGATGATGCCGGCGCCCAGGACAAGAACTTTCATGGTCCGCAGTGTGGTGGAAGTTCGTTCCTTGCAAAAGACAAATTAAACACTCAGAGAAAACATCAGAAGCGCTTATGCGAACCCGCAAACCTGTACTGATTGGTCAAGAAAAAGACCGTTGCGTTTTGTAAATTACCAATCAGTAATTACCATGCGCTGCCGGAAAGCTATACCCGGTGTCAAACAAGGCGCACGGCGCCATCAAGGAGTGCAGCATGTCAATGAACAGAAGGCAATGGATGACGCTCGCCGCCGCCGGCGGCGCGAGCATGGCGCTGGCCGCCTGTGGCGGCAGTGATGGGCCTGCCCCAGAATCCAGGGACGTGGTGGGCGTGGCCCAGGCCGACCCGCAGTTCAGCATCCTCGTGGAAGCTGTTGTGGCGGCGGATCTGGTCGCCACGCTGAAGGGGCCCGGGCCGTTTACCGTGTTTGCCCCGACCAACGCAGCCTTTGTGGCACTGCTGGGCGAACTGGGTCTGACCAAGGAAGCGTTGCTGGCCAACAAGCCGCTGCTTGCCGCCGTGCTGACCTACCACGTGCTGCCGGGCAAGGTGGAGCGCGCGGGCGTGCAGCCTGGCAAGGCGGTCACCACGGTGCAGGGTGGCATTTTCAAGGTGGACACCACGGGCGGTGCGCTGGTCATCACCGACGGGCGCAACCGCACCAGTACCATCCAGGCGACCGATGTCGCCGCCAGCAACGGCGTGGTGCACGTGATTGACCGTGTGCTGCTGCCCGCCGACAAAAACATTGTGCAAACGGCCCAGGCCCTGCCGCAGTTCAGCATCCTGGTGGAGGCAGTGGTCGCCGCGAATCTTGCTGGAGCCCTGTCGGGTCCCGGGCCACTGACGGTGTTCGCGCCAACCAACGACGCTTTTGCGGCGCTGCTGACCGAGCTGGGCGTCACGAAGGCAGCGCTGCTGGCCGACACCGCGCTGCTGACCCGGGTGCTGACCTACCATGTGGTGCCAGCGCGCGTGCTCAAGGCGGATGTGCCGGTGGGCGTGGCCATCACCTCGCTGCAGGGTTCGACCTTCACCATCGATGCGGGCCTGGCCATCACGGACCGGCGCGGGCGCCGCAGCAACATCACGGCCACCGACGTGCTGGCCACCAGCGGTGTGATTCATGTGATCGACAAGGTGATCCTGCCGCCTGCCTGAGCCGGGGCAGGCCAGTTGGCGTTGAGGGAAAGTTGTTGCCGGCCTGAAGAAAAACTAAACTTCGGCGGTCAGCATCAATTTTCCTTATATGAGCACCTTTGACCCGGACGCCCTCGAATGCCTGGCCGCCATCGTCGAGGAAGGCGGTTTCGAGCGGGCCGCCCAGCGGCTGTCGATCACCCAGTCGGCCGTGTCACAGCGCCTGCGCGCGCTGGAGGCGCAGGTGGGCACGGTGCTGATCGTGCGCAGCCGCCCGCTCAAGCCCACCTCGGCCGGGCAGCTGCTGCTCAAGCACACCAAGCAGCTGCGGCTGCTGCGCGCCGACCTGGAGCGCGACCTGAAAGAGCTGGCGCCCAGCTCCACCGGCAGCGGGCGCGAGGAAGAGCGCATTTCCATCGCGGTCAATGCCGACAGCATCGCCACCTGGGCGCTGAACGCCGTGGGCGACCTGGCGCGCCAGGGCCTGCCGCTGGAGATCATCACCGACGACCAGGACTTCACCCACGAATGGCTGCGCGAAGGCCAGGTGCTGGGCTGCGTCACCACGCTCAAGCAGGCCCTGCGCGGCTGCAAGGTGGTGCCGCTGGGCGCCATGGACTACATCGCCGTGGCCGAGGCCGGCTACGCCAGGGCCCATGTGCCCCAGGGCCTCACGCCGCACAACTTCCGCGGCGTGCCGTTCATTGCCTTCAACCGCAAGGACGATGGCCAGACCGAATTCGTCGGCAAGGCCTTTGGCTTGAAGCGCGTCACGCTCAACCAGCTGTTCGTGCCCAGCTCCGAAGGCCAGGTGCGCGCGGTGCTGGCCGGCTGGGGCGTGAGCATCCTGCCCGAGCTGCTGGTGCGCGGCCTGCTGGAGCAGGGCACGCTGGTGGACATCGCGCCCGGCCACAAGCTGCCGATCCAGCTGTACTGGCACTGCTGGAACCTTGAGTCCGACGTGCTGGACGCACTCAGCGCCGCCCTCACGCGCGCCGCCAACACCGCCTTGACGAACCCCTGAACCGGGTATCCAATCAAACGATACAAAATGTATCGTTGGCTGGTTACCCGCTTGAACATCGGCCTGCTGGCCGGCATGCTGCTCTGCCTGGGGAGCGGCGGTGCGGCTGCGCGCACGGTGCTGGACCTGGACGTGCAAAAGCAGCCGGTTGCCCTGGCCGACTGGGGAGACGCCTGGACGGACCTCAGCGGGCGCGCTGATCTGGAAGACGTGCTCAAGCTGCCCTCCATGGCCCTGCAGCCCACCCACAACGGCCTGTACCCGCTGCGCCCCGGCCAGGTGCTGTGGATCCGCTTTACCGTGCCGCCCGCGCCCGACCATGAGCGCTGGTACATCAAGCTGCCCAACGCCGGGCTGGACCGCGTGACGCTGTTCACCCGCACCGACCACGGCTGGACGTTCCATGCGGCGGGCGACCATGTGCCGGTGGCTCATTGGCCGCTGCCCCACCTGTACCCCATCCTGCCCATCGCGGTGTCGGCGGCGGACATGGGCAGCTACGTGCTGCGCATCGAGGCGAGCAACAGTTTCAGCACGCCGATCCAGTTTGTCAGCGAAAGCGGCCTGTCGGCCGAGCAGCAGCGCATCTCGCTGGCCCACGGCATGTATTTCGGCCTGCTGGGCATGGTGGCGATCTTTGCGCTGATCAGCGCGGCCGTGATGCGCGACCCGGCCTACGCCTGGTTCAGCCTGTACGCGCTGGCCATCAATGCATCGGTAGCCACCGGCGTGGGGGTGGCGGGGCTGCACCTGTGGCCCAACGCGCCGCACTGGGCCGACGCGGCCGAATACGTCATGCCGGCCCTGAGCTTTGCGCCGCTGCTGGTGTTCGTGGCGCTCACGGCGTCGCTCAAGGCCCGCTCGGCGGCGTTGCACTGGCTGTTTTACCTGCTGGCGGGCGCGGCGCTGGGCGCTGCGGCGGCCTGCTATGCGCTGCCCAGCCCGGCGCGCCTGCAGCTGCTGCTGGGCGTGGTGGTCGCGCTGACGCTGGCGGGTGTGGCGGGCCTGGGCTGGGCCTGGTACCACGGCGACCGGTTCGCGCGCTGGCTGCTGGCGGCCTTCGTGCCGATGCTGGTGGCGCTGCCGTTTCCCGTGGCCCGCTGGCTGGAGCTGGCGCCGCTGGGCTTCTGGACCCAACACGCCATCCAGCTTGCGCTGGCGGTCACGCTGCCCGCGGTGTTCCTGCTGCTCATCCTGCGCAGCCAGGAGCGGCGCGACTACCGCCGCCGCATCAGCCAGCTCGACCAGGTGGATCCGCTGACCGGGCTGGTCAATGACGATGTGTTTGCCCACCGCCTGCGCGGCATGATCGAGCGCTCGCAGCGCTTCAACTGCCAGAGCGCCGTGGTGCTGGTGGACTTCACCAACCTGCACAAGCTGCGCGAGGAGTTCGGCCGCAAGGCCGTGCTGGAGGTGCTGCTGCGCCTTGCCGGGAGGCTGACGTCGCTGGTGCGCGACGTGGACACGGTGGCGCGCATTGGCGAGGCGCGCTACGGCATCCTGATCGAAGGCCCGATCCCGCCCGATCGGGGTGCGTCGGTGGGCTCCAAGGTGCTCGCGCGGCTGATCATGCCGTTTTCGCGCATGCCCATGGGGCTGGCCGTGCGCCCCAAGATCGCCGTGGCGCTGGTGCCGGGCCAGGGCGACAACGTGCAGGAAGTGCTGGACCGCCTGGACGCCATGCTCAAGGAGGCGTCGCCCGACTACCGCAAGAACATCTTCGTGGCGGATTCGCAGCCGGTATCGGTGCCCTGAAAGCCCCGTGCCGGGCTTGCCCTTGTAGGCGGGCGGGGGGACTCGGAGTATCCTCGCCGCACACCGCCCGTGACGCCGCGCGTCACGTACCAAGAGGGGAGACCGGATGCTGAAGTCCCTGGGATTGCGCACCCAGCTGGCCCTGCTGGTGGCCGCGGCACTGGTGCCGGTGTTTGTGCTGGTCACGCTGTCGGCGCTGCACCAGCATGAGCACGCGCTGTCCCTGGCACGCACCGACCTGCTGGCACAAGCCAGGCTCGCTGCGGCGCGCCAGCAGCGCCTGATCGACCAGACCAGCCACCTGCTGCAGGCCATGGCCAGCGCGCCGGCGCTCAAGGACACCCGCCTGAACCTGTGTGCCACCTATGTGCGCAACCTGCTGGACAGCTATCCCGACTACGTGTACCTGGGCCTGGCCGCGCCGGATGGCCGGCTGGTCTGCCGCGCGCCGCACAGCGGGGCGGCCATTGATGTGGGGGAGCAGGCCTTCTTCCAGGCCGCGCTGGGCGGCGATGCATTTGCCATGGGGGACTACACGCCGGGGCGTGACACGCAGCGCCCCACACTGAGCTTTGCCGCGCCGGTGTACCAGGCTGACGGCACGCTGGCCGGCGTGGCCGTGGCCGCGCTGGACGCCACGGTGCTGGCCCGCGCGCTGGCCGCCGATGCGCCCGACAGCGGCCTGGCGCTGCTGCTCAGCGACCGCCGTGGCACCGTGCTGGCCGCGCAGCCCCTGGCGGCGCCGGGCGCTGCCCTTGCCGGGCGCGAGGTCGCCGACCCGGCGGTGCGCCAGGCGCTGCGTACGCGCGACCCCGGTCTGCGCGAGGCGGCTGATGCCCAGGGCGTGGAGCGCCTTTATGCCTTCAGCGCCGTGGCGCGCGGCGCGGACCTGCCGGGCCCCGGCCTGCTGGTGGCGGCCAGCCGGCCGCGCGCCCAGGTGCTGGGCCAACCTGTGCAGGCCCTGCTGGAACAGCTGGCCGCGCTGGCACTGGCGGCGCTT
Source organism: Caenimonas sp. (assembly GCA_040376925.1). Taxonomy (GTDB): domain Bacteria; phylum Pseudomonadota; class Gammaproteobacteria; order Burkholderiales; family Burkholderiaceae_C; genus RAM1. The sequence goes on along the minus strand of JBEIPU010000009.1, from coordinate 12,255 downwards.
CTGGGTGTGGCCGGTGCCTGGTGGATCGGCACGCGCATGATCATCCGGCCGGCGCGCAACATGCTGCGCGTGGTGCACCAGGTGGAGGCAGGTGACCTGGGCGCGCGCGTGGACGCCGCGCCCGCCGCCTGGCGCGACGAGCTGTCGCGCCTGGGCCGCGCGATCAACCGCATGGCCGCCGCCACCCAGGCGCGCCAGGGCGAACTGGACAAGACGATGGGCGAGGCCGGCAAGAGCCAGGCCTTGCTGGAGCTGATCATCAACAGCATGCGCGAAGGCGTGATCGCGGTGGACGTGGACGGCAATTTCCTGGTGTTCAACACCGCTGCGGCGCAGTTCCACCGCATCCACCTGGCGCACGGCAACCTGGCCGCGCTGAACCAGTGGCACGAGCTGTACACGCCCGACGGCCAGACGCCACTGCCCTTGCCCGCGCGGCCCCTCACGCGCGCCCTTGCCGGCGAAAGCCTGGACGACTTCGAAATGCTGGTGCGTACCGAAGACGTGAGCGACCGCATCCTGAGCTGCAGCGCCCGGCCGCTGCGCGATGCGCAGCAGCAGGTCATGGGTGGCCTGCTGGTGTTCACCGACATCACCGCGCGCAAGGCCGCCCAGCAGCAACGCATGCGCCAGGAGCAGGTGCTTGAGCTGATCGCCGCTGGCGCGCCGCTGGCCGACGTGCTGGACGCCGTGGTGGGGCTGGTGGAGGTGCAGGCCGGCGGCGGGCTGGCATCGGTGATGCTCATGCAGGGTGACAGCCTGAGCCTGGTGGCCGCACCCAGCCTGCCGCAGCCGCTGCGCGAGCGGCTGAATGGGCTGCCGGTGGGCGAGCACGGCGGCGCCTGCGGCGCGGCGGCGGCCCGGCGCGAGATGGTGGTGGTGGTGGACATCGAGACCGACCCGCTCACGGCCGGCTTTCGCACGCTGGCGCAGGAACACGGCCTGCGCGCCTGCTGGTCCATGCCGGTGCTGTCGGCCCAGGGCGAGGTGCTGGCCACCTTCGCGGTCTACCACCGCGCCGTGCAGCGCCCGGAGCCGCAGGCCCTGGCCCTGATTGACACCGCGGCGCGGCTGGTGCGCATTGCCATCGAGCGCGACCGGGCCGCGCAGGCGGTGCAGGCGAGCGAATCACGCTTTCGCGAGCTGGCCGACACCGTGGACGATGTGTTTTACGTGCGCGAGCTGGCCCGCGACACCCTGCTGTACGTGAGCCCGGCCTATGAGCGCGTGTGGGGTCACAGCGTGGCCAGCGTGATGGAAAAGCCCTGGGCGTTCCTTGAGTCCGTGCACCCCGACGACCTGGAACAGGTACGCAAGGACATCCGGCGCCAGCGCGAGGGCCAGGCGACCGCGGCGGAGTTTCGCATCATCCGGCCCGACGGCACGCTCAGCTGGGTGCGCAACGACGCCTTTCCCGTGACGGGTGCCAGCGGCCGGGTTGAGCGTATCGTGGGCACGGTGCGCGACGTGACGCAGCGCAAGCTGGCCGAGCAGCGCCTGGCCTGGACCAACCGCTCACTCAAGATGCTCAGCCGATGCAACGAGGCGCTGATCCGGCTGGACGACGAGCCCCGCCTGCTGGAGGAAGTCTGCCGCCTGGCGGTGGAGGTGGGTGGCTACCGCATGGCCTGGGTGGGCTACGCGCAGGAAGGCGGCGACTGCCTGATCCAGCCCATGGCCCATGCCGGTCACGAGCAGGGCTATCTGGGCGAGATCACGCTGAGCTGGCATGACGAAGACCCGCGCGGGCGGGGGCCGGCCGGGCGGGCCGTGCGTACCGGACAGGCGGTTTTGAGCGAGGACATCACCCACGAGGACAGCGGCTTCCTGTGGCAGGCCGCAGCGCTCGCGCGAGGTTTTCGCAGCCTGATCTGCCTGCCGCTGCGCGACGATTCGCGCAGCTTTGGCCTGCTGGCGTTGTACGGCGTGGACACCCGGCCCGTGAAGGAAGATGAAGTGCACCTGCTGCAGGAGCTGGCGGACAACCTGGCGTTTGGCATCGGGACCATCCGCGAACGCAAGCGCTCGCACGACGAAATCGTGCGCCTGAATACGCTGCTGGAGCTGCGCGTGCGCCAGCGCACCGGCCAGCTGGAGGAGGCCAACCGCGAGCTGGAGGCGTTCTCGTCGTCGGTGGCACACGACCTGCGCGCGCCGCTGGCGGCGGTGGACGGCTTCAGCGCGGCGCTGGAGCGCAGCCCCCCGCCCGAACCCGAACGCGCGGCGCATTACCTGCGCCGCGTGCGCGCGGGTGTGCGCCAGATGGGCGACATGATCGACGCGCTGCTGGGGCTGGCCCAGCTGTCGCGCGCCAGCCTGCGCTGGGAGGCGGTGGACCTGTCGGTGCGCGCGCGCCACGTGCTGGACGCGCTGCACGAGCGCGAGCCGCAGCGCAAGGTGGCGGTGACGGTGCAGGACGGGCTGCTCGCGCACGGCGACCCGCGGCTGGTGGACCTGGTGCTGGAGAACCTGCTGGGCAATGCGTGGAAGTTCACCGCCACGCGGGCGCAGGCGCAGATCCATGTGGGGCGCGTGGCCACCGACAAGGCCGAGGCGGGCCAGGCCTTTTATGTGCGCGACAACGGCGTGGGCTTTGACATGGCGTATGCCGACAAGCTGTTCGGCGCCTTCCAGCGCCTGCACGGCACCGGTGAATTCCCGGGCATCGGCCTGGGCCTGGCCAACGTGCGGCGCATCGTGGCGCGCCATGGCGGCCAGGTGTGGGCCGAGTCACGCCTGGACCAGGGTGCTGCGTTTTACTTCACGCTGGGCGAGCAGCCGCCAGACCAGGGCGTGTAGACGCCGGCCCTAGTTCGACGCCAGCGTCTCACGCAGCGCCGACGCCTTGTCTTCGTTGAACAGGCCCTCGGCCCGCGCCAGCACGTCGCCATTGCGGTTGAGGACCACGGCATAGGCGTAGTCCGGCCCGTTCAGCCCGGCGGCGCGGATGAAGGCCGCGCGGTCGGTGAAACACCGGCAACATGCGTTCGCGCTCGCCCGGCGACGCATAGCGTGCGAGCAGGCGGTTTTCAATGGCACTGCGGCCCTGGGCGTGGCCCGGGTCCTGCAGCACCGGCATGCGCAGCCAGTTGATGTCGGTGTTGCGGCGCAACTGCAGGCCGTTGATCCAGCTTTCGACCTCGGGCTGCTGGTGCTTGCTGAAGGCAATCAGGGCCAGCGTGCGGTCCGACGGCAGGCCCTGCGGCAGGGGCACGGGCTGCTGATCCAGGCGCTTGGCCATCAGGGACGGCAGCTTGCCCATGACGGTGGATTCACTGGGCGCGGCAAACGCCAGCGCCAAGGCGAGGGTCACGGCCAGCCCCCAGGCCAACGTGTTCAGCCAGATGCTCTTCATGGTGAGCGCTCCTGCGTGTTGAGCAGCTGGTGCAGCAAGATTGATGCACGCCAGCATGGCCAGAGTGTTCCATACCGCCTGTTTGTAGCGCGACTGTCTGGTTGTAAAGTAAACACGCTATTTGTTTTCAGACGTAAGCGGTTAAACTTGAGGCATGGGCAGCAGCGACAAACCAGTGAAAGTCTCCTTCAAGGAGCAGATGCTCCGTGCGCGCGAAGACGCCATCGTCCACACCGTCAACCGGTTGCTGGCCGAAAAAGGCTTTGACGCGATGACGGTCGATGAAGTGGCTGCGGCCGTGGGCATCGCGAAAGCAAGCCTTTACAAACATTTCCCCAGCAAGGAAGACCTGGCCGCCGCTGCCATGGTGCGCGTGATGCGCCGCGCGCAGGAGTACCTGGCCAATGTGCCGGCGACCTTGAGCCCGCTGGACAAGCTGCGCACCGTGGCGCGCTGGACCATGGAGGTGCAGCTGGCCGGCGAGATGCCGTCGCTGCCCAGCCAGAACTCCACGCTGCGTGCCACGCTCATGGCCAATCGCGACTACCTGGACGGCCTCATGACCATCAGCGACCAGCTGGGAGGCTGGATCGAGGCCGCCCAGAAAGAGGGCACGCTCAACCCGCACCTGCCCGCCATTGCGGTGCTCTACACGCTGTACGCGCGCGCCTGCGACCCGGTGCTCGAATTCCTGAAAGCCGGCGGCCTGCACACCGACGCGCAGATCGTGGAGATGGTGCTGAGCACCTGTTTTGACGGCCTGAACGCACGCAAAGCCTGACAGGCCCGCACGTTTGTCACTGCGTGTACTGCGCCTTCGGGCGTTTTCTTTTCTCAGATTTCCACGCAGAACCGCTCGCGAAAGCCCTGCTGTTCGCCCTTGCCCGCATACCCGAGCGGGTTGGCCACCACACGGCAGCCCTGGTGCACATAGTTGCTGGGGCAGTGCAGGTGGCCGTGCATCCATACCTTCGCCAGCGGCAGCAGGTCGTCCAGCGCGTTGCAAAAGCCTGCCGTGCCCGGCACCAGGCCGTAGCGCGGGTCGGCGCTGTGCAGGCTGGGAGCGAAATGCGTCACCACCACGGTGTCGCCCTCAAACGGCACGGCCAGCGCGTCGCGCAGCCACTGCTGGCACACCAGCGCCTGCTCGCGCACCTGTTCGGCCAGCCAGGGCTGGCCGTGGCGCGTGGTGCCGGTGGTGCGCAAATACCAGTTGGCGGCGCGAAAGGCTTTTTCGCGCGCTTTCAGCTGCACGGCAGGGCGGGCCTGCACCGCCAGCGCGTCAAAGTCGCTCCACAGCGTGGTGCCGATGAAGCGCTTGCCGCCAAACACAAGCGTCTCGCGCTCCAGCCAGGTCAGCCCCAGGCGCTCACAGGTCTCGCGCAGCCGCGCGTGCGTGGCGTCGAACTCGATCGCGTCGTATTCGTGGTTGCCGGGCACATAAAACACCGGCACCGGCCAGCCGCGCAGCGGCGAGAAGCGCTCCAGGCCGAAATCCGCGCCCGGCAGGCGCGAACCGTACTGGTAGGAGCCCACGTCGCCGGCCAGCACCAGCAGGTCGGCATCGGGGGCGGGGCGCAGGGTGAAGCCGGGTTGGACTTCAAGGTGCAGGTCGGACAGCAGCTGGATTTTCACGCGCCCATTGTCGCCGGGCCGCTCACCCGCCCATTGCGGCTTCTTCTTCCATGGCGCCCAGCAGCATCACGTCGGACAGCAGCGTGTAGGCGGCCGTCCAGGCCTCGCGCACGGCGGGCGTGAACTTGTCGCCCAGGCCCTGGCCCAGCGTCCACAGCAGCGCGCTGCCCACGGTGGCGTAGTGCTGCGCCTGCACGCCGTAGCGCACATGGCGCGCGCCCAGCTGGCGCACCACCGGCGCCAGGCGCTCCAGGTCCTTCAGGCCGCTGACGGCCGCGCCGATCATGCTCATGAGCATCTGGCCCTGCTGGCCCATGTCGCCCTTGAACAGCGGGCGCAGGGCCGGGTCCAGGGTGAACAGGCGGTTGTAGAACAGCTCGGCGGCCGTGGTGGCAATCGGCTTGACGTCGGCGAAGCTGGCCTGCACGAGGGTGATTTGCTGGGGGGTCATGGGGTGTTCCTTGAAAGGTGTTGAAGTCAGTTGCTGAAAATCGTGGCCAGGCGGTCCAGCACGGCCGCGTCAGCGGCGATCTGGGCGTCCCGGTCGGCCGTGGTGTAGGGCGACGCAATCGCCTTGGCGATGTCGATCTGGTCAAAGCTGTGGCGCGCCGCGCTGTGCACCGTCATGGCCACGGCATTGCCGGTGGCGCTGCCCGCACCCAGCGTGGCGGCCCCGTTGACGCGGTTGCTGCACTTGCCGTCGGTGTACAGCGGGTCGGTGGCCGCGTGGTGGATCGTCACTGGCGCATAGGGCAGCCAGGTGGTCTTGTCGGGGGCTGACGCATTGCCGCCAAATTCATTGATCAGGCCGCAGCCGGGATAGAAAGCGAACGCCTCCTTGAACGGCTTGCTGCCGGCGGTGCCTTCGTTCGTCTGGTCCATGGAGGCCATCACGGCGCTGGCGCCGTTGCTCCAGCCCACAAGCGCAACGCGGCCCGCGGCGGCGTGGTGGTTGGCTAGCAGCCAGGCCCGGCCGGCGGCGGCGTCCTTGGGGCGAACGGTGGCTTCGTTCAGGCCGGCGCTGCCGTTGTTGCATTCGTTGGTCAGCGCACGCGGTGTGAAGCTGTCCACCAGCAGGCCGGTGTAGCCGGCGCGCGCCAGGTTTTCGCCCCAGCGTTTGTGGATGTGCGACAGCGCCTTGATGGGCGGCTGCGCCTCCTTGGACTCCACGCCGTTGGACCACACGCCCGCGCAGCCGTGCATCATGACCACGGCGGCGTTGCGCGGCGTGGCCGCGCTGTCCTGGAACAGGAAGCCGGTCAGTGCCTGGCCGTCAGCATTGGTGAAGGCGACCTTGGTCATGGTGACCGTGCTGGCGACGCTGGCGCCCTGCGGCGCCTGCGCCACTTCGGGGGTTTCCAGGTCGGCGCCGCCGCCGCAGGCGGTCAGGGCCATCGCGGCCAGGGCGCCGAGCAGCGCGCGGTTGAAGACGCAGATGCGGCGGCGGTTGCGCAGGCTCAAGGGGATGCGGGTGTTCATGGGGTTGCGTTGTGGCAAGTTGAGATGCCTTGCCTGTCTCAACTCCCGTGCCAGGCTGAAAACCCAATGAAATCAATAGCTTGCGTATGCAGTGCAAGCCGGCACTGTCGGTGTTTGCCGACACCCTGGCCCGGCAGGTGGGCACAAGGCCTTTGGAATCAACGACTTGCGCTGTCGGCGTTTGCAGACACCCGCGGGCGTGAATACGTCACGCCTTGAACGCGGCCGGGTCGATCTGGTGGCGCCCGAGCAGCGCGTAAAAGTCGGTGCGGTTGCGCTGGGCCAGCTTGGCCGCCTGCGTGACGTTGCCGCTGGTGAGCTTGAGCACCTGGGTCAGGTAGTCGCGCTCGAACTGGCGGCGTGCCTCGTCAAACGGCACATGCTCGCCCACCTGGGTGGCCAGGGCGCGCTGCACCAGCGTGGGCGGTATCTGCGTGGCCGTGCTCAGCACCACGCACTTTTCCACCACGTTCTGCAGCTGGCGCACATTGCCGGGCCAGGGCGCCGCGGCCAGCAGCTCCAGCGCGCCGGGACCATAGCCGCTCACGGCCTTGCCGTAGCGCTGCGCCAGCGTCACCATGAAGTGGTGCGCCAGCACGGGGATGTCTTCGCGCCGCTCGGCCAGTGCGGGCAGGTGCAGGCCCACGACGTTCAGGCGGTAGAACAGGTCTTCACGGAAGCGGCCTGCGGCCACTTCGTCGTCCAGCCGCCGGTGCGACGCGCAGATCACGCGCACGTCGATGCGCTGCGCGCGCGTGCCGCCCACGGCGCGCACCTCGCGCTCCTGCAGCACGCGCAGCAGCTTGACCTGCATGGCCAGCGGCAGGTCGGCGATCTCGTCCAGGAAAATCGTGCCGCGCTGGGCGCTCAGGAACAGGCCGGGGTTGTCGCGCACGGCGCCGGTGAAGGCGCCCTTGACGTGGCCGAACAGCTCGGACTCCATGAGGTTTTCGGGGATGGCGCCGCAGTTCACCGCCACCAGCGGCGCGCCCCCGCGCGGGCTGGCGGCATGGATGGCGCGCGCCAGCAGCTCCTTGCCGGTGCCGCTGTCGCCATGGATCAGCACCGAGGCGTCGCTTTGCGCCAGCATGCGCGCCTCGGCCAGCACCTGCTCCATGCGCGGGCTGCGCGTGAGGATGGATTCACGCCAGGCCTCGCCGGGCTCGTCGCCCGGCATGTCGGCGCCCAGCGCGTTGGACGCGGCCAGCGCCCGGTCCACCTCGGCCATCAGCTCGCGCGCCTTAAACGGCTTGGTGATGTAGCCAAACACGCCGCGCTGCAGCGCCTTGACCGCATCCGGAATGGTGCCGTGTGCGGTGAGCATCAGCACCGGCAGCAGCGGATGGCGTCGGTGCACCGCCTCAAACAGCTGCAGCCCGTCCATGCCGCCCATTCGCAGGTCGGTGATCAGAAGGGCTGGCAATTCGTGGTCGAGCTTTGCCAGTGCCGCTTCCCCGCTGCTGGCCTCAATGACTTCGTGGCCCTCATGCCGCAGGCGAAGCGACAGAAGCCGAAGCAGGGCGGCGTCGTCATCGACGATGAGGATGCGGGTCATGTTGTGTGTTGCTCCCGTTTTGCCCCGCGGCAAAGCTGTGCCTGCGGGCATGCCGCCCTGGGGGCTTCACTGGAACGGTCGCCTGCGGCGACTCCCCTGCGCTGCTCAGGGTTCGGTCGCGCCGAAGAACTCGCTGCGCGCGCTTTGCGCGCTCCGCTCAGACAGCTTCGGCGAGTCAGAGAACGAAGCGCGCTGCGCGCGCCGACCCGCACCCTTGCGCGGCTCGGCGTCCCCGCGGCGCCCCCCGGGCGGCATGCCCGCAGGCGCAGCTTTGCAGAACCATTGTGGGCGCACCACTGGCTGCGTGCCACCACCCGGCTTCGCGGCAGGCGGTGCCCGGCGGGGGCGATCTCTGTGGCGGCGAGGAGCGCAGATTCGGGGTTGGCGCGCAAAGCGCGCTTCGTAACTGACTCGCCGCGGCTGTTCGAGCGCAGCGCGCAGCGCGTAGCGAGTTCTGCGGCGCAACCCCGAATCGAGCACCGCAGCGGAGTCTGCGCAAAGCGCAGACCGCCACAGTGTGAGCCCTGGCCGGGCACCGCCTGCCGCGAAGCCGCGCGAGAGACAAGGCAGCGCTGCGGGGAGCTAAACAACCGGCGCATGCAAGTACACATGAAACGTCGTTCCCATCCCCGGCTGGCTGTCCACCTCGATGGTCCCGCAGTGCAGGCTGACGCATTCCTTGACGATGTGCAGCCCGATGCCCGTGCCCTGGATGTTGCCCACATTCGTGCCACGGTGAAAGCTCTCGAACAGCCGGGGCAGGTCCGCTGCCGGGATGCCGATGCCGCGGTCGCTCACCTGCAGGTGCAGCCGGTCGCCGTCGGCCGCGGCGCTGCAGGTCACCTGCGAATCCGGCGGCGAATATTTCAGCGCATTGCCCAGCAGGTTGACCATGATGTGGCGCAGCAGGTGCGGGTCAATCTGGCGCGCATCGTCCACGCCGTCGCATTCCATGGCGATGCGCGCGGCCTGCGGGTGGGCGCGGTCCATCTCGGTGGCGATCTGCACCATCAGGTCGGGCATGCGCTGGGGTCGCGGGCTGAAGACGAACTTGCCCGACTCCAGCTTGCTGGTCAGCAGCACCTGGTCCACCATGTCGTTCATGCGGGACACGGCCGTCTTGATCAGCGTGAGCATCTCCTTGCGCTCATCAGCGGGCAGGCGGTCGCCGTAGTCGTCCAGCAGCTCCACCGACGACAGGATGGCCGCCAGCGGCGTGCGGAACTCATGCGAGGCCACCGCCACAAAGCGCGACTTCAGCTCGGACAGCTCGCGTTCGCGGGCCAGCGCGCTGCGGATGTCCTGCTCCACCTGGCGGCGCATTGTCACATCGGTCAGGAAATTCAGCGTCGCGGGCGCGCCCAGCCATTCGAACACCACGGCGCTGATCTCCAGCCACACCACGTCGCCGTTCTGGTGGACCACGCGGAACTGGTAGTGGTTTTCCACCTGCTCGCCGCGCAGGCGGCGCAGGTGGTTGTTCAGCACCAGCTGGCGGTCGTCGGTGTGGATGAACTCGATGAACGGGCGCGACTTGGCCGTCTCTTCGTCCAGCCCGGTCAGCGCCAGCGCGCGCGGATTGGCATACAGGATGCGCCCGGCCGCCGTGACCAGGATGCCCTCGTTGACGTTTTCCACCACCGCGCGGTACTTGGCCTCGGAATCGGCCAGCGCGCGCTCGGCGGCCTTGCGCCGCGAGATGTCGCGGATGAAGGAGCTGAAGGTGTACTGGTCCCCGGTGCGCACGGGCCACACCGACAGCTCGGCGTCAAATTCCTCGCCGCTGCGGCGCAGCGCCGTGGTTTCAACGCGCCGGTTGAACATCCTGGACGAGCCGTCAAGCAGGTAGCGCTCAATGCCCGCGTTGTGCATGGGCCGGTGCACGGGCGGGATGATCAGCTCGGTCAGCGTCTGGCCGAGGGCCTCCACGCGCGACCAGCCAAACATGCGCTCGGCGGCGTTGTTCCAGTCGATGATCTGGCTTTGCGCGTCGATGGTGACCACCGCGTCGTTGGCGGTGGCAATCAGTGCCTGCAGCCGGGCCGTGGCGTCGCTCAGGCTGCGCTCGGCGTCGGTGCGCCGGCTGATCTCGGCGCGCAGCCGCGCCGTGGTGTCCAGCTGCCAGGTCACGTCGCGCGCAATGTGCGTCACGCGCAGCAGCTCGCCAAGCGGCCCGCGCACGGGGAAGGCGCTTTCGCGCAGCCAGGCCGTGCGGCTTTGCACCACCGTGTCGGCGGGCCGGGGCGGCTGGGTGATGCGGAATTCTTCGGTGTAGCCGCGCGCCGGGTGGGCCGTGAGCTGCGCGCGCGCCTGGGCCAGACGTGCCCGATCGTCCGGGTGCACGAATTCCATCAGGGTGTGCGGCCCACCGGCGCGGCCCTCGGCGCCAAACCCCCAGAAACGCTCGAACGCCGCGTTGGAAAAAGTGACCTGCCCGCTGCGCGGGTCCCAGACCCACAGCATTTCGTCAATGCTTTGCGCCACCTGGACCAGCCATTCCTCGCCCAGCCGGGGCTGGGACGCTGCGGTCGGCGGTGCAGGCGCGTTCATGTAACAAGCATACCTGCCACGCCGGCTGCTTTTGCGCTGCCGCCGTGGCCGCTCATGAGGCGGGCCACCCCAAACTATGCGCAACGTGCATGGCAGACGCCAGGTATTGGGGTTGCAACCCTAGGGAAAACCCTTATTCTTGATTCACAGCCACTTTGCGCCGCCCGACGGCGACCTCTCATGTTCACCCTGTTTGCCCCTTTGACCCACTTGCGCCACTGGATCGTTCGCACCGGCGCGCCTGGCATGACCCACCAGCCTGAAGGCGACGGTGTGGCTCAGCAGCTGATGGAACGCGCCGGATCCCGTGCCGGCCAGAACCCCCGCCAGGCGCGCGAACTGCGCCGCGCTGCCAGCGCCTACCTGAGCGTCGTGCGCTGAAACCCCAACGCCTCAGAGCTTCACGCCGGCAGCCTTGACCGTGGGTGCGAGCTGCGCGACCTGTTCGCGCACAAACCCGGTAAACGCCGCCGGGCTGGCCGCCGAGGCCGTGATTCCCAGGTCCACCATGCGCTTTTTGATGTCCGCCTGCGCGAGGATTTCGTTGCAGGCGGTGTTGATCCGCGCCACCACGTCGGCCGGCATCTTTGCCGGGCCCGACAGGCCGAAGAAGTTGTCCAGCACCAGGCGGCGGTAGCCAAATTCGACGACGCTGGGCACGTCCGGCACCAATGATGAGCGGTTGGCTGACGTGACAGCCAGCGGCACGATCTGCCCGCTCTTGAAGTACGGCACAAAGGCCGTCAGCACATCAATGCCCAGCGGCACCACGCCCGCGATCAGGTCGGTGGTCATGGGCGCGCCGCCCCGGTACGGCACGTGCACCATGTTCACGCCCATGGTTTTTTTCATCAGCTCGCCGTAGATGTGGCCGATGGACGCCGGCCCGCCCGAGCCAAAGTCCAGCCGCCCGGTCTTGCGCGCCTGCGCTTCCACGTCGGCAATGGTCTTGATGGGCGCGCCCGGGTTGGCCATGACCACGCAGGGCGCGGTGCCGATCAGCGCAACGTGGGTGAAGCCGTCCACCGGGTCGTAGGGCTGCTTTTCCAGCGCGAACGGGCCAATGGAAATGGGCGTGGAGTTCGACAGCATCAGCGTGTAGCCGTCGGGCGCGGCCTGCGACACCAGTGATCCGCCCACGCTGCCACCGGCACCGGGGCGGTTGTCCACCACCACGGGCTGGCCCAGCTTTTTGGCCAGCTGCTCGGCCATGACGCGCGCGACGATGTCGCTGGCGCCGCCAGCCGGGAAGGTCACGACAATGCGCAGGGTCTTGTCGGGCCAGGCGGCAAGGGAGGGCAGGGCAACCGCCGCCGCACTGGCAGCCAGGGTCTTGAGCGCGCCGCGGCGGGTAAGGTGATGGGTCATGGGGGTTCCAGGCAGGGGCAAAGGGTGAGCCCACTATAGGCAGCGCGGGCTGGCACGCCAATCGCGTCATACTTATCTGTCGCATAACAAAAGCGCCGAAACAGGGGTTTTGGCGTGCCCCCAAGCCCCAGCTTTGTGCATGACACGCCATGAGCCGACCGAGCGACCCGTTTGACACCTACCTGCTGCGCGTGTTCAGCACGCTGATGGCCGAGCGCAGTGTGTCGCGGGCGGCCGCGCGGCTGAACCAGTCGCAGCCGGCCGTGAGCGCGGCGCTCAAGAAGCTGCGCGACATCCTGGGCGACCCGCTGCT
>JBEIPU010000106.1:0-13998 GCA_040376925.1 Caenimonas sp. | reverse complement strand
CGCGCACCGGCCCCCGCACCGCGCCAGGCACCGGCCAAGTCGTCCAGCGGCTTTGATGACATGGACGACGACATTCCGTTCTGACCCAGCCACACGCCCTCTGGACAATCCCGGCACACGCCGGGATTTTGCTTTTCAGCGCGGCTCGAACAGCGTGAGCAGCGCGCGGGTGTAGGCCTCGATGTTGGCGGGGTTGGCCACATCCAGGCTGTGCAGCAGCGCGGCCGTGCTGCGTTTTTCGTCGTCCAGCCGCCGGTCGTGCTCCATGAAGGCGCGCAGCAGCGCGGCGCCGCCGGCCTGGCAGTCAAAGTGCGGGTAGTAGTAGCCGCAGCCCTTGATGAATTCGGAGTTGTGCACCAGCGGGTAGCCACCGTACAGCGCTTCGTAGTAGAGGTAGTTCTGGCCGTTTTCCCAGTGATGGCTGACGATGCAGTCGCCATGGCTGGCCATGAACTCGTACAGCGGCGCGCGGCCCTCGAAACTGGCCAGCCCGTGTTGCACCACATCCAGCGTGAGCGCCGCCGATGCAAAGCGCGGGTCATCCTTGATCTGCAGTGTGTTACAGATGCGCAAGCTCTGCAGGAACGCCGGGTTGGCGCGGTACGCTTCCTCGCACGCCAGCAGCGGGATCAGGCTGGTCTTGACCATGCACAGATTGGGCTCGAAGCTGCACACGCGCCAGGTGTCGCGGCCCGGCCGGTAGCCCCAGGGCTTGTCCGGGGGCAGCGTGTCCACGCCCCTGCTGAAGAACAGGGGCGTCCACAAATGGGGCAGCACGCGCACGGGCGCGCGTGCGGTCAAGCCGAAATAGTCCGTGCAGCTGTGAACGTATTCAGGGATGGTCCAGATCGCATCGAACACGCTGTCCCGCGCCAGCGCCATCGCCGGCTTGCCGTGCATGGCCCGCTCGATGTCGATCACATAGTCGTTGCCCACCCGCATCCAGGCGCTGCGCCCGCCGCGTGCACGAAAGGCTGCCGCCCATTCATCGGGAAAGGTTGCGCTCATCTCGATAGCCACATCCAGCGTCTGTGCGGCTTCTTCCAGGTTGACCATGCGAACGCCGGCCAGATCCAGTTGCAGCGCCGGGTTGGGCGTGAAGCCGGTGGTGTTGACCAGCACTGCCTCGGACACAGCGGGCGACTGGTTGAACAGCTGTGCCAGGAACGCGCAGTTCTGGAAAACACCGTTCTCCCAGATCGATTGCGCGCCTTCGCGCACGGACAGTGTGACGCCCACGCGGAGCTTGTGTTGCGGCGCCGTCATGCGGCGCTCCCGGCAGGCTGCAGCCGCTGCTGGTACGCAGCCCTGTTGGCGGGGTCGTCGGGTGATAGCCGGCGCAGCCAGGCAGCACTGGTGCGTTGCTGGTCCTGCCAGTAGCCGGGCTCGCGGGCCCAGGCCGCAAGCAGCGCCTGGCCTGCATCGGCGGCACCGAAGCCGGCGTAGTACTGGCCCACGCCGGCGCGCTGCAGGATCGGGTCGTTGTGCACCAGCGGATAGCCGCCGGCCAGCGCGTCATGGCAGGCATCGTTCAGGCCGTCTTCCCACTGGTGCGTCACGACCGCGTCCAGCCCGAAACGGGCGGCGCCTTCTGCGAACGCCAGCGGCGGCTCATAGCTGGCCTTGCCCTGGCGTGTGCAGTCCAGGGCGCTGGCAAAGCGGTTGAAGGTGAGGTGTTCTTTCATGTGCAGGGTGCGGGTGGCCATGACGCGGGCCACGGCCTGGGGCTGCAGCCTGCAGGCATGGTCACAGGCCAGCAGGGGCACGGTGCAGTTGCTGGTGACGGACACGTTGGCGTCAAAGATGCCCACACGCCAGCCCGGTGCCGGAGCGCGCCGGGACTCCGGATCGAAGCCAAAGTCCAGGCCCTGGGCTCGCAGCAACGCGACCTGCTGCTCCAGCCAGAAGGGTGACCACAACGGCGGCATTTCGTGAACCGGCACGCGCGCGAGCGTGCGCATCAGCGACAGCCCGGCGTGTGCATGGCCTGGCCGCAACCAGACCTCGTGCCAGGGCGCGCCGTTGAAAAGTGGGTCGCCGGCGCGGCCGAAGATCGGCTTTTCCATGAGCCTGGTGTAGGGCTGCTCCACCAGATACAGCACGATCCGCGCGCCCAGTGCCCGAACGTGGCGCAGCCAGGGAACAGGCAAGCGCGCGCCCAGCTCGATCACCATGTCCAGCGCATGCGTCACGTCTTGCGGCTGCGTCACGTACAGGTCCCGTACGCCGCTGGCCTGCACGATGGGGTGCAGCGTCGCGCCGGATGTGGATGGGCGAGGGTCCAGCAGGTACAGCGCTTCGACCCACGGGCTGCTGCGCAGCAGCATCAGCAGGAACGCCAGGCACAAATACGGGTCGTTGGCCTCGGCGTCCGGGTTGTGCATCGCCGGCAGTGAAATCCCGATGTTCATGAGTTACCTGCCATGACGCTGGCCAGCAGCTCGGCATAACGCGCGGTCACAGTGGCGTCGCCAGGCAGGTAGCGGCTGATCAGCCGCCGCTGCTGGTCGGTGTAGGCCTGCCAGGTATCGTCGTGGTGCGCCATCGCGCGCAGCAGCTGGGTACAGCCCGACTGCACGTCATTGCCTTCGTAGTAGTACCCCAGGTCGGCGCAAAGGGACGCATTGTGGATCAGCGGATAGCCCTGCCAGCAGCAGTCGAAATAGAAGTAATTCAGCGGGTTGGCCCACTGGTGCGATACCACGACGTCGGTCATCAGGGCCAGGAACTGTGGCGTGTCGTAGCGTTCAAGGAACACGGCCTTGTGGTTGCGCACGAGGTCCAGCTGGCCCATCACCGCGCCGAACTCGGGGTTGCGGTTGGCAAGGTGGCCCGTGTTGGTGACCTGCAGCATGGCTATGGCGTCTGGTGCGCGGCGATAGGCCTCCTCCGCGATCAACGCGGGGTACAGGCAGAACTTCACCACATCCTGGTTGGGCTCCATGACCGACAGCCGGCGGGCACCGGTACGTGGCCTGTATTCGCCGCCGTGGGGAAGATCGCGGCCGCGCTCGAGCAGGAACATCGGGTGCCACACAAAGGGCACCGTCTGCACGGGGCGACGGCGCAGCGTCTGGAAGAAGTGCAGGCTGGTGGGCGCCACCTGCGGCACAACCCAGACGGCGTCGTACCGGGGGTTGATGAAAAGACTTTCCCCCCACAGGGGCCGGTTGAACAGCATGGCCTGCATGGCGTTGACGTATTCAACGCCACAGCAGTACGACACCAGGCGCGTCCCGCGCTGCTTGATGTAGTCCGTCTGGTCCGGGCCGACCTGGCCGCCCAGCTCGATCAGCAGGTCCAGCTTGTCCCGGGCCTCGTCAAACGCCACGGTGGGCCAGCGCTGGCGGTCCCATGGCAGTGCATCGGTCACGGGCACGGGCGAGGTATTGACCAGATGCACCGGGCCGACCGATGGCACCTGGCGCAGCGCCTGAGCGAGGTACACGGCGTTCTGCTTGATGCCATTGACCCACAGCGACTCATCGGGCGCCTGCAGCCCGATGGTGATGCCAACGCGCCAGCCGCTCATCCAGTGCCGGCTCAGTCCGGCAGGCGCGCGGTGGCGGGGTCAACGCGCGTGACGCGAAAGCGGTTGCCTGACGCAACATGCGCGTACTCAAATGACAAGCTGTTGAGCGACTGAACCAGGTAGGGTTGCGCAACATCCGCCTTGGCAGGATCCACGCGCTGGCCATTGACCTCGGTCGTGATCGTGAAATAGAGCCCGTTAGAGATGCCCCATAACCCCTTGTTGCGCAACTCGGTGGTGGGCTTGCCCTTGTCGTAAAGACGTGCGACCAGCACATACGTGCCGTCCGGATGACGGGTGTTGATGAACCGCTGCACGGGTTGCCCGGCACCCGCGGAGTACTCCCCGTACCAGGTGCCCACGGCCAGCCGCTCCTGAGCCGACGGCTCGGTAGCCACGGCCGGGCCGCACGCCAATACGGCCAGCACCAGCAGGCCGGCCATCACCAGACGGCGCAACACGCCGCGATGCGGGTGCCTGCTAGGGTTGAACTGAGCCATGACGCCTCCTTACTTCCAGCGGTAGCCGATGCCGGCGCCCAGGCTCCAGTCCCGGCCCGCGGAGGTGGTGGATATGCCCAGGTTGTATTGCAGCTTGCCGGAATCGGTCAAGCCCTGGAAGGTGAACGAGAACGCCTGGTTGCCGCCATACGAACCCAGGCCCACACCCACCGCCTTCTGCCCCGGCTCCGACACGGAAATGCGGCCCGACGCCATGGCAATGGACATCGCCACACCCGCATAGGCCTTGCGCTCCACGTCGCGCAGCTGCGAGACGTTGACGGCATCCGTGGGCGCCACACCAGTCGCTACGTTGGTGATGCGTCGCTCGTTGCCTTGCGCGCCGACGGACAGCGTATTGGGCTGGTCGGCGACAGAGCCATTGCCCAGCGCCACCGAATTGGCTCCCAGTGCCTGCGCCTGGTTGCCGAATGCTGCGCTGTAGTCGCCGGAGGCGATTGCCTCGTCACCCACTGCGGTGGTGCGCAGGCCCAGCGCCTGCGCCGCCATGCCCACGGCCACCGACGAGCGGGCGACCGCGCCCTGGCCAATGGCGACCGAGCCGGTTGTTTCGGCCATGGCCCTGTAGCCGATGGCGACCCCGCCATTGCCCAACGCCTCGGCCTGCGCGCCCAGCACGGTGGACCCCTCGCCAATGGCTCGCGAGTTGCTGCCGACGGCGGTGGAGTTGTCTGCAGTCGTGGTTTTGGTGCCGGCGTTCGCACAGTAGCCCAGGGCCGTGGCGGCATTGCCATTGGCAAATGCACAGTCGCCTGCTGCCGTGGCCTGGGTGCCCGCAGCTTGGGAGCCCGAGCCCAATGCGCGGGCGGACGTGCCGTTGGCGGTACCGCCGCCCGTGGCCACCTGGGTCTGCAGTGCGGCGACCGTGCTGGCGGTGGAGCTGAGGCTGGCGGTGACCGCTGTTGACAACGACGCCATGCCCGCGGAGACCTCTGCCACGCTTGCGGGTACCGAGCCACCACCCCCACCGCCGGTACCGCCGGAGCCACCCGTGCCGCCGTTGGCCACTGTTGTGGACAGCGTGGACAGGCTGGTCGTCAATGTCAGCACTGCGGATGACAGCGACGCCGTGGATGTGGACAAAGCCGTGGACAGGCTGGCGCCCACCGGACCCATGCCTGTGCCAATCGACGTGGACAGGGAATTGAGCAGCGTGGAATGGCCGCTGACCGTGGTGGAAAGGCTGTTGTAGTTGGTGGACAGCGTGCTGATGGACGTGCTGAACGTACCGACGGTGGTGTTCAGCGTGTTCACGGTGCCCGACAGCGTCGCCAACGTGCCGGAGTTGGTGCTGACGGTGGAGGACAGGGTGTTGAAGTTGCCTGACAGGGTGGCCAGAGTACCGGAGTTGGTGCTGACGGTGGTGGACAACGTGTTGACGTTGCCCGACAAGGTGGCCAGCGTGGCGGAGTTGGTGCTTACGGTGGACGACAGCGTGTTGAAGTTGCCAGACAGGGTGGCCAGCGTGCCAGAGTTGGTGCTGACGGTGGAGGACAGCGTGTTGAAGTTGCCCGACAGGGTGGCCAGCGTGCCGGAGTTGGTGCTGACGGTGGAGGACAGCGTGTTGAAGTTGCCAGACAGGGTGGCCAGCGTGCCGGAGTTGGTGCTGACGGTGGAGGACAGGGTGTTGAAGTTGCCTGACAGAGTGGCCAGGGTGCCGGAGTTGGTGTGGACCGTGGACGAGAGCGTGTTGACGGTGCCAGACAGGGCAGCCACGGTGGCAGTAGTCGACCCGACGGCGGTTGAGAGGGTGCCGTAGTTGCCGGACAAGGTCGCCAAAGTGGCGGAGTTGGTGTTGACGGTGGAGGACAGCGCGTTGACGGTGCCGGACAGCGAGGCAACTGTGGAGGTGGCCGAACCGACGGCGGAGGACAAGGTGCCGTAGTTGCCGGACAGGGTGGCCAGGGTCGAGGAATGTGAGTCGACGGTGGAGGACAGCGTGTTGAAGTTGCCCGACAGCGTGGCGAGCGTCCCGGAGTTGGTGTTGACAGTGGACGACAGCGAATTGACGGTGCCTGACAGGGCGGCGACCGTCGAGGTGGCCGAGCCGACAGCGGAGGACAAGGTGCCGTAGTTGCCGGACAAAGTGGCCAGGGTCGATGAATGTGAATCGACAGTGGACGACAGGGTGTTGAAGTTGCCAGACAGCGTGGCGACTGTCGAGGTGGCCGAGCCAACGGCAGTGGACAGCGTGTTGACGGTGCCAGAGAGGGCGGCGACGGTCGAAGTGGCCGAGCCGACGGCGGAGGATAAGGTTCCGTAGTTGCCGGACAAAGTGGCCAATGTCGAGGAGTGCGAGTCGACGGTGGAGGACAGCGAGTTGAAGTTGCCCGACAGCGTGGCGAGCGTCCCGGAGTTGGTGTTGACAGTGGACGACAACGAATTGACAGTGCCGGACAGCGAGGCAACTGTGGAGGTGGCTAAGCCCACGGCGGTGGACAGTGTGTTGACGGTGCCAGATAGGGCGGCGACGGTGGAGGTGGCCGAGCCGACAGCAGAGGACAAGGTGCCGTAGTTGCCGGACAAAGTGGCCAATGTCGAGGAGTGCGAGTCGACGGTGGAGGACAGCGAGTTGAAGTTGCCGGACAGCGTGGCGAGCGTCCCGGAGTTGGTGTTGACAGTGGACGACAGCGAATTGACGGTGCCTGACAGGGCGGCGACCGTCGAGGTAGCTGAGCCCACAGCAGTGGACAGCGTGTTGACCGTGCCAGAGAGGGCGGCGACGGTCGAGGTGGCCGAGCCGACGGCGGAGGACAAGGTGCCGTAGTTGCCAGACAAAGTGGCCAGGGTCGAGGAATGTGAATCGACGGTGGAGGACAGCGAGTTGACGGTGCCGGACAGCGAGGCGACTGTAGAGGTGGCAGAGCCCACGGCGGTGGACAGCGTGTTGACAGTGCCAGAGAGGGCGGCGACGGTCGAGGTAGCAGAGCCGACGGCGGAGGACAAGGTGCCGTAGTTGCCGGACAGGGTGGCCAGGGTCGAGGAATGTGAATCGACAGTGGACGACAGCGAATTGACGATGCCGGACAGCGAGGCGACGGTCGAAGTGGCAGAGCCAACGGCAGTGGACAGCGTGTTGACGGTGCCGGAGAGGGCGGCGACTGTCGAGGTAGCCGAGCCAACGGCGGAGGACAAGGTGCCGTAGTTGCCGGACAGGGTAGCAAGGGTACCGGAGTTGGTATCGACGGTGGACGACAGCGAATTGAAGTTGCTGGACAGGGTGGCAAGGGTGCCGGAGTTGGTATTGACGGTGGATGACAGCGAATTGAAGTTGCCGGACAGCGTGGCCAGGGTGCCGGAGTTGGTGTTGACAGTGGACGACAGCGAGTTGAAGTTGCCAGACAGGGACGCCAAGGTTGTCGTCAGCATGTTGTGCGACATCTTGAGCTGCCCCACGGTTGCCCCATCGCTGTCAGCTGCACCATCGGCCATGTTCTGGATGCGGCGGTTCAAGGTGCCGTTGCCCACGGAGACTACGGCGGTCGGCGTTGCCTGCCCGGTCAGGTAGCCGGCTTGGGTAGGCGCTGTGGCCCCCGTGGTGGCATCGTTGCCCAGTGCAACTGAGTCTTTCAGCGCGGCTGCCGCGTTAACGCCGACCGCCAAAGCATTTTCTGCCGATGCTTGTGCGGTCAGGCCAATGGCAGTTGCATTTGTCTCAGACGCGTTTGCGAACCGTCCAAGCGCATACGAACTTGTCGCACTGGCCATTGCGGAGGGGCCGATGGCCGCGGACGACACGCCGGTTGCTTGTGCATTGCGCCCCAATGCCACGGCAAAGCCCCCCGTGGCATTGGCGCCTTCACCCAGCGCGGTTGAATTGCCGCCGGATGCAGTCGCCCCCGGACCGATGGCCGTCGCCCGGATGCCGGCTGCGCTGGCCGATGGGCCGAGGGCCACGCCACCCGGGCCCGCGTTCGAGTTGGTGCCTATGGCCACGGCGGCCGTACCGAATGCTGGCTGGGCGCCCGAAGCCACGGCGCCTGCACCAATGGCAATGGTGCCGGTACCCGTAGCCATGGTGCTGGTGTTCCCGATATTGACGGTGGCGCTGAACGTGTTGTCAATGTTCGCCACAGGACCAGTGTTCCCGATGACCTGCGTGTTGGTGATCACCACATCCGCAAAGGCCACCGGCCCGGGGTTCAGCAGCGCGGCAATCAGCACGGCGGCGTGCACGGGGTGCAATGCCGGGCGCACCCGGGTGCCGCCCTTGCCCCGCCCGCGCGCCAGCTCGTGTGCAACGCTCCAGGTCCCGGTGGATTCGTTCCACACCAGGCGGTAAGACGTGTTCATTGATCGCTTCATGATGTACCTCTGCGCAGACCTTGGCGCCGTGCCGGGTGCGTCCTGTGCGCCCGCGGGTCACTAGCCAATTTTTACTAAAAAGATACAAAACGATACATCGATGAATAGTACTTAGGCAATATGAATTACAAATTCATAGGCTTTAGGATGTATTTTTGTGGGAAATTAACCAAAAGGTGGCACTTTGCGGCATTCGTGCCACATTTTTCCTCCCGGGAAGGCGGGGGTGTGCGTCAGCGCTGGCCGGCAATCACGCCGCCGCCCAGGCAGCGGTCGCCGTCATACAGCACGGCGGACTGCCCAGGCGTCACGGCCCATTGCGGGTCGTGGAATTCAAGATGGAATCCACCGGGCGCGCCGGCCGCCAGCGTGCAGGCGGCATCCGCCTGGCGGTAACGCGTCTTGGCCGCATAGGCGCCGGGTTCGGGCGCGACGCCTGCCGTCCAGCTCGCGTCGGCCGCCTCCAGCACCTGTGATTGCAGCCAGGGGTGGTCATGGCCCTGCACCACCCACAGCGTGTTGGTGCCCACTTCCTTGCGGGCCACGTACCAGGGCTCGTGCTCGCCGCCGCCGCGCGCTGCCTTTCTGTCTTTCACGCCGCCAATGCCCAGGCCCTGGCGCTGGCCCAGGGTGTAAAAGCTCAGGCCCACGTGCTGGCCCAGCACCCGGCCGCGTTCGTCCTTGATGGGGCCCGGCTCGCGGCTGATGTAGCGGTTCAGGAAGTCCCGGAACGGCCGCTCGCCTATGAAGCAGATGCCGGTGGAGTCCTTCTTTTTGGCATTGGGCAGGCCGATGTCTTCGGCAATGCGGCGCACCTCGGTTTTGCGCAGCTCGCCCACCGGGAACAGCGTGCGCGCCAGCTGCGCCTGGTTCAGCCGGTGCAGGAAGTAGCTCTGGTCCTTGGCCGGGTCCAGGCCCTTGAGCAGATCGAAGCGGCCATCCTGCTCGCGCACGCGGGCGTAGTGGCCGGTGGCGATTTTTTCGGCACCCAGGCGCACGGCGTGGTCCAGAAAGGCCTTGAACTTGATTTCGGCGTTGCACAGCACGTCGGGGTTGGGCGTGCGGCCGGCCTGGTATTCGCGCAGGAACTCGGCAAACACCCGGTCCTTGTATTCGGCGGCAAAGTTGACGTGCTCGATCTCGATGCCGATCACGTCGGCCACGGCGGCGGCGTCCACGAAGTCGATGTTGGACGAGCAGTACTCGCTGTCGTCATCGTCTTCCCAGTTCTTCATGAAGATGCCGGTCACGTCCCAGCCCTGCTGTTTAAGCAGGTAGGCGCTCACGGCAGAGTCCACGCCCCCGCTCAAACCCACCACCACCCGGCCTTTGCTACCCATGCGGGCGATTATCGCGGTGGCTTGAATCCCAGCCTTTTCATCGGGGCACCCAGGCTGCGGCGGGCGGCGGCATAGCCGTCCCACGGGCCATTGCCCACGCCCATGCGTTGGGCGATGTTGGCCAGGTGCCAGTGGTCGCCACCGGTCAGCGCGCCCAGCTCGTTCCAGGCCACCGGCACCGAAATGCCCAGGCCCGGCCGGGCCCGCACGCTCCAGGCGCAGGCCGTGGTGGCGCCAAAGCCGTTGCGCAGGTAGTCGATGAAGATCTTGCCCACGCGGTTGCGCGGCCCGCTTTTGGCCACGAACCGCTCGGGCAGTATTTGCGCCATGTGCAGCACCACCGCATGGGAAAACGCCTTGACCGTGTCCCAGTCTTCATGGCGGCGCAGCGGCACCACCACATGCAGGCCTTTGCCGCCGCTGGTTTTCAGAAAGCCGGCCAGGCCCAGCTCGGTCAGCGCCACCTGCATCAGCTGGGCCGCTTCCTGCACCTGGGCCCAGGGCACGCCGTCGCCCGGGTCCAGGTCAAAGGTCATGCGGTCGGGCCGGCTGATGGCGTTGGCCGTGGCGTTCCAGGTGTGGAACTCCAGCACGTTCATTTGCGCGGCCGACACCAGGGCATGGGCTGTAGGTATCTCGAGCAGCGGCTCGTGCCCCGGGTCCAGGGCCGGGTCCAGTTGGCGCACCCCCGGCAGCGCGGTTGCGTCGGCGTGTTTCTGGAAGAACTGCGGGCCCTTCACGCCCGAAGGCGCGCGCACCAGCGCCACGGGCCTTGCTTTCAGGTGGGGCAGCATCAGCGGGGCCACCTGGGCGTAGTACTGCGCCACATCGCCCTTGGTCAGGCCGCTGGTCTTGTCGATCACCCGGCCGGGGTGGGTGACCCGGGCCGCCGTGGCGGTGGCCCGGGTGGCGGGCGCGGCGCGTTCGCGCAGGATGGCCCGCGCGGGTTTGTCGGCGCGCAGGCCCTGGAACACGGCATGGCGCACATGGCCGCCGCGCGTCCATTGCGCAAAAGACACTTCGGCTACCAGCTCGGGCAGCACCCAGTGCACGCGGCCCAGGCCGGCGCTGGCGGCCAGCGGGCTGCGGTCGGTGCGCAGGGCCTCCAGCCGGCCGGCCAGCGTAGCCAGGGTGCGCTCGCTGAAGCCTGTGCCCACGTTGCCCGCATGGCGCAGCGTGCCGTCGTCGCCATGCACGGCCAAGACCAGCGCGCCGAAGCCGCCGCGCCCGCCCTGCGGCTCCGTATAGCCCGCCACCACGAACTCCTGGCGCAGCCCGCACTTGAGCTTGATCCAGTCGGGCGAGCGGCGCGATGCATAGGGCGCGTCGCGCCGCTTGCCGATCACACCCTCGAAGCCCAGCTTGCAGGCCGACGCCAGCAGGTCGGCCGCCGCGGCGTCCACTGTTTCGCTGTAGCGCAGGTTAGCCGGCGCGGTGCGTGCCAGCAGCCCGCGCAGCAGCGTGCGCCGCTCCACCAGCGGCACGGCGCGCAGGTCATAGCCCATGTAGTAGGGCAGGTCAAACAGCCAGTACTGCATGGCGTCGCTGCCCTGGCTGTCAAACGCCGCCTGCAGCGCCTGGAAGTCGGGCGCGCCCGTGGGCCCCGGCACCACCAGTTCGCCGTCCAGCCAGCCCGTGCGCAGGGGCAGCCTGGCCACCGCATCGCGGATCGCCGGCAGCTTGTGCGTCCAGTCGTGGCCGTTGCGGGTGTACAGGCGCACCTCGCCCTTGTCCACCCGCGCCAGCAGGCGGTAGCCGTCGAACTTCAGCTCGTACAGCCAGCCGTCGCCGTCAGCCGGGGGTGCCGCCGCCAGCGTGGCCAGCTGAGGCGACAGCTGCACCGGCAGGCGCGCTGCGCGAGCCTCGGCCGGCAGCACGGCGGCGGCGCTGCGCCGCTTGTTGGGCGTGCGGCGCTTGCGTTCGGCGGCTTCCTGGGCGGCGGGGTCGTCGCCGCTGTCGTCCCTGGCGTGGCCGTCGTTTTCCTTGATGAGCAGCCAGGCGGGCTTGTCGCCGGAGTCGCGCATGCGCACAAGCGCCCAGCGGCCGTGCAGCTTGTCGCCGTGCAGCTCAAATTTCAGCTTGCCCGCGCGCCAGCCCTTGCGGGCGTCCTCCAGCGGCTGCCAGGTGCCGCGGTCCCAGATCACGACCTTGCCGGCGCCGTACTGGCCCTTGGGGATCGTGCCCTCAAACCCGCCATACGACAGCGGGTGGTCTTCAACCTGCACGGCCATGCGCTTGTCGCCGGGGTCCAGGCTGGGCCCCTTGGGCACGGCCCAGCTCTTGAGCACGCCGTCCAGCTCCAGGCGAAAGTCATAGTGCAGGTGGCTGGCCCAATGCTTTTGCACCACGAATGCCAGCGGCCCGTCGCGCCCGGGCTGGCGCTCGCCGCGCGGCTCGGCCGTGACGCCAAAGTCGCGTTTGGCACGGTAGGCCTTGAGCGAGTCGCGCGTGGCCATGGGCTCAGGCCGCCTTGCGCCGCGTGGCTGTTTTGTGTGCTGCTGGCGTCTTGCGCGCGGCGGGTGTTTTGCGCGCTGCCTGCTTTTTCGCCGCCACCGGCGTCCTGGCCCCGGCGGGTGCCTTGCCACCTCGCAGGCTGCGCTGCAGCAGCTCGGTCAGGTCCAGGATTTTGGCGCTGCTGGTGCCGGTGGCTTCCTGCGGTTCGATCTGCTCGACCGTATGCGTCTTGCCCGCTTTCACCTTGCTTTTGACCAGGCCCATGATGTCGTCGCGGAACCGGTCGCGAAAGTCATCGGGCCTCCAGGGCCCGCTCATGTCCTTGACCAGCTGTTCGGCCATGGACATTTCACGCGCGTTGATGCCCGCTGCTTTGGGGCCCGCCGCGGGCAGTGTCAGCTCGTCCATCGGGCGGATCTCATCGGCCCAGCGCAGCAGGTTCAGCACCAGCGCGGGGCCCGAGGGCACCAGCGCGGCCAGATGCTCGCGCGTCTGGATCACTACGCGCGCAATGCCGATGCGCCCGGTCTTGCGCAGCGTCTCGCGCAGCAGCGCATAGACCTTCTGTCCCTTGTTGATGGGCGCCACGTAGTACGGGCGCTCCAGGTACACAAAGGGCACCTCGGCGGCGTCGACAAAGCGTTCGATCTCGATCGTCTGCGTGGCCCGCGGGTAGGCCGCGGCGATCTCGGCATCGGTCAGCACGACGTATTCACCGTTTTCGTACTCAATGCCCTTGACGATGTGCTCGCGGCCAATTTCACGGCCGGTTTTCTTGTTGATGCGCTTGTAGCCCACCGGGTCCATGCTGCGCTTGTCCAGCCAGTCAAAGTCCAGGCCGTTGTCGCGCGCGGCGGCGTGCAGCGCCACGGGAATGTGCACCAGGCCGAAGCTGATGGCGCCTTTCCAGAGTACGCGGGTGTTTGCGGTGGCCATGGTGTGTGTGGTGAGTCAACCCTGGCACCTTAGCGCGCTGCCTGCCCCCGACCCTGTAGGACAAGGCAGCATTTATGCGATTATCCAAACGCATGCTGCCCCGGCCCCGCCCCCTTTCGCTGCCACCGCAGCGCCCGTCACCGCCGGCGCTGCTGGCGGTGGGCGCGTTGCATGTGGCGCTGCTGTGGCTGATCAGCCAGCAGTGGCCGGTGGCGCAGGCCGTGCGCCAGGTGGTTTACCAATCTGTGCAGCCGGTGCGCCCACCCACCGCGGATGCCGCGCCCGCCAGCCGCGCCATCACACGGCCCGCGCCGCCGTCGCTGAACCTGCGCGCGACCACCGACCTGCCGGTGTTTGCCAACACGCCCGAGACCAGCGTGCCGCTGAAGACCACGCGCCAGCTGCCCGACATGAGTCAGGCACCAGTCGAAGCGCCCGGTGCCCGCCAGCCCGCGCCAACGCCGTCGCCCGTTCCCGCCCCGGTGCCCGTGCCTGTGGAAGCCCCGGTGCCGCCGCCGCTCCCCGCGCCGCCAGAGTCTGCGCCTGCCGTGCTGCCCGAGCCGCCGGTGTCTGCGCCAGCACCCATACCCGCACCCATACCTGTGCCTGCACCGGTTGCACCACCTGCGCCAGCCCCGGCCCCCGTGCCAATTCCGCCGCCGGTCCCGGTACCCGTGCCCGTGCAAGCGCCAGCGCCAGCCCCGGTTGCAGCGCCTGTGCCCCCAGCTGTTGCCGAACCTGTGCCCGCGCCCGTTGCGGCACCCGTACCCATACCCATACCCGCACCCGCACCGGTGGCCGAGCCGGTGGAGCGGCTGCAGGCGCCGGTGGTCGAGGTGCCGGTGCCTGCCGGTTCCCCGGCGGCGGCCAATGCCGTGGTGGTGCCCGCGCCCGCGCCGCCGCGCGCCGG
>JBEIPU010000123.1:0-12565 GCA_040376925.1 Caenimonas sp. | reverse complement strand
TTTTGGCGACGATCTTGCCCAGGATGGGGATGGACAGCAGGCGGTCCAGCTTTTTCTGCGGCATGTTGGCAAACACGCCCTGCTGGAACTTGAGCCACAGCCGCGGCACCGAGATGAATACCGTGGGCCGCGCGCGCTGCAGGTCCTGCAAAAAGGTGTCCAGCGATTCGGCAAAAAAGATGCGCCCGCGCCCCAGCACAAAGCCTGCGCATTCGACCCATGCGCGCTCAAAGATATGGGCCAGCGGCAGGTACGACAGTACGCGGTAAGTGAAGCCTGCGCCCAGCTCCTGCTCCTGGTAGGCCACGATGCCCTCGCTGGCGCGCGTCACGCGCTCAAAGCTGTGCATCACGCCCTTGGGCGTGCCGGTGGAGCCCGAGGTGTACATCAGCAAGGCCAGGTCAGAGCCCGCGCGCGCGGGCTTGCCGGCGATGGGCTGGGTTCTGGCGACGATGCTGTCCCAGCTCTCGTAGGGGGTTTTGGGCGCCAGCGGCAGCGCGATGCAGGGCAGGCCCTCGGGGATGCCGCCGACTTGCTGGTCAAAGGTGTCCAGCTTGCCCACGAACAGCAGGCTGGCCTCGCTGTGCTCCAGCACATAGCGCACCGTTTCGGACGACTCGGTGGGGAAGATCGCCACCGTGGTGCCGCCGGCCATCCAGATGGCCAGCTCGGCCATGATGAAATGCGCGCAATTCTTGGACAGGATGGCAATGCGCGCGCCGGGCTCGAAGCCGCGCGCCTGCAGGTGGGTGGCCATGCGGCGGGCCTGGTCCAGCACCTGGCGCCAGGTGTAGTCCACCACCTGGCCGCCGCCCAACGGCTGGGTCAGGTAGACCTGGTCGGCGCGGGCGGCTTCGTGTTCATAAACATAGTCAAGAATCAGTTTCGGGCTGGCCATGGTTTTTTATTCCTCTGGGATGGATCGGACGAACCCGAGCCTAGGGCCTGGGGCCGCGCGCGAACAGCGGGGAAATGCCCATCCGTTTTTGAGGTGCGCGCCTAGAAACAGCCCCGACCCATGGGGTTTTCCTAGGGTTTGCCCCAGCATGCCGGGCGCAAGGGACCGCAGGACGGTGCCGCCGGGCGCAAGTTTGTGACAGACAGGTGCGCACGCGCCACGCAAGATGAGGGGCTTTGACCCCGCCACCCACCTTCCTTGAGGTCCCTGAATGCACGACTTCCTGCCGGACGAACCCATGATGACCCTGGGCGAGCGCGCCGCGATCAACGCGGGGCACTGGTTTTCATCGCTGTCGCCCACGCTGCGCCATGACATCCTGCGCCATGCCCGCGTGCGCCGCTACACCGACGGGCGACTGATCTGCGCGCGCGGCGACCCGGCGCAGGAATGGAGCGGCGTGGCCCGTGGCGCGGTGCGCGTGAGCGGCGGCAGCGCCAGCGGCAAGCAGGTCATCCTGACCTATGTGGCGCCGGGCGCCTGGATCGGCGACGTGGGCATCCTGGCTGGTGGCGTGCGCACGCATGACGCCTACGCCCATGGCGACACCACGCTGGTCACGGTGCAAAAGGCCGACCTGCACGCCATCCTGGCGCGCCATGTGGAGCTGTACGACGCCCTGCTGCGCCTGCAGGCGCGGCGGGTGCAGCACCTGTTCAAGGTCGTGGAAGAGGTGCACACCCTGTCGCTGCGCGAGCGGCTGGCCAAGCAGCTGGGCCGGCTGATGCGTTCCTACGGCGTGCCCTCGGCCGCCGACGGCCAGGAGGTGCGCATCGGCCTGCAGCTGGCCCAGGAAGACCTCGCCCAGCTGCTGGGCGCATCGCGCCAGCGTGTCAACCAGCAGCTGAAAGTGATGGAACGCGAAGAAGCCATCCGCATCCGGCCAGGCACACTGGTGGTGCGGGACCCGCAGGCGTTGACCAGTTTGCCGGGGTAGGGATTCGGGTCCCCTTCTCGCCTGCATTGCATCTGGATCATGCGGGCAGGGCACTCTGCTCCGCGAATGTCCCCCGGCCGGCTTCGCCGTCCTCCTCCTTTATTTCGCTGCGCAGAGCGCCCCACCCGCCTGATCCTGCCAACACAGTAGTGCGCCACCCGTTGCACTCCAACGATGTAGCGGGTTGGTGGTGATGGTGCCCGGCGCAGCGGCATAAAGGAGGAGAAACGGCGAAGCCGTTTCGGGGGACAGCCGCGGAGCCGGGCACCGTCAGCGCCAACCCGCGGACCAGAAAAAAGACAGGCACTCAAGCCGAAGCAGCAGCCCGCACCAACGCACTGGCCGGCGCCACCAGTTCACCCAGTTGCGCCACACGGTCCTGCTCGATGTACTGCAGCACCAGTTCGTTGATGCCGCCGACCACCGCCATGGCCATTTGCGGCGAGATGCCGCCTTGCAGGGTGCCCAGCATGAAATCGGCGATCTCCTGGTTCACGCGCCGGCGCGCGGCCAGGCCCGGGGCGCCCAGGCCCAGGATTTCAATGAACAGCGTGCGCATCAGGATCGGGTTGCCGGCCATGCAGCCCAGGTAGGCCGCCAGCGCCTGCTCCACCTGCGTTTGCCAGCCGTGCGCCGGGTCGATCGCGCCGCGCAGCACCTTCAATGCGTTGCGGCTGGAGGCTTCGTACAGCGCAATCAGGCAATCGGCCTTGGTCTGGAAATGCTCGTAGAACGTGCGCCTGGACACGCTGGCCTCGCGCACGATGTCGGCAATGGTGGTGTCGGCATAACCCTTGGCGGCCACGGCATGGGCCATGCCCTCCAGCAGGCGGCTGCGATGTTCATGCACTGGCGCGGCGGTATCGGACATGAAAGAGATTTTGCAGCAGGTACTTGACAGTACCAAGCCCTTACCCCATCATCCCGCCATCGGTACACATCAGTACCAGCAAGGATTTTCCATGTCAGACCTCGTCGTGCGCCGCCTGCTGATTGACCTTGAAGCCCCGTTTGCGCGCCACTGGTGCGGCGGCGATGCCTTTCGCACCGCGCTGTTCAACGCGCTGTCCATGAGCTTCCCGGTGGGCGAGCAGTTCTTCATTGATTCGGTGCGCAACGGCCTGAAGGCCCTGCCGCCCGAGCTGCAGGACAAGTACCGCGCCGAGGTGCAGGGCTTCATCGGCCAGGAGGCCACCCACCGGCGCATCCATGCGCTGTTCAACGGCCACCTGGAAAAGCAGGGCCTGGTCAACGACTGGGAGCCCCGCGCAAAGGAGCGCATGAAGCTGCTGGACGGGCTGGACCCGCGCCACCACCTGGGCATCACCGCCGCCAACGAGCATTTCACCGCCATCATGGCCGACTGGATGCTGGCCAACCCCGACCTGCTGGCCAGCAGCGAAGAGCGCCTGCGCACGCTGTGGCTGTGGCACAGCGCCGAGGAATCCGAGCACAAGAGCACGGCGTTCGACCTGTACCAGGCGCTGGGCGGCAGCCATGAATGGCGCATCAAATGGTTCAGGCGCATCACCACCGTGTTTCTGATGGACACCCTGCGCCAGACGGTCCACAACCTGCGCCGCGACGGCACGCTGTGGAAATGGAGCACCTGGAAGAGCGCGGCCAGCTACCTGTTTGGCGCGCGCGGCCTGATCCGCCAGACCTACAAGCCCTGGCGCGAATACAAGCGCGTGGACTTCCACCCGCGCCAGCTGGAAACCAGCCTGTCCGAGCGCTGGCTGGCCGACAACGCCAGCCGCTACACGCCGGTCGGCGCCTGAGCCGGGGTGTGGCCGGCCAGCCGCTGCAGCGCGGCCAGGTCGGCAATCTCCAGCCCGCCGCGGTTCAGCCGCAACACGCCCATCACCTCCAGTTCCTTCAGGTTCTGGTTGATGGTCTGGCGTGACACCGCCAGCATCATGGACAGCTGCTCCTGCGACACCGCGATGCTGCGCCGGTGCGCGCCCTGCTGCGCGTCGCGCCGCACGCCGTAGCCTTCGGCCATCATCACCAGCCGGCGGGCCAGGCGCTGCGCCACCGGCAACGATGCCGCCTCTTCCAGCGCCACAAACGCCAGGCGCAGCTTGTGGCTCATGAGCAGGCCCAGCTCGCGCCAGCGCGCGGGCGCATCGGCCAGCAGCCGCACCAGCGCGGGCTGGGGCACCTGCAGCAGCCGCGTGGCGCCTTCGGCCACGGCGTCGTGGGTGCGCGCCTGCCCGTCAAACAGCGACACCTCGCCAAACCAGTGGGGCGGCTCCAGCAGCGTGAGCAGCACCTCGCGGCTGTCCTCACTGCGCCCGCCGGTGCCCGAGATGCGCACCGCGCCTTCCAGCACGGCATACAGGCCGCACGGCGCGTCGCCGCGGCGAAACAGCGCCTGCCCCGGGGCCAGCGTGCGTACGCGCGCCGCGGCCAGCAGTGCATCACGCAGGGGCGGCGAGATGCCGGCAAACCAGACGCCCGCCTCCAGCAGCGCCAGCCAGTGGCGGGGGTCGGAAGCATCGGGGTGTGGCATCTGGAGAAAAGGCGCAAACTGGCGGGTAGGCCCGGTGTGTGTGCCGGTTGTGTCGGGTAGCCGACAGTCGCCCACCCAAGCCAAAGCGAGAATTCTCGCCACTGAACGACAAGGAGACGCCCATGAAAACCCTGACCGACCAGCTGGCCAACTACGCCGCCTACCACCGCGACCCGCGCAACATCGCCACGCATTTCATCGGCATCCCGATGATCGTGCTGGCCATTGCCACGCTGCTGTCGCGCCCGGCCTCCATGCTGGGCGGGCTGCCGCTCACGCCCGCGCTGGCGCTGAGCGCCGCCACCGTCATTTACTACCTGCTGCTGGAGCTGCGCCTGGGCGTGCTGATGGCGGTGCTGATGGCGCTGAACCTGTATGCCGCGTGGTGGCTGGCCGGCCAGTCCACCGCGCTGTGGCTGGGCAGCGGCATCGGGCTGTTTGTGGTGGGCTGGGTGTTCCAGTTTGTGGGCCACTACTACGAGGGCAAGAAGCCCGCGTTCGTGGACGACCTGGTGGGCCTGATCATCGGCCCGCTGTTCGTGGTGGTGGAGGCCCTGTTTGCCGCCGGCCTGCGCGCCGACCTGCAAAGCGCGATTGACGCCCGCGTGGGCCCGGTGCGCCGGCTCAATCTTCCCAAGGCGGCAGGCTCTCAATCACCACTTCGCTGACCTGCAGACCCTCGGGCCGGGGCCGCGCCTCCAGCGTGAAGATGAAGGTCGCGCCCTGCCCCGGCTGCGAACGCGCGCGGATCTCGCCGCCATGGCGCGCCACCACGGCGCGTGCCGTGGCCAGCCCCAGGCCGTAACCCGCAAACTCCGCCCCCGAGTGCAGCCGTGCAAACGGCTTGTACAGGCGGTCTTCCTCGCCGGCGTCAAAGCCCACGCCGTTGTCCGACACAAAGAACGCCGGCACCCCGGCGTCGCCATCACGCACTGGCTCGCGCCCCATGCGGATCCAGGCGCTGGCCTGGTGCGCGGTGAACTTCCAGGCGTTGTCCAGCAGCGCATGCACCAGCAGCTGGGCCAGCGCCGGGTCGCAGCGGCACATCAGGCCGGGCTCTATTTCCACATGCACCACGCGCGCCGGGTCCTGGCGGCGCAGCACTTTGACCTGCGCCGCCGCCATCGCGCCCAGGTCACTCAAGGCCGGCTCATACGGCGCGCGGCCGATCTCGGTCAGGCGCAGCACTTCTTCCAGCATGTGGGCCACCCGGCCCGACTTGCGACGCAGGCGCTCCAGCTCGCTGGGCGCCGCGGCGTCCAGCGAGCGGGAGCGCCGCAGCGTGGGCAGCACGTCGGCCGTGATCATACGCATGTAGCCGCTGACAATCTGGCGCGACGCCTGCAGCGCGGCCGCCGCCTGCTCGTAGCTGGCGGCCAGGCGCTCCAGCTGGCGGCGCAGGCGCGACTCGGTCGCCAGCCGCGAGGTCACGTCGGTGGCCATCACCAGCCGCGCCGGACGCCCCTCGAACGTGATCGTGTGGTGGGCAATATCCACCAGCATCAGCTCGCCCGATTTGGTCACGTGGCGCCAGATGCTGGGCTCGTCCTTGAGCGATGACTCCGTGCCCACGCGCTGCACCGACTGCGCAAACTGCTCACGATCGTCCGGCGGGCGGATGTCGGTGGCACGCATCGCCAGGAACTCGGCCTCGGTGTAGCCATAGCGCCGCACGGCCGCCGCATTGACCGCCAGGAATTCCAGCGTCTGCACGTCAAAGATCCACATCACATTGGGGTTGGCTTCAAACAGCTCGCGGTAGCGGCGCTCGCGCTCGCGCAGCTCGCCAATCACCTCCCAGTGCGGCGTGCTGTCGCGCAGGAACACGCCAATGCCGTCGCCCGCCGCAAAAAACCGGATCTCGAACCAGCGCTTGTAGTGCGCGTGGTAATCCTCGAACGCAAACGGGCGGCCGTGGCCGATCTCGCGCTCGCAGGCCTGGCGGGCCTCGTGCTTGCGGTCGTCGGGGAACAGCGCCCAGAAATCCCGCCCGTCCATGTCGGCGCTCTCGCGCAGCACCAGCGCGGCGGCGCGCCGGTTGCAGAACTTGATGGACCAGGCCCGGTCCAGCACCAGGAAGCCGTCGTCCATTTCATTGAGCACGGCCTGCAGCTCCGCGCGCGCGGCGTCCGACGCGGCCAGCGCCGCATCGCGCTCGCGCGCGCGGCGGGCCAGGCCTGTCCACATGGCAGTCAGGCCGCGCTGCAGCACGCGTATTTCGCGCACCCGGCTGCGGCTGTCCAGGTCGGGCCCCTCGTAAGCGCCCAGCTCGATCAGCCGCATGGCACGCACCAGCTTCTCCAGCGGGCGCAACAGCCACAGCCGGCCCAGGCGCCAGATCAGCACGGCATACAGGCCCAGCAGCGCCAGCAGAGCGCCCATCAGCAGGGCCAGCTGCTGTGTCAGCGGGCGCACCAGCACTTCGGCCGGCGCGCTCACCGCCACCTGCAGCTTGCCTGCGCCCGTGGACACCGGCATCACATGGTGCATGTACTCGCGCCGGTCCGCGCCCACCGTACGCAAGGCGCCGCTGTGCCCTTGCGCCAGGGCCTGGGCCAGGCCTTCGTCCAGCACCTGCACGCCGGCACCGGCATCGCCCGCGGTGCTGGCCAGCACGGCGCCGGCGCCGTCCGCCACCACAGCCTGCACGCCCGGCTGCATGGGCACGGTACCCAGGCGCTGCGCCAGCATGTGCAGGTCCATGCCCAGGAAGGCCACCGCCTGCAACGGGCCCTGGCCGTCACGCACCGGGTAGGCGAACGGCAGCGTCTTGTTGCCGGTGACGCGCCCCACGGTGTATTCACCCATGGCATGCGGCGCGCCGGCCACGATGGCCTTGAAGTACGGGCGGTCGCCCAGGTTGATGGGGGCGGTGGACGGCGCGGAGCGGCACACCAGCGTGCCGTCCAGCGCAATGACGCCAATGGATACGTAGTGCGGGAAATTGCCCGCCAGCCGCTGCAGGTAGCTGTTGCAAGATGGCCAGTCTGCCGTGACCACCGAGCGCGTGTGGCCGACCGCCACCAGCAGCTGGCGCGTGCCCTCCAGCAATTGCGCCTGGCTTGCCCCATGCAGGCTGGCCCAGGCCGCCATGTCGTGCTCGGCCCGCTCCACCAGGCTGCGCCGCTGCACGTCCCACACCACCAGCAGCACCAGCATCAGCGGCACAAGCGCCAGCAGCAGCAAGCCCAGCGCGACCCGGCGCGAACTCACACCCCGCACACGCGTGCTGGTGTGCGCGAACACGCTGTCTGCAAAATCCTTGGCCAAGACCCCTCCGTTTGAGAACTTTCTTATGTTCTTCTGCTATGAAATCAATAGCTGATCATGCAATAGCAACGGGGGCTTGTCGCGTTAATTCTTGTAACAGCAGGTGCGCCGCAGCGTTTGCGCGAGAATCCTGTGCATGCAACTGAACTACATCGCCAACGCGTCCGTGCCGTCTGCATCGGGCCGCACCCTCCCCGTCATCGACCCGTCCGACGGCCAGCCGTTTGACGAGCTGCAGCGCAGCAACGCGCAGGACATCGACACCGCGGTGCGCGCCGCGCGCCAGTGCTATGACGCAGTCTGGACCAAGCTCAACGCCGCCGAGCGTGGCCGCCTGCTCATGAAGCTGTCGCAGAAAGTGGCCGAGCACACCGACGAGCTGGCCGCCATCGAGCAGCGCGACTGCGGCAAACCCACCAAACAGGCCCGTGCCGACGCCGTGGCGCTGGCGCGCTATTTCGAGTTTTACGCCGGGGCCTGCGACAAGCTGCACGGCGACACCATCCCCTACCTGGACGGCTACAGCGTGCTGACCTGGCGCGAGCCGTTTGGCGTGGTGGGCAACATCATTCCGTGGAACTACCCGATGCAGATCTTCGGGCGCAGCGTCGGCGGCGCGCTGGCCGCGGGCAATGTCTGCGTGGTCAAGCCGGCCGAGGACGCCTGCCTGTCACTGATCCGCGTGGCGCAGCTGGCCGCCGAGGTGGGCTTTCCCGCCGGCGCCATCAATATCGTGACCGGCTACGGCCACGAGGTGGGCGACGCGCTGGCCCGCCACGCAGGCATCGACCACATCAGCTTCACCGGCAGCCCCAAGGTGGGCACACTGATCCAGCAGGTGGCCGCCGAGCGGCATTGCCCGGTGACGCTGGAGCTGGGCGGCAAGAGCCCGCAGATCATCTTTGCCGACGCCGACCTGGACGCCGCCATCCCGATGGTGATCAACGCCATCGTGCAAAACGCCGGCCAGACCTGCAGCGCCGGCTCGCGCGTGCTGATTGACCAGGCCATCTACGAGCCGCTGCTGGAGCGCCTGGGCGCCGCGTTCGAGAACCTGCGCGTGGGCCCGGCCACCATGGACCTGGACGTGGGCCCGCTGATCCGCGCGAGCCAGCAGCAGCGCGTATGGGACTTTTTGAGCGATGCACAGGTGGCCAACATCCCGATGGTGGCGCAGGGCCAGATCGTTGATGAAGCCCCCGAGACCGGCTTTTACCAGGCACCCACCCTGTTGCGCGACGTGCCGGTGGACCACCGCATTGCGCAGGAAGAGGTTTTTGGCCCGGTGCTGTCGGCGATGGCGTTCAAGGACGAAGACCATGCCGTGGCGCTGGCCAATGCTACACAGTTTGGCCTGGTGGCTGGCATCTGGACGCGCGACGGCGGCCGCCAGCTGCGCATGGCCAGGCGCGTGCAAAGCGGCCAGGTGTTCATCAACAACTACGGCGCAGGCGGCGGCGTGGAGCTGCCGTTTGGCGGCTACAAGTCGTCAGGCTACGGGCGCGAAAAGGGCTTTGAGGCGCTGTATGGGTTCACCACGGTGAAGACCGTGGCGATCCGCCACGGCTAGGGGCAAAAAGCCCGCTGCGCGCAACATCTTGCGGCCCGTGACACACTGGCCGCCCTACAAGGAGACAGCATGCTGATCCAGCTGACCTATGCAAGCCGCACCAAGGGCGTCCTGGGCCCGGCCGACATCAAGGACATCCTGGGCGCGTCCCAGCGCAACAACAACCGCCTGGGCGTGACCGGTGCGCTGTGCCTGAACAACGGCATCTTCCTGCAGCAGCTCGAAGGCGACCGCGAAGTGGTCAACGCGCTGTACCACCGCATCCTGCTGGATACGCGGCACCGCGACCCGGCCATCCTGGATTTCAGCGAAATCAGCTGCCGCCGCTTTGGCCAGTGGTCGATGGGGCTGCTGTCCTCGGTGGAGGAAAACAGGAGCCTGTTCCTCAAGTACTCCAGCGCCGCCAGCTTCGACCCGTACAGCATGAGCGCCACGACCCTGCGCGGCTTTTTTGAAGAAGTGCTGCACAACGTACGCTGGCTGGGCTGACCACCATGGCCGAGCGCGTCATCCCCCTGATCGACCAGCGCGTGCGTGCGCTGGCGGCCACGGTGCCGGCGCAGCCCGTTGCCGCCACCGGCCTGCTGGGGGACGCGCTGGGCCGGCCGTTGCGCGACCTGCGCATCAGCGTGACCGACCGCTGCAACTTCCGTTGCAGCTACTGCATGCCCAAGGAAGTGTTCGACAAGGACTACCCCTACCTGCCGCATGCGTCGCTGCTCACCTTCGAGGAGATCACGCGGGTGGCCCGGCAGTTTGTCGCGCACGGCGTGCAGAAGATCCGCCTGACCGGCGGCGAGCCGCTTTTGCGCAAGAACATCGAGGTGCTGATTGAACAGCTGGCCTCCTTGCGCACGGTGGACGGCGCGCCGCTGGACATCACGCTCACCACCAACGGCTCGCTGCTGGCGCGCAAGGCGCGCGCGCTGAAGGCCGCCGGGCTGCAGCGCGTGACGGTGAGCCTGGACGGGCTGGACGACGCCGTGTTTCGCGGCATGAACGACGTGGACTTCCCTGTGGCCGACGTACTGGCGGGCATCGCCGCCGCGCAGGATGCGGGCCTGGGCCCGATCAAGGTCAATATGGTCGTCAAGCGCGGCACCAACGACCACGAGATCCTGCCCATGGCCCGGCACTTCCGGGGCACGGGCATCGTGCTGCGCTTCATTGAATACATGGACGTGGGCGCCACCAATGGCTGGCGCATGGACGAGGTGCTGCCCTCGGCCGAGGTGGTGCAGCGCATCCATGCAGAGCTGCCGCTGGTGCAGCTTGCTCCCAGCGCTCCGGGCGAGACGGCTGAACGCTGGGGATACGCCGACGGTGGCGGAGAAATCGGCGTGATCAGCAGCGTGACGCAGGCCTTCTGCGGCGACTGCAACCGCGCGCGACTGTCCACCGAAGGCCAGCTGTACCTGTGCCTGTTTGCCACCCAGGGCCACGACCTGCGCGCGCTGGTGCGCGGCGGCGCCAGCGACGCCGACCTGGCCTCGGCCATTGGCCACATCTGGCAGGGCCGCAGCGACCGCTATTCGCAGCTGCGCAGCGAACTGGCGCCGGACACAGGCACCGGCGCCCGCCGGGTCGAGATGAGCTACATCGGCGGATGAACCCGGACATCACAGGCCTGGTGCTGGCCGGTGGCCGCGGCCTGCGCATGGGCGGTGTGGACAAGGGTCTGCAGGCCTTCAACGGCACACCCCTCGCATGGCATGCGCTGCAGCGCCTGCGCCCGCAGGTGGGCAGCGTGCTGGTCAACGCCAACCGCCACCTTGATGCCTACCGCGCCTTTGGCGCACCGGTACTTGCCGATGCCTCAAACGACTTTGCCGGCCCCCTGGCGGGCGTGCTGGCGGGGCTGCAGCACTGCAGCACGCCCTGGCTGCTGGCCGTGCCCTGCGATGCGCCGTGGTTTCCGCTGGACCTGGCCAGCCGGCTGGCTGCGGCCGCCGCGCGCGAAGGCGCCCAAGCCGCCGTCGCCCAGGACCGTGACGCCCAGGGCGAGCCCCGCCTGCAGCCGGTGTTCTGCCTCGTGCATGTATCCCTGCAGCACAGCCTGCAGGCCTGGCTGGACGGCGGTGGGCGCAAGACGCGCAGCTGGCTTGAAAGCCAGCACGCCGCCCGGGAAATGTTTGACGGCCCCGGCGACGCGCAGGCGTTTTTTAACGCCAATACGCCCGAGGACCTCACTTAGCGGGAATGGCTTCGTCCGGCACGACGTCGTCGCCGTGATAGCCAGGCTGCTCTTTCGCCTCGGCTTTGTTGGCGCCAGGCACCTTGTCGCGCGCCAGCAGCGAATACATCGTGGGCACCACAAATACCGTCAGCAGCGTGCCCAGCGACATGCCGCCCACAATCACCCAGCCGATCTGCTGGCGGCTTTCGGCGCCCGCGCCCGAGGCCAGCGCCAGCGGAAGCGCCCCCAGCACCATGGCGCCGGTGGTCATCAAAATGGGCCGCAGGCGCTGGGCCGAGGCCTTGACCAGCGCATCTACCATGGCCATGCCTTCTTCGCGCAGCTGGTTGGTGAACTCCACGATCAGGATGCCGTGCTTGGTGATCAGCCCCACCAGCGTGATCAGGCCGATCTGCGAATACACGTTCAGCGAGCCCCCCGACCATTTGAGCGCCAGCAGCGCGCCGATCATGGACAGCGGCACGGCCAGCATGATCACCAGCGGGTCCACAAAACTTTCAAACTGCGCGGCCAGCACCAGGAAGATGAACACCAGCGCCAGCACGAACACCACCGCCAGCGCGCCCTGCGAATTGCGGAATTCGCGCGAGGTGCCGTTCAGGTCGGTGGTGTAGCCGGGCTTGAGCACGCGCGCGGCCGCCTGGTCCAGGTACACCAGCGCCTCGCCCAGCGAATACTCGGGCGCCAGGTTGGCCGAAATGGTGGCCGAGCGGCGCTGGCCAAAGTGGTTCAGCTCGCGCGGGCTCACGCTTTCACTGATCTTGACCAGGGCCGACAGCGGGATCACCGTGTCGTTGCGCCCGCGCACGTAGATGCCGTCGATGTCCTCGGGCGTGGTGCGGCCCGAGGACTGGATCTGCACGATCACGTCGTACTGCTCGGCGTCGCGCTTGTAGCGCGTCACGTTGCGCCCGCCCAGCATCGTTTCGATGGCGCGCGCCACCACGTCCACGCCCACGCCCAGGTCGGCCGCCTTGGCGCGGTCGATATCGATGCGCAGCTCGGGCTTGTTCAGCCGCAGGTCCACGTCGGGCTGCAGGATGCCGGGCTGCTTGGCGATCTCGTCCAGCATCTGGCGCACCACCTGGTTCAGGTTCTGGTAGCTGTCGGAGGTCTGG
>JBEIPU010000205.1:0-5256 GCA_040376925.1 Caenimonas sp. | reverse complement strand
ACCTGGCCGGCCCAGTTCTTGGCGTCGCCCGTGTCCATGCGGCTGTCGCTGATGCCGTCGCCTTCCAGCACCAGCATGTCCACGTTCAGCGCCACGCCCACGTTGCCCGCAAACGCCATTTCAGCGGCTGCGGCAAACAGGCCGCCGTCGCTGCGGTCGTGGTAAGCCAGCACCTGGCCCTTGGCACGCAATGCATTCACGGCGTCGACCAGGTTCACCAGGTCTTGCGGCTGGTCCAGGTCGGGCACGCCGGCGGCGTCGGTGCAGCCGGCCTGGTTGAGCGTCTGCTCCAGGATGCTGCCGCCCATGCGGTTCTTGCCGCGGCCCAGGTCCACCAGCACCAGCGTGGTGTCGGGCTCGGTCGCGTCCAGCTGCGGCGTGAGCGTGCCGCGCACGTCGGTCAGCGTGGCGAAGGCGCTGACGATCAGGCTGACGGGGGAGGTGACTTTTTTCTTGTCCGAACCCTCAGACCACTGCGTGCGCATGGACAGGCTGTCCTTGCCCACGGGCACGCTGATGCCCAGCGCCGGGCAAAGCTCCATGCCAACGGCGCGCACGGTTTCGTACAGGGCGGCGTCTTCACCGGGCTCGCCGCAAGCCGCCATCCAGTTGGCGGACAACTTGACACGCGGCAGCTCGATGGGCGCGGCCAGCAGGTTGGTAATGGCTTCAGCCACCGCCATGCGGCCCGACGCGGGCGCGTTCATGGCGGCCAGCGGCGTGCGCTCGCCCATGCTCATGGCCTCGCCGGCAAAGCCGGTGAAGTCGGCCAATGTCACGGCGCAGTCGGCCACCGGCACCTGCCAGGGGCCGACCATCTGGTCGCGGTGGCTCAAGCCCCCCACGGTGCGGTCGCCAATGGTGATGAGGAAACGTTTGGACGCCACGGTCGGATGGCTCAGCACGGCGATGGCGGCGTCCTGCAGCTTCACGCCTGTGAGGTCGATGGGCTGGAACTGGCGGGCGACAGTTTTCACGTCGCGATGCATTTTGGGCGGCTTGCCCAGAAGCACATTCATGGGCATATCGACCGGGCTGGCGGCGCCGTCGTCGGCCACCACGAGTTGTCGCTCCTCGGTCGCTACACCCACGACAGCGAATGGGCAACGTTCCCGCTCGCAAAACGACTTGAACTGCTCCAGCGACTGCGGTGCAATGGCCATCACATAACGTTCCTGGCTCTCGTTGCACCAGATTTCTTTGGGGGCGAGGCCTGACTCTTCCAGTGGCACGCCACGCAAATCAAAGCGCGCACCCCGGCCGGCGTCATTGGTCAGCTCGGGGAAGGCGTTGCTCAGGCCACCTGCACCGACATCGTGGATGGCCAGGATGGGGTTGTTGTCACCCTGCGCCCAGCAGTGGTTGATGACCTCCTGCGCCCGGCGCTCGATCTCGGGGTTGCCGCGCTGCACCGAGTCAAAGTCCAGCTCGGCGGCGTTGGCGCCCGTGGCCATGGAGCTGGCCGCGCCGCCGCCCATGCCGATGCGCATGCCGGGCCCGCCCAGCTGGATCAGCAGCGTGCCGGGCGGGAACTCGATCTTGTGCGTGAGGCGCGCGTCAATCGTGCCCAGGCCGCCTGCGATCATGATGGGCTTGTGGTAGCCGCGGCGGATGCTGTCCACATCGCTGGTCAGGGTCTGCTCGTACTCGCGGAAGTACCCCAGCAGGTTGGGCCGGCCGAATTCGTTGTTGAAGGCCGCACCGCCCAGCGGGCCCTCGGTCATGATCTGCAGCGGGGTGGCGATGTGCTCGGGCTTGCCGCCCGGCTGATCACTCAGGCCACCCCAGAGCTTGCCCACGGTGAAGCCGGTGAGGCCCGCCTTGGGTCGCGAGCCGCGGCCGGTCGCGCCCTCGTCGCGAATCTCACCGCCCGCGCCGGTGCTGGCGCCGGGGAACGGGCTGATGGCCGTGGGGTGGTTGTGCGTCTCGACCTTCATCAGCACATGGTGGGTGGCGGCTGTCGTGCCATAGCGCTGGCCGTCACCGGGCCAGAAACGCTGCACGTTGGAGCCTTCCATGACCGAGGCGTTGTCTGAGTAGGCCACCACCGTGTGCTGTGGGCTGGTCTGGTGGGTGTGGCGGATCATGCCGAACATGCTCTTGTCCTGCGCCACGCCGTCGATGGTGAAGGCCGCGTTGAAGATCTTGTGGCGGCAGTGTTCGCTGTTGGCCTGGGCGAACATCATCAGCTCCACGTCGGTGGGGTTGCGCGCAAGGCCGGTGAACGCGGCCACCAGGTAGTCAATCTCGTCGTCGGCCAGGGCCAGGCCGAACTGGGTGTTGGCCTGTTCCAGCGCGGGGCGGCCGCCGCCCAGAACGTCCACGTATTCCATCGGGGCAGGCTGCAGCTCGGTGAACAGGTTGAGCGCCTGGGCCCGGTCGAACATCGCGCTTTCGGTCATGCGGTCGTGCAGCAGGGCTGCCACGGCGGCGCGCTGGGCATCGCTCAGGGCACCGCCGCCCAGCAGGCCTGTCTTGACCGTCAGGCGGTATTCGGTGAGGCGCTCCACGCGCTTGATGGCAATGCCGCAGTTGTGGGCGATGTCGGTGGCCTTGCTGGCCCAGGGCGACACGGTGCCGAAACGGGGCGTGACGACGATCAAGTCGCCGTCGGTCGGGCCACCATACGGGTCGCCATAGACCAGCAGGGACGCGAGCCGGGCCTTGTCGCCCTCAGGCAGCGGGGTGTCAGACGCCACCAGGTGCACGTAGCGCGCTGCAATGCCGGTGATGCGGTCATGGATGGCTTGCAGGCGCGGGAGGAGTTGCTGGACTCGGAAGTCGCTGAGGGCATTGCCGCCCTCAAACTGGGTGATGTGCAGGGTCACGTGGTGGCCTTGAGGAGGTCTTGGAAGCCGGTCCGGTGCTGCGCTGAATGGGCAGCCCCGTGAAAACCCTCGATTCTACCTGCGGGGGATTTCACCGAATGGGATAATCCCACCTCATGAGCATTACCTACAAAGACGCCGACGGCGTGCGCGGCATGCGCGAGGCCTGCCGGCTGGCCTCCGAGGTGCTGGACTACCTGACGCCGCACGTCAAACCCGGCGTCACCACGCGTGAAATCGACCGCCTGGCCAACGATTACATGGTCAACGTCCAGGGCACACGTTCGGCCACGCTGGGCTACCAGCCCCCCGGCTACCCGCCCTACCCGGCATCGCTGTGCACGTCGCTCAACCACGTGGTGTGCCACGGCATCCCCAACGACAAGCCGCTGAAAAAAGGCGACATCATGAACATTGATGTCACCGTGATCACCAAGGATGGCTGGTTCGGCGACAACAGCCGCATGTACCTGATCGGCGAGACCTCCATTGCCGCCAGACGCCTGTGCGCCATCACCTACGAGGCCATGTGGCACGGCATCGTGCGCGTCAAGCCCGGCGCGCGGCTGGGTGACATCGGCTTTGCGATCCAGAAATTCGCCGAAAGCAACGGCTACAGCGTGGTGCGCGAATTCTGCGGCCACGGCATTGGCAAGGTATTCCATGAAGAGCCGCAGGTGCTGCACTACGGCAAGCCCGGCACGCTGGAAGAGCTCAAGCCGGGCATGACCTTCACCATCGAGCCCATGATCAACGCCGGGCGCAAGGACATCAAGGAAATGGGCGACGGCTGGACCATCGTGACCAAGGACCATTCGCTGTCCGCCCAGTGGGAGCACACCATCCTGGTGACCGAAACCGGTTATGAAGTGCTGACGCTGTCGGCCGGCAGCCCGCCGCCACCGGCGTTCGTGACGGCCGCTGCCGTTGCGCCTGCGTCAGCAGCGGCATAGGGTCATGGCCAGTACCGAGGCGGCCCAGGCGCTGCGCGACGGCTACCGCGTCAAAAAGGCTGCGCTGCTGCAGACCGTGCAGACCAGCGGCGCCTCCACGCGCGGCATCCGCAAGCTGCTGCAGGGCTTGTCTGCCCTGGCCGACGACGCGTTGCGTACGCTGTGGGAGCACGCGGGCTTCCCCGCGGGTTTTGCACTGGTTGCCGTGGGCGGTTTTGGTCGCGGGGAGCTGTTCCCGCATTCCGACGTGGACGTGCTGCTGCTCATGCCCGACGGCGTTTCGCCGGACGCCGACGAGGTACTCAAGCGCAAGCTCGAAGGCTTCATTGGAAGCTGCTGGGACAGCGGGCTGGAGATTGGCTCCAGCGTGCGCACGCTGGCCGACTGTGTGGCCGAGGCCGCCAAGGATGTGACGGTACAGACCTCGCTGCTCGAATCGCGCCTGATCGCGGGCAGCCGCAAGCTGTACAGCCAGTTTGCCAGCCGGTTTGACGCCGGTCTCGATCCCAAGGCGTTCTTTGTGGCCAAGACGCTGGAGCTGCGCCAGCGCCATACCAAGTTTGAAAACACGCCCTATTCGCTGGAGCCCAACTGCAAGGAATCCCCCGGTGGCCTGCGCGACCTGCAGGTCATTTTGTGGGTAGCCAGAGCGGCGGGCTTTGGCAAGACCTGGGACGAGCTGGCCAAAAGCGGCCTGGCCACGCCGTTCGAGGCGCTGCAGATCAAGCGCAACGAGGCGCTGCTCAGCCTGATCCGCGCGCGGCTGCACCTGCTGGCCCACCGGCGCGAGGACCGGCTGGTGTTTGACCTGCAGACAGCCGTGGCCGAATCCTTCGGCTACGCCAACGAAATGTCCCCCGACGGCCGCCTGGTGGCCCGCGCGAGCGAGGCGCTGATGAAGCGCTACTACTGGGCGGCCAAGGCCGTGACCCAGCTCAACCAGATCCTGCTGCTGAACATTGAAGAGCGGCTGAACCCCAGCACCCATGAGCCGCGACCGATCAACGGCCGTTTCTCGGACAAGGCCGGCATGCTGGAGGTGGCCAGCGACGACCTGTACCAGCAGAACCCGCACGCGATCCTGGAAACCTTTTTGCTGTACCAGCGCACGGTGGGCATCAGGGGCCTGTCGGCGCGCACGCTGCGCGCGCTGTACAACGCGCGCGACATCATGGACAGCAAGTTCCGCAACGACCCGGTCAACCACCAGCTGTTCATGGCCATCCTGCAGGAGCCCAAGGGCATCACGCACGCCATGCGGCTGATGAACCAGACCTCGGTGCTGGGCCGCTACCTGTGGGTGTTCCGCAAGATCGTGGGGCAGATGCAGCACGAC
Organism: Caenimonas sp.; assembly: GCA_040376925.1. Taxonomy (GTDB): domain Bacteria; phylum Pseudomonadota; class Gammaproteobacteria; order Burkholderiales; family Burkholderiaceae_C; genus RAM1. Next base: position 139 of record JBEIPU010000205.1, on the reverse strand, counting down.
CTGTTCCATGTGTACACGGTGGACCAGCACATCCTGATGGTGCTGCGCAATGTGCGGCGATTCTTCATCGTGGAGCACGCGCACGAATACCCGTTCTGCTCGCAGCTGGCCGCCGGCTGGGACAAGCCCTGGATCCTGT
>JBEIPU010000150.1:0-10748 GCA_040376925.1 Caenimonas sp. | reverse complement strand
TTCCAGGGGGCTTCGTACTCTTCGATCTCGAAGCCGACCTTGCCGGGCTCGTTGCTCCAGCGCACGCCGTCGAAGATGAAGAATTCGGGTTCCGGCCCGAAATAGGCGGTGTCGCCCAGGCCAGATGCCTTCAGGTAGGCCTCGGCGCGCTTGGCAATCGAGCGCGGATCGCGGTCATAGGCCTTGCCGTCGCTGGGCTCGACCACGTCGCACTGCAGGAACAGCGTGGACTCTTCGAAGAAGGGGTCGATGTTGGCGGTGTTGGGGTCGGGCATGAGCTGCATGTCCGAGGCTTCAATGCCCTTCCAGCCGGCAATGGACGAACCGTCGAAGGCATGGCCGGACGTGAACTTGTCTTCACTAAAGGCGGACACAGGCACGGTCACGTGCTGCTCCTTGCCACGGGTGTCGGTGAAGCGGAAGTCAACGAACTTGACCTCGTTTTCCTTCACCATCTTCATCACGTCTGCGACGGTCTTTGCCATCAGGTTCTCCTGGGTTGGATGGTTGTTAAAAAGATTGACGATTGCAGAATGCAGTTTTTGTGCCAAAGCTGGTGCATCCGGGGCGCTCGCAACGCTGGGCATTGTGCCCCGACTTGCCCTGATTGCCGCCTGGCCACCCTGCAAAATTCATACAACGAACCAAATTGGTGCATACATCAATCGCACCATGCCGGTGCAGCGATTTCAACGCACCAATTCGGGGCCAAGCTGGGCGCCAAAGGCGTTCAGGCCCGACAGCAGCGCGGGGTAAGCGGCCGCCACCGCCAGTTCGTCTCCCTTGACGCCCAGTTCGATATGACGGCCGTATTCCGGGTGGTCCACGCTGGGCAGGCTGAAGACCTTGATACCCGGGTGGGTGCGCTCCAGGTCTTCCATCAGCGGGGTGAGTGACGCCTCCATGGCGCCAAACACGATCACCGACTTCTCGGTCCAGGCGGCCTGGCGAAACAGCGGGCTGTACTGCGTGTCCAGCACCCACTCAACCATCGGCCAGGCCATGACCGGAAAGCCCGGCACGAAATGCACATGGCCCACGCTGAAGCCGGCGATCTTGTTGTAAGGGTTGGGGATGAGCCGCGCGCCCGCCGGGAACACACCCATGTTCAGCCGGTGGATGTTGTCGGGGCGGTCGGGCTCGTAGGGCACGCCCTGCTCGCGCGCCACGTCCTGCATGCGTTCGCGGATCAGCGCCTCGGCGCCCGGGTGCAGTTCCAGGCCCACACCCAGCGCCCTGGCCGCGCACTGGCGCGTGTGGTCGTCGGGGGTGGCGCCGATGCCGCCGGTGCAAAACACCAGGCCGCCGCCGTCAAACGCCCGCTTCAGGGTGGCGGTGATACGCGCCGGTGAGTCACCCACATACTCGGCCCAGTCCAGCGACAGGCCGCGCGCGCCCAGCAACTCGATAACCTTGGCCATGTGCTTGTCGGCGCGCTTGCCCGACAGGATTTCGTCGCCGACGATGATCAGGCCGATGCCGGCGGCGGCATCAGGCAGGGGGTGGGAGGTCTGGCTTTGCGGTGTCATCCGGCAATGCTAGCGGGTCGGGGGCCGGCGTGACGGCGGGCATGGCGGCAGCCTCTTGCGCGCGCAGCCTTTCCAGTGCCGCCAGGCAGTAGTGCGAGAACCACAGCGACGAAAACGCAAACACCAGCGTGTAGATCCAGATCGCCACCGGCACCAGGATCACAAAGGCCGCGGCAAACAGCGCGCCCGACGCCCACACCAGGCTGGGCGCCGCGCCCAGGTAGCCCGTGAGGATGCCGATGCCCAGCAGGGACGCCTTGTGGCGGCGGAAGATTTCGCGGCGCTCGGCGGCGCTGGCATGGTCGGCCAGCGCATCAAAGGTCATCACGCGGTAGGTCAGCCAGCCCCAGATCAGCGGCGGCAGCACCAGGATCAGCGGCGGCACCAGCCACAGCGGCACCGACACCACCAGTGCCACGGCCGCCAGCAAGGTGGAGCCCAGCGACCAGGCCACGCTCATGAGCAGCGAGCCACCCTTCTTGCGCTCCAGCGCGGGAAAGCGGCGCTCGGCCACCATGGCCACCAGCGACGGCGTCATGGCCACGGCCACAACGATCAGCGACAACAGCACGATCACCGGCGTGACGGTGAAGACCACAATCAGCGGCGCCACGACAGTCGTGAGGTTGCCCAGGCCCATGCCCTGCAGCCAGGAGGCAAAGCTGCTGAACAGGTCCGAGGATTCGAGCACGGCGCGCACGCCGTCAATGGCCGGCTGCCAGTACAGATAGCCCAGGCCCAGCGCCAGCGCCACCATCACCACCAGGGGCAGGAACGACAGCGCGATCACACGCGGGTGCACGCAGTACGCCGCGGCACGCCAGAAAGAGTCAAGAAGCAGGCTCATACCGCCAAGGATAGCGGGTTGGGCCGCGTTCAGGCCTTGCCCACCAGCCGCTTGAGGCCAAGCCACTGCTGCGACCAGAACCCGCGGCCGTAGTCGCGCCCGTCTTCCACCTGGTCGCGGATGCCCGTGGGGTCGTAGCGCTGCTCGAAGTTGACCGTGCGAAACAGCATGTCCCACCAGGGCAGCAGCACGCCGAAATTAAATCCCCCAAGCGTCCCCCGGCCGGCCGTCTCGTGCCCGATGCCCACGCTGTGGTGCAGCCGGTGAAAGCGCGGGCTGACCCACAAACGCTCGCCCACCGGGCCGAACCACAGGCGCAGGTTGGCGTGCTGGAAGCTTTCGCTGAGCTGGGTGAACGCCACCACCGCTACAAACTGGCCCGGCGGCACGCCAATGGCCTGCGCCAGCAGCACCAGCAGGCTGTCGCGCAGAACGTCGTCCAGCAGGTGGTTGCGGTTGTCGCTCCACATCGTCATCTGCCGCTGCGAATGGTGCAGCGAATGCAGGCTCCACCACCAGTTGAAGCCATGCTGGCCGCGGTGGATCCAGTAGTCGGCGAAGTCAAACACGACGAGGTAGATGACGAAGCTGACCAGTGCGATGTCGGTCACGCCCGGCCAGAGTTCGTCCAGGTGCAACGTGGGCACGCCGGCCACCCGCAGCGCGCCGAACAGTTCGTCAAACACCGGCTCCAGCGTGAAGAACAGCGCCAGGCGGAACAGACCCAGCCGGTGGATCAGCGTGTAAAGAATATCGGTGCGGATGGCTCGCCGGTCCGTCACCGGCTCCACCGGGCGCCAGCGCTGCAGCGGCCCGATCACCGCCAGCATCAGCACGATCTGGATGAGCCCCACCAGCAGCCAGCCGGTCGCGGCGTAGCCGTCTTCCAGCAGGTTGCCCAGGCCCAGCATGAACATCAGCGGCTGCACCGCCCCCTCAAACAGCCATTGCTGTGCAGTGGAAAAAGCGCTGTCCAGCCAGTCCATGGGATCAGCCGCGCGCCGCGATCCAGGCCTTGTAGGCCGGGTGCTCGCGCAGCGTTTCAAAACAGAAGCCGCGGGCCTTCAGCCCCGTGATGAGAGGCTCCAGCACGGCGGGCGCCCACGGGTCCTTGCGCGACCAGATACCCAGATGCGCCATCAGGATGTCGCCGCTTCGGATGTCGCGCAGGGCCTTGTCGCGCAGGGCATCGTTGCTGAAGCGCTCGCTGGGCAACTCGTCCCCCAGAAAGCCTGCGCTGGCCCAGCCCACGTGTTCGTAGCCGCAGGCGCGCGTGGCGGCCAGGAACCGCGCCGATGTCTTGCCCCCCGGTGCGCGGAACAGCGGCAGCGGCTTCTTGCCGGTCAGCGCCTGCAGCCTGTCGGCCGCACGCGTGATCTGCTCGCAATACTGCGCGGCGGTCCATTCAAAATCGCGCCCGGCCTGATCGCCGGCGGATGCACGCACCCGAAAGCGCGGTGGCTGGCCTGCGGTGCCGGTCAGGTCGGCGCGCCAGTAGACGTGGTCCCAGGTGTGGGAGGCAAATTCATGGCCCTCGGCGGCGCGCGCCTTCCACCAGGGCGCCCAATGGTCGCCCAGGCTGCCGTCACCGGTTTTCGTGCGCTCGTTGGCGCCAAAGAAGGTCACGCGCACCTGCTGGCGGCGCAGCACGTCGGCGATCAGCGGGGCCACTTCCATGTGGCCAGTATCCAGGGTGAGGTACAGCGGCTTGGCGCAGGCCTGGGCGTGTACAGGGGCTGTGCCTGCTGCACACAGGGCAACTGCCGCGGCGGCGAACCGCAGGGCCCGTTCAGCGGGGTACGTGATCAAGCGTCCAGACACCATGCGGTGATTTTCCGACATTGACCTGGCGCACGATCTTTTTCTGCTCGGTGTCGATCACCGTGAGCTTGCGCGACCAGCGGGACGTGACCAGCAGCAGCTTGCCCCCGCCCATGATGTCCATGCAGTCCGGACCGCCCGGGGCGGCAAAGCTGCCGGTCACCTCAAAGGTCTGCATGTCGATCTTGCTGATCGTGTTGGCCACGCGGTTGCTCACGTACACATGACGCTTGTCACCCGCAGCGCGAAAAGCGTGCGCGCCGTCGCCAGTCTTGATCTTGCGCACGGATTTCGGCTCCTTGCCGCTGATGTCAAACACCTCCACACTGTCGCTGCCGGTCAGTCCGACCAGCACATGGCGGTCGTCGGGCGTGCCGTACACATCGGCGGGCATGGGGCCGGTCTTGATGCGCCACTTCTGCGTCTGGGTCGCGAGGTCAATGGCGACGAGTTCGTCGCTGTCCTGCATGGACACATAGACCGCGCTGCTCTTGCTGTCGATCCACAGGTGGCTGGGCGTCTTGGCGGTGGAAATGCGCTTGGCCAGCACCATGTCCTTGCCGTCCCAGCGGTAGATGTCCACATGGTTCAGGCGGTTGGCCGCCGTGACGAACCATTTCATGTCCGGCGAAAAGCGCAGGTGGTACGGGTCGAGGATGCCGCGCACGGTGCGCTGGACTTCCGCCGTGCGGGGGTCGATGAAAGTCAGCGAGTCGCCCAGCGCATTGGCAATGATCACGGACTTCTCGTCGGGCGTGAGGTACAGGTGGTGCGGCTCCTTGCCGGTGGGAATGCGCCGTGTTTCCTTCCAGCTGACCGGGTCAATCACGCTGACGCTGGCGTCCAGTGAGTTCAGTACAAAAATCGGGGGCGTCTGCGCGGTGGCATGCAGGCAGGAAGCAGACAGAAAGGCCACAAACAACGCGACCAGACGGGAGGGAAATTTCACGGACAAACCAGTTCAGGGGCTAACCGGCAAGTGTAGCCGCCCCGTTGGAGCCGGCGGGGGAGGTTCCCGTAACATCGGGCCCATGGAGTTGATCGACGTCAAGGGCGTGCGGCTGGAGGTCCAGCGCATTGCGGGCACCACCAGCGCGGCGGCGCCGCCCCTTGTGTTCCTGCACGAAGGCCTGGGTTCGGTGGCCATGTGGCACGGCCGCGAAGGCTCCTGGCCGCAAGTCCTGTGCGCCGCCACGGGCCGCGGCGGCATTGTCTATTCGCGCAGGGGCTATGGCCGCTCTGACGCGGTACAGGACGTGCGGGGCGCGGGGCGCCTGCAGCCCGACTACATGCACCGCGAGGCCTGGGAGGTGTTGCCCGCGCTGCTGGAGGTATTGGGGGTGAGCCGGCCGGTGCTGGTCGGCCATTCGGACGGGGGCAGCATCGCTCTGCTGCATGCCAGCCGCCACCCGGTGCAGGCCTGCATCGTGATGGCGCCACATGTGATGGTCGAGGACGTGTCCATCCGGTCAATCGAGCAGGCGCGCGTGGCCTATGAATCGGGTGGCCTGCGCGAGCGCCTGGCGCGCTACCACGCGGACGTGGATGGGGCGTTCTGGCAGTGGAACGACATCTGGCTCAGCCCGGCATTCCGGTCCTTTGACATCCGCAGTGACTGCCGCCGCATCACGGCGCCGGTGCTGGCCATCCAGGGGGCGGACGACGCCTACGGCACGATGCGCCAGATCGAAGAGATCGCGCCCACCCAGGGGCCGCTGCAGCTGCAGGCCATTGCCGCCTGCGGGCATTCACCGCACCGCGACCAGCCAGCGCAGGTCACTGAACTGATTGCGCGCTTCGTGCAGCAGATCAGCCCGTGATGGCCGCCAGATCAGCGGCGTACAGCCAGCGCCACTGACCAGGCTGCAGATCAGCCGGCAGCGCCAGGCCGCCAATGCGCGAGCGGTGCAGCCCCTCTACCCGGTTGCCCACTGCCGCCACCATGCGCTTGACCTGGTGGTACTTGCCTTCGGTCAGCGTCAGGCGCAGGTGGTGGTCTGACACGGCCTCGCAGGCGGCAGCGGCCACGGGCTTGGGGTCGTCGTCCAGCACCACGCCCTGCAGCAGGCGCTGCACCTGGCGGTCGTCCAGCGGGTGCTTGACCGTGACTTCATATACCTTGGGCACATGATGGCGCGGGGAACTCATGCGGTGGATGAACTTGCCGTCATCGGTCAGCAGCAGCAAACCGGTGGTGTCCTGGTCCAGCCGGCCCACGGCCTGCACACCCTGTACCGGCCCTTTTTGTGGGCGCTGGCGCAGCGGCGCGGGCAGCAGGGTGTAGATGCTGGGCCAGGTGGACGGCTTTTGCGAGCACTCGGTCCCGGCCGGCTTGTGCAGCATGACGTAGGCCGGCGCGTGGTATTCCCAGGCCTTGCCCTGCACGGTGAACTGCAGGCCCTGCGGCTGCACGTCCAGGCCGGCATCGGTAACCCGTGCGCCACCGACGGTGACCATGCCCTGCTGGATCAGCCCGGCACAGACGCGGCGCGTGCCAAAGCCCTGCGAATACAGAAGGTCCTCAAGCCGCATGTGTGATACCTACCATGCGCCCACCAGCCTGAACTGCAAGGTGCGGGCCACCAGCGCATTGCGCCCGCCAAAGCTCTGGCTCAGCTGGGCATTGAAGGCCAGATCGCGGCCGGCAAACTTGTAGGCCACGAAGGGCCCTGCCGCATGGGTGCGGTAGCGCATGTCAGGCACCACGGCGCCCGCTGCGCGGTCATCGGTCACCTGCTGGACGCTGAGCAGGTTGGCGCCCACCGCCCAGGGGCCCATGACCTTCACGGCTGCGCCTTCCAGGGCGACGAAATTACCGCTGCGGTAGTCGGTGTCGCGGTTGGTGGAGTTGACGCCATACGATGCGCGGCCCGCCAGCGACACGCCCTGCATCCAGCGCGGGCTGTCGGGGCTGTCGCCCAGTGCATAGGTCAGTGCCACGCCGGGCTGCAGTGTGTAGAAGTCACCGAAACCCGGATTGGGGCCGCGTGCGCGGTCGTACTTGCCCGTGGGCAGGTGCAGGTTCAGGCTGGCCGCCACGCGCAGGCGCTCCATCCTGCGCACCCAGGCGGCGGACAGTTCGATGTCGCCCAGCCCCGAGACGTCAGTGTTGTGGGTGGCAGCGGTCGCGGCCAGGGCCGATTGCACCTGGGCATTGGCAGCCGCCGCCACCGCGCTGATGGCGCTGCGGAGCTGCGCGGGCAACTGCGCCGACGGCACCGGCGCCACCGTGCCCTGCGCCTGGGTGGCCAGGAAGCTGCGGCTTTGGCGGATCAGCGGGATGTTGAGCCGTACTGCAAAGCTGCCACCTGCATAGTCCGCACGGGTCACCAGGCCGCCGACGAGGTTCAGCTGCGTCTGGGTTTGCGCCAGATCGACGCGACCGGCCGGTACCTGCAGCGCGTAAGTGCCATTGGGCACGACGCCCGCCGTTGCAGCGGCGGTGGGCAGCGGCACGACGCGGGCGGGCACCGCCAGCGTGTCGCCGGAGTTGCCCACCACGTCATCGACCCGCGCATGGCTCAAGGCGACGGTACCGAAAAAGCCAGGCGCGTCCACGCGCGCAGCGATTTCCGGCCCGAACAGGCCCACGGGAGGGTGGCGCAACCTGAAACCTTCGGCGGCCAGGGCGCAAGCAGGCAAGCCTGCCAGCGCGCAGCCAGCCAGCGTCGCGCGGGTCATGAATGCCTGGCGCACATGATGGTGAAGCATGGCGTATCTCCTCCTGCCGGTCTTTTTTAACCAAGGCATGCACCCAGGCCAAGCCTGAATGCCACCCCGGCAGCGGCCATGGATTGAATTTGGTGGTGGGATGGCGCCCCGCACCAAACTGCTATTTGAAAGTACGCAATCGAAGCGCTGCGGGCTGCTGCGAACTCCATCGAAAAGCCTGCTGGATTGTAGACCTGCACACAGGTTTTCCAATCTTGGTTGTCACCGGAAACGGACATCAAACCCATCTGCTTTCCAGCGCCAGTTAAATTCCCAAACACGGAATCGAACCCGCGTCCGCACGGTGGTTCAAACGGTGGGCTCGGCGGCTGCGTCATTGTCGGCGGCGGGGGCGGTGAGCCGCCGAATCGTCAGGGCACAGCGTTGCTCAATCAAGGTATTGATTTGCTCAACCATTACATTGCCAGCAAAACTTTGTCCGGGGTCAAACTGGAGCTTGCGCGCCGTGGCGGGCAGTAGTTTTGTCAGGTCCAAATGCGCCGTTTGGCCTGCGTCAGTTTCCCGGCGGTCTCCAGCTGTGCATACACCAAACGCCTCTGGTCATCCACCGCGTCGCAACTCCCTGACACCCCGGCCCAGCTTGCGGCGCAACAGGGCCCGCAGGGTCACCCCATCCGAGTACCCGACCTGTGCGGCGACTTGGTCGACGCTCGCGTTTTCGGTGCGCAAGAGATGGACGGCATGCTCCACGCGCAGGTCCTGGAAATACGACAGCGGTGTCTTACCCAAAACGCTTTGCAGCCGCCGCGCCAAGGTGCGCTCGCTTGTGCCCGCGGCGCTGGCCGCCTCGGCGAGCGAGAACCCCTTCGCGAGCCGACTTCTGGCCCAGCACTCGAAGCGCTCCACCATCGGGTCGGCATGCGCAAGGTGGTCGGGAATCACGAACTCGGCTTGCGAACTGCGTGCCTCGACCAGCAGATAGCGTGCCACCAGGGCCGCCAGCGCCGGACTGCGCCCCCGGATGATGCGCAAGGCCAAGTCGACGTGGGCCAAAGCGGCACCCGCGGTAGTGAAGCGTGTCGAGTTCACGATCATGCGTGACTCGTCCAGCGTGACGTTCGGATAGCGCTGCCGAAACATCGGCCCCAGCCACCATGACGTCGTCGCACGATGCCCATCAAGCAGGCCACTCTCTGCAAGCAAGAAGCTACCGGAGCAGGCGGCACCAAGGTGCGCGCCAGCGGTGGACCACTGCTGTAGCACGGCGACCGCATCGGGCACGTCGGGGCGTGTGAGCCGAGCCGAGAGCGTGTCAGGCATCTTGTCACCAAACGCGGGCACGAGCACGACGTCTGGTTCCGGCACACCACGCGCAGTAACCACGGGGACCGTCAAGCCTTGCGCAGTTCGGATGCGACGCCGCACGCCCACCAGCGTGAGCTCTATGTGCGCGGGAGCCTGTGGCAGCGAGCCCGACATCGCATTGGCCAAGCCCACTGTGTCGGTGAGCGCCGCAAGCCCCAGATCAAACACGCCATCACAAACAAGGATGTGGAGTTTCATGGCAACAATGATATCAATGTTGTCATTATTGTCTATAGAGATGGCTGTGATGAAGACTTAGACTGCAGGCTCGTCGATCCATTCATCTAACCCAGTTACCCAAAGGATTACAGTATGACCAAGCTCGCCCTGTTTGTTCGCCTCGAAGCCAAACCCGGCCAGGAGGCTGCGCTTGCCGACTTCCTGGCCAGCGCACTGCCGCTCGCCAACGCCGAGTCCGGCACCACTGCCTGGTTCGCATTGAAGTTTGGCCCTTCGACGTTCGGTGTGTTCGATGCCTTTGCCGATGAGGCAGGTCGCCAAGCACATCTGAACGGCCAGATCGCCGCGGCCTTGATGGCCAACGCCGCGACCTTGCTCAGTTCTCCGCCCAATATCGAGAAGGTCGAACTGCTTGCAGCGAAACTGCCTGCATGACAACCCGGCCTTGATCCAATCAGGTCACGCTGCAGGATGGGGGGGGCACGCGGCCCTACGCAGCGATCCCCCCCCTCGATTGCACTTGCCCAGGGAGCTACCTTCCACAGCGATTGGAGGGGCAATATTGCAGCCAGAACTTCCAAACTGCGTCAGCAAGCAGGGGCAACATCAGGGCTGGCTGAGATGTTCCGATTCGTCGGGTAGTTATCGAGAAGTACCGATTGTTTGCAACGTGTCGGTACCGAGAGCCGTCTGGGCGAGCCAGATTTCCGGCCCATTGGAAGTCCGCAGTCCGCAAGCGCGGATCGATCGAGCGATTTGTTGAAAATCAACGACCTAGCATCGGGCCGTGCGGGCTAGTGAGGGTTTCTGGGGGGGGGCGTGCGTAACGATTCGAACTCCTGCAGAAAGGTGCGGAATCCGGCCCTTGATGCCCGCAAACCGCGCCAACACTGGGGGGAGCAGACGAAAAAAAACCAACCGAGACCGGTTGGTTTTTTAAATAGTGGTGGAGCTGGCGGGAATTGAACCCGCGTCCGCAAGCCTTGTTCGTACAGTTCTACATGTGTAGCCGTCTGATTTGAGTCTCGCTTCCTGAATCGCGCAGCGGCACGCTAAACAGGACGCCAGCAACCTATTGTCTCGTCCTGTGCCAAGTTACCCGGCACAGGACCAGCCCCTGAAATTATCTTTGCAGCCGGGAGCCCCTAGCTTGCGCTAAAGACCCCTTGCCCAGCCCAGAGGCCTGCTGTTGCAAAGCTCACCGGCAATTAAGCGGCGAGTGCGAAACGTTCGTCGTTTGCAGTTAGTTTGTTTGAATCTGTTTTACGAGCGCATTCAGCTCGACATGCCCTGCCACGCGTCCGAACCCACGTCGAAACCAGTGCAGCCCCAAG
>JBEIPU010000132.1:0-12038 GCA_040376925.1 Caenimonas sp. | reverse complement strand
GCTGCAGCGCGACGCCAGCATCAGCAACCAGGCCCTGGCCGAGCGGGTGCATGTGTCGCCCCCCACCTGCCTGCGCCGCGTCAAGCGGCTGCGCGATGCGGGCCTGATCGAGCGCGACATCGCCATCCTGAGCGACGACAAGCTGGCCCCCCTGCTGGGCCACGGCCTGAGCGCGATCGTGGAAATCACGCTGGACCGCCAGGGCGCGGAGCACCTGGAAGCGTTTGAAGCGCGCGTGGCGCCAGATGCCGCCGTGCAGCAGTGCTACCGCGTATCGCCGGGGCCGGACTTTGTGCTGGTGGTGTTTGCGAATGACATGCCGGGGTATCTGGCGCTGGCGCAGCGGCTGTTTACCAGCGATGCGAATGTGCGGAATGTGAAGGCGTTTTTCAGCGTGAAGCGCAGCAAGTTTGAGCCGTATCGGGCGGTGGTGCGGGGTTGAGTTACCTTGCTCTCGTCTGCACCGCGCGCAAGGCTGTGGGTGGGGCCGTCGGCGCTGCACTTTGGCGCCCCGTCGCTGCGCTACGGGGTGCCCGGCGCTTCTCCGAATCGAGGGGACGCTACGGGTCGATTTGTGCGATGGGCGCTGAACGCGCCACCGCAAAAATCGCTCCTACGCTTGTCCGCTTGCGCGGACCGACCCTCGATTCTTGCGATGCTCGGCGCCAAAGAGGCGCGCCAACGGCCCCGCCCACAGCCTTGCAGCCAGCATGGTTGGCGCGCCAACGGCGGGCGCCCATCTCCTCAGATTGGGGGATGTGGGCTATCGACCGTGCGGGAAGGGCTGGATATAGTGGCGCGCACGGGCAGATTCAAAGGAGGCGGGATGGCGGCGGCTTTGCTGAAATTTGTATACCTGTGCACAGGCGCAGGGGGATTGCTGCAAGTCGTTGATGGTCAACGACTTTACGGATTTCGGCAGGTCATGTTGTTCCGCAGTTTTGCGGGATATATCAAAGTTAGAGCGCATGGCAAAGTTTCTTGTTTACTCAATCGTCGCATCGCTCACTGTGTGGTTGGCGTTTGTGGATAGAGGACAGCACGCGGGCTTCTCCGGGTTGCTGGCTGTCGTCATTTGCCAACCTTGGCTTGGCGTCATCTGGGTCTTGTCCGCACTCGGCTTTCCTATCCCTGCTAAAAGCCTTTCGCCCACGCTCATTGCAGCTATGGTCAGCGCCAATGTCCTTATCTGGTTTGCGTGGCTGGCTCGCAAACGCCTCGCCTCGGCCTGCGCACAAGATCGGAAGGCGCCCCCCGATGCGATCTAACAAGTCGGCCCAGAGGCGACGGCCTGCGGCCACGCCTGGCCTCCAACGTTAGACCGCTATGGGTAATCCAGTGCCAACGCTAGTCTCCTACGCACCATTGATCGCATCGGCGATTGCCTCCATCGCGTTTCTCTCCGGGCTTTGGCAGTTCTGGCATACCCAGCGCCTCACGCGGGAGGTCAAGGCCGTTGAGTTGTTTCTGAAGTTCAATGAACTTAACCAGCAACTCGCCGAAGGGGGTCGCCGCGAAAACGAGGCGACCATCTTCTGGAAGTGCAACGCCCTGGTCGCAATCACAGAATCAGTGTTCAACTTGACGCAGGGAAACAAGTCTTGGGCTGCGACGGTTCATTGGATGCTCGAGGCGCAGAAGGAATTTCTCACCGCCCAACCTCTCAACTGCGAGACGTTTTCTCCCGCGTTCTTGAAGTTGCTCAAGGAAGCCGTGCCGAGGGTGCAATGCGGCTAGCGCGGTCCATCAGAACGGTCGAGTTGGACACGTTGCGGCAAGGGGCCGCAACTTGCCGGTCGCCTTCACGTTGAACTCCTGATGTCAACGCCTCGCTACACACCGGCCGAACTCTTGGCCAAGTACCGGAAGATTCGCGAGGAGGTTGATCCGCGGGAGTTCTTCACTCGCCCGAAGCACAAGAAAACACAAGAGTTCTGGTGTGCTGCCCACTTCGGCAGGCACTATGCACACGGCGTGGGGCCCTGCCACATCCGCATCGAAGACCACGATGAGCAGACCGACGCCGACTTTGAGTTTGAGGCTGCCGGAGGAGTGCACCCCTTTCAGATCACCGAGGTTCAGGAGCCTGGTCGCCGGCGAGGAGACGAGTACAAGCGAGAGCCCATGGACGGGGCCAAACTGGAAGACTGGAGCGAGGGGACGGCGAACGGTCCGCGCTGGATTCGGGATGCAATTCACAAGAAGCTCAATCGATATGGTGGGCGTGTGTCGCACTTGAACCTACTTGTCTACCTAAACTTTCCAGCGTACGACCAGAAATACATCGACATTCGAGCAGCCTGCGCAGAGCAGGCTTCGCCGTTCGCGTCCGTCTGGCTGCTGAATGGGAACGCTGCTGCGTGCATTTGGTCTCAAACGGCACTACGCGGTCCAGAAGGATGGCTGTTCGGGCCTGAGAGCCCCATGGACGAAGATACCTAACATGGCTGTCGACGCGGACTCCCAACTTCGTACGCTCCCTGCGGTCGCTCCTGTCGGTCGCCGGTCACCTCTGCGTTAAGCCACCCAGGATCCTCATGCCTGTTCACGATGACGACGTTCACGATTACAGCCAGGTCTATCTCCGCCTCGAGCGGCCGGCTTTGCACTTCGTGTCGCTGCTTGTTGCAGATCGCGAACTCGTCCGGGAGTACAAGTCTGGCAACTACGAGAACTTGGCAGGAATCGCAGAGGAGCACAAGAAGTCTGAAGTCATCCGCCTTGCGATCGAGATCGCTACAACCTACCGGCTCCTGCATTGGAGTGCAAGGAGCGGCTCGGCATCTGCTGTCGTGGGTCGGCTGTGCGAGGATCAGAAAACGAAGATTTGGATCGACCTAACAATGCTGGAAGCCTGTCACAAGGTTATTCACGCCGAGCTGGTCGCATTCGAGTCGAGGAAGCTTCCACGCACGCACTCGAACTTCTTCAAGCCACGGCTGCATCTCGCGGGCAAGAAGGGGCGGAAGGATTGGCTAGCCATTGTCGAAGCACTGCCGTTCGCGAATGCCGCAGTCGAGCCCGCATCCAGATAGCATCCATCACTCATGCCTCCTGACGTTCAGCCTAACCCCTCGCATGTGGAGTCCCCCTCAACGGCAAGAAGCTGAACAATAGGTTCGCTGCTCGGAAAAACCAGGAGTATTCCCATGATCGTTGTCACAGGCCACGTACAAGTCAAAGACGGTTGCCTCACCGAGGCCCTCGCGCTGAGCCTGGAACATGTGGTGCGCTCTAGGTCCGAGCCGGGCTGCGTCTCCCATGGCGTGAGCCAGGATGCCCAGGATCCGCTGCGCTTGGTGTTTGTGGAGGAATGGCAAGACCAGGCTGCCTTGCTTCAGCACTTCAAGGTGCCGCAGTCTCGGGCTTTTGCCCGGCAGCTGGCAGCGCTTGCCACCGAGCCGCCGCGCATGACGGTGTACGACGCGACGCCGGTCGCGCTGTGATCAACCCTGGCTTGCCCTGTAGGCGCGCTGGGCTGCTGCAGGTTTCATAGACACCTTGTCCAGGCAAGCCTTCTTTAAATGGAGGTGATTGGGAGTGAAGTGCTGCCCGGCCCTAGCTCGCGTTATCCTGTCCGCTTCACGTTAGCCCCCCAATGAACACCCAAACATCACTGTCACGCCCAGCTCAAGCTATCGGCTTCGCGGCCTGGTTGGCCCTGTGCATCGCCACAAGCGCCGTCGGGGCGTTCGCTTCCAGAGACGCGGGCGCGTTCTATGCCGCGCTGACCCGTCCCGTTTGGGCGCCGCCGGGCTGGTTGTTCGGCCCGGTCTGGTCGGTCCTCTTTCTGCTCATGGCGGTCGCCGTGTGGCTGGTCTGGCGCGTGCAGCATATCCACGCGCCCAGGTCTGTTGCGCTTGCGCTGTTTGTCGCCCAGCTCATCGCCAATGCGCTGTGGAGCTGGCTGTTCTTTGCCTGGCGCCTGGGCGGTGCGGCGTTTGCCGAGGTTCTGGTGCTTTGGCTTCTGATCGCCGGCACGCTGATCGCCTTCTGGCGCATCAAGCCGCTCGCAGGGCTGCTGCTGGTGCCCTACCTTCTATGGGTCACGTTCGCCGCCGCGTTGAACTGGGCTCTGTGGCAGGCCAACCCAGCGCTTTTGGGGTGAGCCTCGAATCCAAACAGGAACCCTCTGGTCAATCAGGAACTGGGCCTTTCGGACCTGAATGCCCGGTTGGAAAAGCGCGAACGC
Source organism: Caenimonas sp. (assembly GCA_040376925.1). Taxonomy (GTDB): domain Bacteria; phylum Pseudomonadota; class Gammaproteobacteria; order Burkholderiales; family Burkholderiaceae_C; genus RAM1. The sequence continues at coordinate 7,846 of JBEIPU010000132.1, read as the reverse complement.
TGTCGTCACCACGGGCCAGGTGTCGTCAGACAAAGATTTTGTGAATGCTGCCTGTCATGTCCCCTTCAGGCTCTGGGGCAGTGCGTGAAGCCGCCGCCCCAGCACCACCACCGACGCCACACACAACACCAACCCCGTCACAGCCTCCGCCCAAATCGTCACGTTGGCTATCAGCGTGTGTTCCGAACACAGCGCCAGCGCATAGTGCCCCAGCGCATCCAGCCCCAGCGCGCCATACACCGCCAGGAACACCAGCGCCAACCGCGGCCGGTGCAGCCGGGCGCAGATGAGCGCCAGCAGGCCCGGGCTGGCAAAGGCCAGCCAGAACAGGTACACCTTTTCGCGCGTCAGCCAGCCGGGCATGCCGGGGTAGTAGGCGATGTATTCGGCGTTGTGGATGAAGTGGGCGAGGCTGGCCAGCAGGAACAGCACCGCCAATGCTTGCAGCGGCTTTGGGAATGCGGGGCGTGGATCCCGGATCAAGTCCGGGATGACAAGAGTGGGGCGGGCGCGCATAGGCAGGCTGCGGGTGAAGGGGTGGACCTGGGGGTGCGCTCGCTACTTCGGCGTCTTCTTGGGGCGTTCCCAATTGGCAATGCTGATCTGCTTGCCGCGCGCCACGCTCAATGCGCCCGCCGGTGTGTCCTTGGTGATGGTGGACCCACCGCCCACCGTGCCGCCTGCGCCTATCGTCACCGGGGCCACCAGCACGCAGTTGCTGCCCACGTGCACGTCGGCCTCGATCACCGTGCGGTGCTTGTTGGCGCCGTCGTAATTGGCGGTGATGCTGCCCGCGCCGTAGTTCACGCGCTCGCCCACCGTGGCGTCGCCCAGGTAGGCCAGGTGGTTGGCTTTGGCACCAGCGGCCAGCGTCGAGTTTTTCACCTCCACAAAATTGCCGATGTGTACTTCGGCGCCCAGCTGGGCGCCCGGGCGCAGCCGCGCAAACGGGCCCACCAGCGCGCCCTCGCCCACGCGCACGCCGGCCTTTTCGCCGTCGATGTGGGTAAAGGGGTGGATCACCGCGCCGGCCAATATGGTGGCGTTGGCGATCACGCAGTTGGCGCCGATGCGCACGCCGTCGCCCAATGACACGCTGCCTTCAAACACGCAGTTCACGTCAATTTCCACGTCCTGCCCGCAGCTCAGCGTGCCGCGCACGTCCAGGCGGGCCGGGTCGGCCAGGCGCACGCCCTGGTCCATCAGCGTGCGCGCGTGGCGCAGCTGGTACGCACGCTCCAGCTCGGCCAGCTGCACGGGGCTGTTCACGCCGTCCACCTGTACCTTGTCGGGCGTTTTGGTGGCCACCACGTCGGCGCCGTCGGCCACCGCAAATTTCACGATGTCGGTCAGGTAGTACTCGCCCTGGCTGTTGTCGTTGGTCAGGCGCGCCAGCCAGCGCTTGAGCAGCGCGGCGGGCAGCGCCATCACACCGGTGTACACCTCGCGGATCATGCGTTGCTGGGCGTCGGCGTCCTTGTGTTCCACGATGGCAAACACGGCGTCGCCACTGCGGATGATGCGGCCGTAGCCCGACGGGTCAGGCATGTCCACCGTCAGCAGCGCGAGGCGCTTGCCCGCGCAGTCGGTGATCAGCCCGCGCAGCGTGGCGGCCTCGATCAGCGGCACGTCACCATTCAAGATCAGGGCAATGCCGTCGTCGGGCAGTGCGGGCACGGCCTGCTGCACGGCGTGGCCGGTGCCCAGCTGGGGTTCCTGGCGCACAAACACCGGCGGCGTGGCGCCCGCGGCGGCGGCAGACCGCGCCAGCGCGGCTTCCACTTCGGGTGCGCCGTGGCCGGTGATCACCACCACATGGCGGGCTTTCAACCCCGCGGCGGTGTCTATTACATGCTGGACCAGTGCGCGCCCGGCCAATCGGTGCAACACTTTGGGCAGCCGGCTTTTCATGCGGGTGCCCTTGCCGGCGGCCATGATCACTACATCCACTGCTGTCATACGGAACCCCTGCACTATGGCGATCGTTTCAAATCTGCTGCGGATTATCGGCCTGACGGCGCTGGCCGCTGTGTGTGCCGGCGCACTGACGGCGTGCAGCGCACTCAAGCTGGGCTACGGTGCCGTGCCCGAATTTGCCTATTGGCGGCTGGACGCCTACCTGGATTTTGACGACGCGCAGGCAGCCCGCGTGCGCGAAGACCTGGCCCAGCTGCAGCAGTGGCACCGCGGCAACGAGCTGCCGCGCTATGCGGCGCTGCTGGAGCAGGCCGAGCGCCTGGCGCCCACCGATATCACGCCGGCGCAGGCCTGTGCGCTGGTGGCCCAGGCGCGTGAACGCATCGCCGCGCTGGCCGCGTTTGCCGAGCCCGCGGTGGCCGCCACCGCCGCCAGCCTGACGCCAGCGCAGCTGCAGCACCTGCAAAAGCACTACGAGCGCAAGGACGCCGAATGGCGCAAGGAATGGCTGGATGTGACCCCCGCCGCGCTGCAGGAGCGCCGCGTCAAGCAGATGACCGAGCGCGCCGAGATGATCTACGGCACGCTGGACGACGCCCAGCGCGCCGCGGTGCAGCGTGCGGTGGAGCTCACGCCGTTTGACGCGCGCGCCGTGTTTGCAGAGCGCCAGCGCCGCCAGCGCGATGCGCTTCAGACGCTGCGCACGGTGGCGTCGCAGCCCGCCGTGGCGCCGGCCCAGGTGCGTGAGGCCCTGCGCGGCTACCTGCAGCGCACCCAGGACTCACCCGACCCGGTGTGGCGCCAAAAGCGCGAGGCCTGGCTGCAGGACAGCTGCCGCGCCTTTGCCGCGCTGCATGCCAGCACCACCGCCGCGCAGCGCGAATCGGCCGTGCGGCGCCTGCGCGCCTACCAGCGCGACCTGCGCGAGCTGGCCGCGCAGCGCTGACGACGCAAAGGTTGCGGCGGGGCGCGGCGCGGGCTTATTCGCCCGGCGCCTTGGTGTGCGACTTGCCTTCCTTTTCGGCCTGCTCCAGCTCGCGCGCTTCTTCCTCGCTGCGCGGGCGGGCGGCGCGGGCGTCGGCCGGCACGTCGGCTTTTTTCAGGTACGACTTGATGTTGTCCTGGTAATCGCGCGTGCCTTCGTAGCTGCCTTCGCCCATTTGCGGCTCGCGCTGGCCCTTGGGCGGCTGGAATTCGGTGGAGCCGCTTTGCTGCTGCTGTTGCTGTTCGCGCGCAAACCAGGCGCGGGGTTGCTGCTGCAAAAGGCGGGGGATGGCGTGGGGCATGGTGAGTCTCCTGCGGTTCGGTCTTGAAGAGACCCCAAGCGTAGGCGCGCACCGGGCGCGGCGCCGTCGGTGGCGCCTGAGGCCTGCCGTAGGCGCGCGCCTACAGCGGCGTACCCGGCTCAGATCAACGGCACGCGGCGCAGGGGCCGCTCAAAATAGTCCGCCAGCCGCTCCAGCGAGCGCGGCGCCAGCAGCCGCAGCTGGCCGTCGTTCAGGCTGTGCAGGCCCATGGCCTGCAGCCGGCGCAGCGTCTTGTTGGTGTGCACCAGCGACAGGCCCAGCGCGTCGGCAATGTGCTGCTGGTTGAACGGGAACGGCACCGCGCCGTCGCGTGCCATGCCCACGCGTTCGGCCCGGCGGTACAGGTGGATCAGCAGCATGGCCACGCGCTCCATGGCGCTGCGCCGTCCGGCGGACACCAGGTGGTGGTCTACCCAGTGCTCCTCGCGCGCGGCCAGCCAGGTGATGTCGTAGCCCAGGCTCGGGTATTCACGAAACAGCGGCCACAACCCGTCGCGCGCAAACACGCACAGGCGCACCGGCGTCACCGCCTCCACCCCCGGCGTGGCGCCGTCGGCAAATTCCTCCTGCAGGCCGATGAAGTCGCCCGGCACCAGGAAGTTCAGGATCTGGCGGCGCCCGTCGCTCAGCGTCTTGTAGCGAAACGCCCAGCCCGAATACAGCGTGAACAGCCGGTCGCTGGTGCGGTGCTCGGGGATGATGGCTGCACCGGCGGGCAGGTCCACCATTTCGCTGCGGTAGTGTTCAATGTATTCAAGCTCGCCGGGCTGCAGCGGCGAAAACGCCTCGCGCGCGCGCAGGGCGCAGTCCTTGCAGGGCACGGGCGGGCAGACGGAGACGGCTGGTGCATTCACGCTGCGCAGTTTAACTTTGCCCGGGAATGTCTTTTGACATGGCCGCCCGGGCCGTCCAGGGACACGCCAGCCTCCCCATTTCTGGCGATGCGCCGCGCTTGCGGTGCTGGCAGGCTCTGTGTAACCATCGCACCGGCTGCGCCGCAGCCCCACGCCCACATGCCCCCACCCCCCGCCGCCGCCGCCGAAGCCCCCGTCACCGTCGCCCTGGTGGAGGACGACCCGGGCACGCGCAGCCGCTTTGAGGCGGTCATCCGCGCCAACCCGCGGCTGGCGCTGGTGCATTCAGCCGCCTGGGCGCGCGACATGCTGGCCTGGCTGGCCGGCAACCCGGTGGACGTGCTGCTGGTGGACCTGGGCCTGCCGGACGGCTCGGGCATTGACGTGATCCGCGAATGCACGCGGCTGCAGCCGGCCTGCGAGGTCATGGTCATCACCATGTTTGGCGATGAGGCCCACATGATGAAAGCCTTTGGCGCGGGGGCCAAGGGCTACCTGCTCAAGGACGGCACCGGCGAGGACCTGGCCGCCCACATCATGAACCTGCGCAATGGCGGCTCGCCGATGTCGCCCATCATTGCGCGCAAACTGCTGGGGCAGCTGGGGGGCGCGCCCGCCCAGCCCGCGCGCGAAACCGCCAGCGGCCAGCCCCTGTCGCCCAAGGAAACCGAGGTGCTGGCACTGGTGGCGCGCGGCTTCAGCTACAGCGAAACGGCGGGCCTGCTGAACATTTCCGTGCACACCGTTCACAGCCATGTGCGCAACATCTACGGCAAGCTCAGCGTCAGCTCCAAGACCGAGGCCGTGTACGAAGCCCGCCAGCTCGGGCTGCTGCGCAGCTGATGCAGCGCCCCACCCTGCCTGGGCTGGCGGCGGCGTTGTTAGCGGCCGTTTGGGCCGCGTTGCGGGCTGCTTTCTGGGTGCTGCTGGTGGGCGCCGCGCCGGTGCTGGCGCAAGACGCCCCGCCGGCACCCGGCGTGGTGCAGCTGCGCCAGGCCCAGGCGGTGCTGCAGCCCGAGGGCGGCGCCGCGGTGCAGCGCGGCCTGGCGCTCACCCACCGCTGGGACGCTGAATTTCCCGGACGCGGCGGCACCGCCACCTACCGCATCGCACTGCCGCCGCGCCAGGGCAGCCAGCCCATGGCGCTGCTGTTCACACGCGTGGGCAACCAGGTGGTAGCCACGGTCAATGGCGCGCGCGTGCTGGCGCGCGGCACGCTGGGCGACCCGCGCTACGACGCGGCCAAGACGCCGCACCTGGCGCCGGTGGACGCCCCGCTGCTGCATGCCGACCGGCCCAACGAGCTGGTGGTGCAGGTCACCACGCAGGACGCCCGCTGGGGCGGGCTGTCGGTGGTGCGCTATGGGCCCGAGGCCTTGTTGCTTGCGGAATACGACGTGGAGCGGCGCTGGCGCTATGTGGCGTCGCTGGTCTTCTGCGTGGCGCTGGCGCTGCTGGGGCTGATGGCGCTGGCGCTGTGGGCGCGCATGCGCGACGCGGTGTTTGCCTGCTTTGCCGCGGCCTCGTTCCTGGGCATCTTCCGCAACCTGGACCGGGTGTGGCCCGACGTGCCCGTGCCCTGGCCGGCCTGGGGCATGGTCACGGCCACGGCCTATGCCTGGCACCTGGCGCTGATGTGCCTGTTTGCGCTGCTGGCGCTGGACCTGGGCCGCGCCCGCATGGCCCGGCTGCTGCTGACCTACCTGCCGGTGGCGCTGGTGCTGGTGCTGGTGGGTTTTGGCCTGCACCTGCCCCTGGCCTGGACGGCAGCGCTGGCGCTGCTGGCGCCGCTGGGCCTGGCCACCTGGGCGCTGGTGGTGCGCCAGGCCCTCACGCGCGGCGCGGCCCACCGCGTCACGGCGCTGGTGCTCACGCTGGCCGGCGGGCTGGCGGTGCTGGCCGGCCTGCACGACCTGGGGCTGGTGCGCCTGGGGCTGGGTGGGGCCACGCGCTCATCGCTTACGCCGCACACCATGTTCTTCTTCGTGGTGATCATGGCCGGCATCATCGTGGACCGCTATGCGCGCAGCGCTGCCACGCTGCACGCGCTGAACCAGACGCTGGAGGCGCGCATCCGCGCCAAGGAAGCCGAGCTGAACGACGCCTTTGGCCAGCTGCAGGAGCAAAAGGCCGCGCAGGCCACTGCCACCGAACGCCAGCGCATCATGCGCGACCTGCACGACGGGGTGGGTGCGCAGCTGGTGGGCTTGCTGAACCTGGTCAAGCAGCCCGGCGCGCAAGCTGAGGTGCTGCAAGAGCACGTGAAAGCCGCGCTGGACGAAATGCGCCTGGCGGTGGATTCAATGCAGCTGGCCGACGGCGACCTGACCACGGCCCTGGCCACGCTGCGCTACCGGGTGCAGCCGCGCCTGCAGGCCGCGGGCCTGGCCCTGCACTGGGACGTGCACGAGCTGCCTGCCCTGCCCGGCATGACGCCGCGCGCCGTGCTGCAGGTGCAGCGCATCGTGCTGGAGGCGCTGACCAATGTGCTCAAGCACGCGCGGGCCAGCGCAGTGTGGGTGAACTGCAGGACCAGCCCCGACGGCCAGGCCATTTTGCTGGAGGTGGCGGACGACGGCGTGGGGCTGCCCGTACAGGCACACGAGCCCGGCGGCCAGGGCGTGGCCAGCATGCAGGCGCGCGCCGGCTCGATCGGTGCCGCGCTGGTGCTGGCGCCGCGCGAGGGCGGCGGCACCGTGGTGCGGCTGCACTGGCCGGCCTGATTCGATCCGGGCGCCATGGATGCCGGGTCAAGCCCGGCATGACAAGACTGTCAGGCCTGCAGCGCCGCCCACATTTCCTGGTCGCGCTCGGCGGTCCAGATGCGGGGGTTCTTGATGCCCTTGGCTTCGTCGTAGGCGCGGCTCACGTCAAACGGCAGGCAGTGCTCGTAAATGAACACATGGCCGAACACCGGGTCCATGGCCTTGCGGGTGTGGGCCATGGCGGCCTTCAGGTCCATGCCGGCGGCCGCGGCTTCCTTGCCGGCCTGGAACAGCGTGGTGACCCAGCGCTTGGTGTAATCCAGCGCCTTGTTCACGTCGGCGTTGCCCTTCATGGCCTCGCCACGGCCGGGCACGATGAATTCGGCATTCAGCGCGCGCAGCGCCTCCAGCGTGGCGGGCCACTCTTCCAGTTGGGCGTCGCCGGTGTAGACGCCGGCTTCGTATTCGACCAGGTCGCCGCTGAACAGAACCTTTTCTTCGGCCACCCAGGCAATGGTGTCGCCGCGCGTGTGGCCGTAGCCGGGGCTCCAGATCTGGACCTTGACGCCGCCCAGGTCGACCGTGAGCTTGCCGGGCACTTCACCCTTGGTCGCGTCACCGCCGCCAATCACCATGGTGGGCCAGGTCAGGCCCGGCACGCTGTCGGCGCCGCGAAACAGGCGCGGAAAGCGTTCCATCTCGCTTTGCATGTCTTCCTTGCCGCGCTCGATGATCAGGTCCAGCGTGCCCTGGCTGGCGATGATCTCCGTGGCGCCCTCGGCCGCGTAGGCGCTGGCACCCAGCACGCGCACCGCGTGGTAATGGGTCAGCAGCACGTACTTGATGGGTTTGTCGCTCACGGTGCGGATGCGCGCGATCAGGTCGCGCGCCATGTCGGGCGTGGCCGTGGCGTCGCTGACCATGATGAACTTGTCGCCAATGATCACGCCCGAATTGGGGTCGCCTTCGGCCGTGTAGGCCCAGCAGTGCGCGCTGAGCTGCTCAAACGTGATCTTCTTGTCGGCCAGGTCGGCCTGCGATGCAAATGCCTTGCTCATCGGGG
>JBEIPU010000151.1:0-10639 GCA_040376925.1 Caenimonas sp. | reverse complement strand
TACTTACCGTGAAAGGGTAATGTCCTAGGCCTCTAGACGATAGGGTCAAAACCTGAACTGTTCGGTGGTGGAGGTAAACGGGATCGAACCGATGACCTCTTGCATGCCATGCAAGCGCTCTCCCAGCTGAGCTATACCCCCTAAATTCCCGCTGCTGCTTTGACACAGCCCCGTTAATTTCCGAGCCTTGAATTATAGCCTGAAAATTCAGGCTGCTTTCAAGCGCGCCAACACGGTTTCGCGTGAACACAGCGCCAGCACCGCGTCCAGTGACGGCGTCTGGGCCGTGCCCATGACCAGCACACGCACCGGCATGGCCAGCTGCGGCATCTTCAGGCTGTGGGCTGCCAGCACTTCCTTGATGGCCGCACCAATCGCAGCCTTGTCCCACGCGACCGCGGCCAGCTTGTCGGCCAGTGAGGCGACAGCCGGCTTCACGGCATCGGTCACATGCTGCGCTTTCTCCTCTGCCACGGGCGTCACGTCAGCGTAAAAGGCTGCTGCCCAGCGGGCCAGCACCACCGTCGTATCGCAGCGGTCCTTGAACAGGCCGCAGATCGCGGGCAGCCGGTCGTCGGCAGCCAGCCCCTGCTTTTGCAGCTGCGCGGCCACCAGCGGCGCCAGCGCGTCGTCGGCCATGGCCTTCAGGTGCTGGGCATTGACCCAGCGCAGCTTGGCTTCGTCGAACTGCGCGGCGCTGCGGCCCAGGTGGTCCAGGTTGAACCATTCCAGGAACTGCGCGCGGCTGAAGATTTCATCGTCGCCGTGGCTCCAGCCCAGGCGCGCCAGGTAGTTGACCATCGCGTCGGGCAGGTAGCCTTCGTCGCGGTACTGCGTCACGGGCTTGGCGCCGTTGCGCTTGCTCATCTTCTCGCCCTGCTCGTTCAGCACGGTGGGCAGGTGGGCATACACCGGGGGCTCCTTGCCCAGCGCCTTGAAGATGTTGATCTGGCGCGGCGTGTTGTTCACATGGTCGTCACCGCGGATCACATGCGTGATGGCCATGTCGATGTCGTCCACCACCACGCAGAAGTTGTAGGTCGGCGTGCCATCCGGCCGCGCAATCACCAGGTCGTCCAGTTCGTCGTTGCTGATCTCGATGCGGCCCTTGACCTTGTCGTCCCAGGCCACCACGCCGCCCTGCGGGTTCAGGAATCGCAGCACCGGCTGTACACCCTCGGGCACCGGCGGCAACACCTTGCCCGGCGCGGGGCGCCAGGTGCCGTCGTAACGCGGCTTTTCCTTGGCCGCCATCTGGCGTTCGCGCAAAGCATCCAGTTCGGCCACGCTCATGTAGCAGGGGTACACATGGCCCGCGGCCCGCAGCTGCGCCAGCACCTGCTTGTAGCGGTCCATGCGCTGCATTTGATAGAACGGGCCTTCGTCATGGTCCAGTCCCAGCCAGGCCATGCCTTCGATGATCACGTCCACCGCCGCCTGCGAATTGCGCTCCAGGTCGGTGTCTTCAATGCGCAGGATGAAGTCGCCGCCCGTGGCGCGCGCAAACGCCCAGGGGTACAGCGCCGAGCGGATGTTGCCCAGGTGGATGAAGCCGGTGGGAGACGGGGCGAATCGGGTTCTGGTCTTGCTCATGAAAGGGTGTCCAGGCCGCGCAGCAGGTCGGCCTTCATGTCGTCCGGGTGTTCCAGGCCCACCGCCAGGCGGATCAGGCCCTGGCCGATGCCGGCGGCCTGGCGCTGCGCCTCGGACAGCTTGCCGTGGGATGTGCTGGCCGGGTGGGTCAGCAGGCTCTTGGTGTCGCCCAGGTTGGTGCACAGTGACAGCACCTGCAGTGAATCGAGCACGTGGAAGGCCCGCGCGCGCGCCTGCGTGGCGTCAGCCGCCTTGACATCAAACGACAGCACCGCGCCGCCCACGCCCGACATCTGGCGCATGGCCAGCGCATGCTGCGGGTGGCTGGGCAGGCCGGGGTAGTACACGCGCGACACGGCGGGGTGCTGCTCCAGCCATTGCGCCAGCGCCAGTGTGGCCGCGCTTTGCGCGTTCAGGCGCAGGCTCAGCGTTTCCAGGCCCTTGAGCACCACCCAGGCATTGAAGGGCGACAGCACCATGCCGGCATTTTTTTGCACGGGCAAAAACTTCTCGCGCACCATGGCTTCGGGCGCGCACAGGGCTCCGGCCATCACACGGCCCTGGCCGTCCAGGAACTTGGTGCCCGAGTGCATGACGATGTCGGCGCCCAGCGTCACCGGGCGCTGCAGCGCGGGCGTGGCAAAGCAGTTGTCCACGCACAGCAGCGCGCCGGCCTTGTGCGCGATATCGGCCAGCGCGGCAATGTCGCAGACCTCGGTCAGAGGGTTGGTCGGCGTCTCGGCAAACAGCAGCCTGGTGTTGGGGCGCACGGCGGCGCGCCAGGCGTCCACGTCGGTCTGCGACACGCTGGTGGACTCCACGCCAAAGCGCGCGAATTCCGTGCCGATCAGCTTCATGGTGGAGCCAAACATCGACTGCGAATAAATCACGTGGTCGACCGCGCGCAGCAGGCTGAAGCACATGAGCATCACGGCCGCCATGCCCGAGGCCGTGGCCATCGCGGCCTCGGTGCCTTCCATGGCGGCCAGGCGCTGCTCGAAGCTGGTGACGGTGGGGTTGCCGGTGCGGCCATAGGTGTAGCCGTCTTCTTCACCGGCAAAGCGGCTGGCGGAGGCTTGCGCCGTGGGCTGCACGTAGCCGCTGGTCAGGTACAGCGCTTCGGAGTTTTCGCCGTACTGGCTGCGGTCCACGGCGGCGCGCACGGCCAGCGTGTCCAGGTGCAGCCCGGCGGGCAGTTGTGTGTCGGTCATCGGGGGTCCCAGGTCAGGCTTCCTGCGCGTTGGGCAGGGCCAGGCGCGACGTGTCGTCGTCCTGCTCTTCCTGGCCCACGCGTGATTCGTTGATACGGGCGATGCCCGCGGCGTCGATGTCGCCGGTGACGTACATGCCGTCAAAGCACGACGCGTCAAAACCATCGAGCTTGGGGTTGAGCGAGCCGATGGCCTTTTTCATGCCGTCCACGTCCTGGTAAATCAGCGCGTCGCAGCCGATGATCTCGCGGATCTCGTCAATGGTGCGGCCGTGCGCCACCAGCTCGCTGGAGGTGGGCATGTCGATGCCGTACACGTTGGGATAGCGCACCGGCGGTGCGGCGCTGGCCAGGTACACCTTTTTGGCGCCGGCGTCGCGCGCCATCTGCACGATCTCGCGGCTGGTGGTGCCGCGCACGATGGAGTCGTCCACCAGCATCACGTTGCGGCCCTTGAATTCACTGGCGATCACGTTGAGCTTCTGGCGCACTGATTTCTTGCGCACGCCCTGGCCCGGCATGATGAAGGTGCGGCCCACATAGCGGTTCTTCACAAAACCTTCGCGGTAGGGGATGCCCAGCAGGTGCGCCAGCTGCGTGGCGCTGGGCCGGCTGGATTCAGGGATGGGGATGATCACGTCGATTTCATTGGGCGGCAGCGTGGAGATCACGCGCTTGGCCAGTGTCTCGCCCAGGTTCAGGCGCGCCTGGTAGACCGAGATGCCGTCCATCACCGAATCAGGCCGCGCCAGGTACACAAACTCAAAAATGCAGGGGTACAGCCTGGGGTCGTCGGCGCATTGCTTTGAATGCAGGTTGCCCTGCAGGTCGATGAAGATCGCCTCGCCCGGCGCCACATGGCGGTCAAACACATGGCCCGTGCCTTCCAGCGTGACGGATTCGCTGGCCACCATCCAGGTGCCGTCGCGGCTTTTGCCCACCGACAGCGGGCGGATGCCAAACGGGTCACGGAACGCCAGCACGCCATGGCCCGCGATCATGGCGATCACCGCATACGAGCCACGAACACGGCGGTGCACATTCTTCACAGCCGTGAACACATCATCGGGCTGCAGCGGCACACCGCGCGTGGATTTTTCCAGCTCATGCGCAAACACATTGAGCAGCACTTCGGAGTCGCTGTCGGTGTTGATGTGGCGGTGGTCGGTAGAAAACAGCTCGGCCTTCAGCGCGTGCGCGTTGGTCAGGTTGCCGTTGTGCACCAGCACCACGCCGAACGGCGCGTTCACGTAAAACGGCTGGGCTTCTTCTTCGCTGTAGGCGTTGCCGGCGGTGGGGTAGCGCACCTGGCCCAGGCCGCAGTTGCCGGGCAGCGCGCGCATGTTGCGCGTGCGGAACACGTCGCGCACCATGCCCTTGGCCTTGTGCATGAAGAACTTGCGTTCCTGCTGGGTCACGATGCCGGCTGCATCCTGGCCGCGGTGCTGCAGCAGCAGCAGCGCGTCATAGATAAGCTGGTTGACGGGTGAGGCGCCTACGACGCCGACGATTCCACACATGGCTTTCCTTAGCCGGGCAGGTATTGCCCGAATTCTTCCGGCAGCACGGGCTTCATGCCCTTGAGGGCCACGGTCAGCACACCCGCGCCCGCCGATTCCTGCCACCACACGCCGCCCTTCAGGGGCGTCATGTTCACAACCACCGCCGCGGCCAGCAGCAGCACCACGCCGCGCGCCAGGCCAAACGCCGCGCCCAGCGTGCGGTCCACAGGCCGCAGGCCGATCGCCTCGATCAGCTTCTTCAGAAGCCAGGCCATCAGGCCACCCGCAAACGCCGCCGCCACCAGCACCACCACAAAGCCAGCCGCATAGCGCACCGGCTCGGACGCCGAACCGAGCGGCAGGCGGGCTGCCACGTCAGGCGCCAGCCACTGGGCCAGCACAAAGGCCGCGATCCAGCTCATGAGCGACAGCACCTCGTACACCAGGCCGCGCCAGGCGCCCAGCACCAATGACGCCACCAGTACCGCAACAAAAACCCAGTCCAGAACGGCCACGCCCAGCCTACAAGGTGAGGATGGCCGCGGGCAAATCCAGCCCCTTGATCTTTTCAGCCGCGCGGTCGGCCTCGGCCCTGGTCGCAAACGGCCCCACGCGCACGCGGATGCGCTTGCCTTCCCTGGTCTCGGCCACGTGGGTGTAGGTCTTCAGGCCCGCGCGCTCGACCTTCAGCCGCGTTTCGCGGGCCTTGTCGGCATCGGCAAAGGCGCCCACCTGCACCACGTAGCGCTCGCCATTGGCTGCGCTGGCGGCCGGCGCTGCCACCGGCGCGGCTTTGCCTTCCAGCAGGGCCTTGGCACGGGCGCCGTCGTCGGGCTTGGGGGCTGGCGCCGGTTTGGGTTCGGGCTTGGCGGCAACAGGCCCGGACGCCACCGCAGCCGGCTTGGGCGCGGGCTTGGGCGGCACGATTTCTTCCTTGGGGCCCAGGCCGTCTGCCTGCGCGACCTTGGGTGTCGCCGGCGCAGCGGCCGTCACCGGACCGGACACCGCGGGTGCGGCTGTGGCGGGCTGCGCAGGGGCAGGCGTGACCGGCTGCGCGGGCAAGGTCGCAGTCTGCGCAGACGGGGTCCCATTCTGCGCAGGCGAGGTCCCCGTCTGCGCAGGCGCAGAGGCCAGCGGCTTGGCCTTGGCGCGGTCGGGAATGTCGATGGGGATGTCCACCTGCACCGGCCGGGGCTGGGTTTCAAACAGCAGGGGAAAGCCCACCACGCCGATCAGCACCAGCACCGCGGCGCCGATCAGGCGGTGTCTGGCGCGCCGGCGCATCACCTCCACGCTTTCGGCCGGGGCCGCCGCCGCGGTGTCGTCACCCGCCTTGCGAAATTTGAAAAAGGCCATGTAGAGGAGTGCCTTGTGTGGGCGATGTTTGGGTCTCAATCCGCCAGGTGCGCGGCCTGAAGCCGGGGGATCCCGTCCTTCAAAACGCCGCCTACGGTGTAGAACGATCCAAAGACCACGATTCTATCAGCGGGGTCTGCCGCGGCCACCGCCGCGCGCAGGGCCTGCAGGGGGTCGGCCCAGGTGCTGGCCTGTACGTCCTTGCGCTTTTCCTGGGCCTGCCATGCCGCCAGCAACCCCGCGCCTGTTTCTGCACGGGCAGTGGGCAGATCGGTGAAGTACCACCGGTCCACCATGGGCCCCACCTTGCCCAGCATCGGCGCCAGGTCCTTGTCGGCCATGGCGCCGAACACGGCGTGGGTGCAGGGGTAAAAGCCCATGGCGTCCAGGTTGGCGGCCAGCGCAGCGACCGAATGCGGGTTGTGCGCCACGTCCAGCACCAGCGTGGGCTGGCCCGGCACGATCTGGAAGCGCCCCGGCAGCTCCACCATGGCCAGCCCGTTGCGCACGGCCTGCGCGGTCACGGGGATGCGGCCGCGCAATGACTCCAGCGCCGCCAGCACGCCCGATGCGTTCATCAGCTGGTTGGCGCCGCGCAGCGCCGGGTAGGCCAGGCCAGCATAGCGGCGGCCCCGCCCGGCCCAGCCCCACTGCTGCTTGTCGCCCGAGAAGTTGAAGTCGTGGCCCAGCCGCCAGAGGTCCGCACCGATTTCGGTGGCGCGGTCGATCACGCTTTGCGGGGGCATGGGGTCGCTCACGATCGCGGGCCGGCCCGTGCGCAGGATGCCGGCCTTCTCGTAGCCGATGCTCTCGCGGTCCGGCCCCAGGAACTCCATATGGTCCAGGTCCACGCTGGTGATCACGGCGCAGTCAGGGTCGATGATGTTCACCGCGTCCAGCCGCCCGCCCAGCCCCACCTCCAGGATCGCCACATCGGGCTGCGCCGCAGCCATGAGCCGCAGGATGGCCAGCGTGGTGAACTCAAAGTACGTCAGCGTGACGTCGCCGCGCGCAGCCTCCACCGCCTCGAAATGCGGCACGAGGTCGGCCGCCTGGACGATCTCGCCATGCACGCGGCAGCGCTCCTCAAAATGCACCAGGTGGGGCGAGGTGTACACCGCCGTGCGCCAGCCCGCCTGCAGGCAGATGGCCTCCAGCATGGCACAGGTGGAGCCCTTGCCGTTGGTGCCCGCGACGGTGATCACCGGGCAGCTGAAGGCGATCCCCAGGCGCTGGGCCACCGCGCGCACGCGGTCCAGGCCCAGTTCGATGTTTTTCGGGTGCAGCCGCTCGCAGTGCGCGAGCCATTCGTCCAGCGTTTGGGGGGGTGTTTGCATAGCCGCCGGATTGTCGCCCACCGCCCGGCGGTGCGATCATCGGGCCATGAGTACCCCCACCATCACCCTCTACGGCATCCCCAACTGCGACACCGTCAAGAAGGCCCGCGCCTGGCTTGCAGCGCAGGGCATCGAGCACCAGTTCCACGACTTCAAGAAGCAGGGCGTGCCCACCGCCCGGCTGGACGCCTGGCTGCGCAGCAACGGCTGGGACGCCCTGGTCAACCGCAAGGGCACGACCTGGCGCAAGCTGGACGCTGCGGTGCAGGCTGGCGTGACCGACGCCGCCAGCGCCCGCGCGCTGATGCTGGCCCAGCCCAGCGTCATCAAGCGTCCGGTGGTGGACTGGGGCAGCCAGACCACCGTGGGCTTTGACCCCGACGCCTGGCAGGCCCTGCGATAACTTTTACGCGTGCTTTACTGAACCCGCAGCGCCAAAACGGCTCCAACTGCTTAAAATTTCAGCATCCATCCGTGGAACAGAGGCCTTTATGACCAAAGCAGTATTCAGCGCACTGGCCCTTGCGGGCCTGGCCGCCACCAGCGCCGGCGCGATGGCGCAAGCCGGCCCCGAAATGGGCCGCGTGATCTCCAGCACCCCCATCATCCAGCAGGTCGCCGTGCCGCGGCAGGTCTGCTCCAGCCAGCCCGTGGCCGTGCAGCAGCCCAAGTCGGGCGCGGGCGCTGTCATGGGCGCGCTGGCCGGCGGCGCCATGGGCAATGCCATTGGTGACGGCGGCGGCCGCGCGGCGGCCACCATCCTGGGCCTGGTCGGCGGCGCCTTGCTGGGCGACCGCATTGAGGGTGCGCCCGGCGCGCAGGTTCAGAACGTGCAGCAGTGCAGCACCCAGACGTTCTACGAGAACCGCACGGTTGCCTACAACGTGACCTACGAATACGCGGGCCGGCAGTACAGCGTGCAGATGCCGCAGGACCCGGGGCCCTATGTGCGGCTGCAGATCACGCCGGTGGGCGGCGCCACGTCATCGGCGCCGCAGGACAGCTACCCGCAGCAGCCCCTCGTGCAGGCCCCGATCCAGCAGGGCCCTACCGTCATTGAAACCGGCGTGGTCACGGTGCCTTCCACGGTGGTGTACCCGGCGACCTACCCCACCGCCGTGTACCCGGCCCCATACTACCGCCCGTACTACCCGCCAATCGGCGTGTCGCTGAACCTGGGCTATTCGCGCGGCTACCACCGCGGCGGCCACCGCCACCACTGGCGTTAAGCCACCGGCGCCTGCGCGCGCCGGCTCAGGATCCGGTCTGCAGCAGCGCGCCCTTGAACAGCACGGGCCCGGTCGGCCCACCCTCACCCGGCACCCCCCCCTTGGGCTCCAGGCTGATCGCCAGGGCCGGCACTTCACGCACCTGGCCTTCAGCGGCGGTCAGGCGCACCACGGGCCCCTCGCCCAGCACCCCCAGCGATTTCGGCCCGCCCGCGGGCGGCAGCGCCCACAGCTGCAGCGATTTGTCCGCCGCCTCCTGGAAGCCGCCCACGCGCTTGAGCACCAGGCGCTGGTTTTTGGGGTCAAAGGTCACGACCATGGATGCGTCGGACTTGTCGTCGGCCAGCACGGCCACGTACTGCACCTGGGGGGCGGCGCGCAACTCGGCGGCGATCTGGTCCTTTTGCTGCGTCAGCTGGGCCAGCTGGCCGTCGCGGGTTTTGACTTCGCCGCTCAGGTTCACGCCCACCACCACGGCGGCCACGGTGGCCAGGCCGCCCGCCAGTGCGGCGCCGCGCCACAGGCCCAGCGCGCGGCGCAGGCTGTCCAGCAGGCCGGTGTCGGCCGCCGGTGCGGCGGCTGCGGCGCGGGGTTCGGCCTGCAGCAGGTTTTCAATGCGCTTCCAGACGTTGGGGCTGGGCACATCGCTGGCCTGCAGCTCGGTCATGGAGGCAAAGCGCTCCTGCCAGATCAGGGCACTGGCGCGCACCGTGGCGCTCTGGCGGGCCAGGGTTTCAAAGCGGCGGCGCGCGCCGCCGCGCAGCGTGCCCAGGGCATAGCCGGCGGCCAGCTGGTCCAGCAGGTTGGGGTTGTTGGCAAGGTTCATAAACGGGTTCTCTCGGGCGGCGGCTCAGGCAAAACGCGCCATGCAGCCGCGCAGCTGTTCCAGGCCGCGGCGTATCCAGGTCTTGACGGTGCCCAGCGGCAGCTTGAGCTGCTCGGACAGCTCGCCGTGGCTCAGGTCGCGCAGGTAGGCCAGGCTGACCACCTCGCGCTGCTTGGCCTCCAGCTTGCGCAGGCATTCGTGCAGGGCCCAGGCCTGTTCGCTGGCCTGGGTGGTGTCCATGGGGTTGGGGCTGTCGCCGGCCACGGTTTCGCTGATGGCGTCGTCCAGCTCCAGCGCGGCGTCGGCCCGCTCGCTGGTGCGCCGGCGCAGGAAGTCCAGCGCCCGGCTGCGCACGATCACGCCCATCCAGGCCATGGGCGGGCTGATGTGGGCGCGGTAATCGCCCGCGATGCGCCAGATGTTCAGGTAGGCCTCCTGCAGGACGTCCTCGGCCCAGTCGCGGTTGCTCACCACGCGCAGGGCCACGCCGTAAAGCTTGGAGCTGGTCTGGTCGTACAGCTCGCGCAGTGCCGCCTCGCTGTCGGCGCGCCGCGCGCCGCCGTCAAGGGATTGGGCACTGATGCGGTCGATCAGGGCGATGAGGTGGAGGTCGGTGTTGTCAGAAGCCATGGAGGGCATTGTCGTGCTTGCCTTGTTCTACGCAAGGAAATGCCCCCCGGATTCAGCCGGGGTGTGGCGCAAAACACCCGGACGTTAAAATCGCGGGCTTTCCCCGCCCTTGTCCCGATAACCTTCTTGCGCGCCCCAGGCGTCCGAGCCATGACCCAGCAGACCCTCGACGGCGTGTCCGTCAACCCCCAGGCCAATGTCTATTTCGACGGCAAATGCGTGAGCCACGGCATCACGCTGGCCGACGGCACCAGAAAATCCGTGGGCGTGATCCTGCCCGCCACGCTGACCTTCAACACCGCTGCCGCCGAAATCATGGAATGCGTGGCCGGCAGCTGCGAATACAGGCTGGCCGGCACCGACGCCTGGGTCACCTCCGGCGCGGGCCAGAAGTTCAGCGTGCCCGCCAACTCGAAGTTCGACATCCGCGTGAGCGACGCCTACCACTACATCTGCCACTTCGGCTGAACCGGACGCACCCCACCATGGCCACGATCCTGCAAAACGTACCCGCCGGCCAGAAGGTCGGCATCGCCTTCTCGGGCGGTCTGGACACCAGCGCCGCCCTGCACTGGATTAAGCTCAAGGGCGCGATCCCCTATGCCTACACCGCCAACCTGGGCCAGCCCGACGAGCCCGATTACGACGAGATCCCGCGCAAGGCCATGGAATACGGCGCCGAAAAGGCCCGCCTGATCGACTGCCGCCTGCAGTTGGCCCACGAAGGCATTGCCGCGCTGCAGGCCGGTGCGTTTCACATCAGCACGGCCGGCATCACCTACTTCAACACCACGCCGCTGGGCCGCGCCGTGACCGGCACCATGCTGGTGTCGGCCATGAAGGAAGACGACGTCCACATCTGGGGCGACGGCAGCACCTTCAAGGGCAACGACATCGAGCGCTTTTACCGCTACGGCCTGCTGACCAACCCGAGCCTGCGCATCTACAAGCCCTGG
>JBEIPU010000158.1:0-9759 GCA_040376925.1 Caenimonas sp. | reverse complement strand
GCAGCCTGAAGGGCCTGCCCAACCGCTTTATCTATGGCACCAGCAAGGCCGCCGTGGTGGGCCTGACCAAGGCCGTGGCCGCCGACTATGTGGGCCGCGCGGTCCGGTACATACACACCCGAGCCGGTGCGCACCTCGACCCAGCCTTCCACCTCCAGCGCAATCAGGGCTTCGCGCACCGAGGGGCGGCTCACGCCCAGCTGCTTGGCCAGGTCGCGCTCGGCCGGCAGCCGCGAGCCGCCCGCAAACTCGCCGCCCGCAATCAGCGAGCGCACCTGCTCGGCGATCTGCCGGTACAGGCGTTGCGGTTCCACGGTTTGCAGGGGCATGCGGGTGCAGGGAAAGGGTTTAAGGGTTTAGCCTGAACTGGCCAAGTGGTCAGACCAATTTAGAATGCCACGAACACCACAAGACACCATCCGGCAAAACCCTGAACGGCACGCCGGGACCAGGAGAACCCATGAGACTCAAAGGCAAAACCGCGCTGGTCACCGCAGCGGGGCAGGGCATTGGCCGCGCCTGTGTGCTGGCCATGGCGGCCGAGGGCGCGCAGGTCTGGGCCACTGACGTGAACCCCAAGCTGCTGGACGGCTATGACGGCGTGCCCAATGTGCGCACCGTGGTGCTGGACGTATTGGACAAAGCCGCGATCACCCGCGTGGTGGGCGAGCTGCCGCCGCTGGACGTGCTGTTCAACTGCGCGGGCTTCGTGCACAACGGATCCATTCTGGACGCGACCGACGCCGACTGGGATTTCGCCTTCAACCTCAACGTGCGCGCGCAGTTCTGGATGATCCAGGCCGTGCTGCCCGGCATGCTGGCCAGCAACGATGGCAAGGGCGCCGGCAGCATCATCAACATGGCCAGCGTGTGCAGCAGCCTCAAGGGCCTGCCCAACCGCTTCATCTACGGCACCAGCAAGGCCGCGGTGGTCGGCCTGACCAAGGCCGTGGCCGCCGACTATGTGGGCCGCGGCATCCGTTGCAATGCCATTGCGCCCGGCACGGTCGACACACCGTCATTGGCAGACCGCATCAACAGCTACGAAGACCCTGAACAGGCGCGCAAGAACTTCATTGCGCGCCAGCCGATGGGCCGCCTGGCGCAGGCGCATGAGATCGCGCCCATCGTGGTCTACCTGGCCAGTGACGAATCCATTTTTGCCAGTGGCCAGGTGTTTGCCATCGACGGCGGAATGACGATATGAACCAGCTTGACTTCAAGGGCCGCCACGCGGTCGTGACCGGCGGTGCCACGGGCCTGGGTTATGCGATTGCGCAGCGACTGATTGCCTCAGGCGGCAGTGTGTCTGTGTGGGACCGTGATGAGGCCGCCGCGCAAAAGGCGGCGATCGGGCTGGGCCACGGCACGCAGGCCGTGGCGGTGGATGTGTCGCAGCAACCGTCCGTGGCTGCGGCACTGCAGGCCACGCTGGCAAAAGCAGGTCGCATCGACGCGCTGGTCAACAGCGCAGGCATCACCGGCCCCAACACCAAGGTGTGGGATTACCCGGTGGACGCCTGGCGCCAGGTGATGGATGTGAACCTCACCGGCCTGTTCATCTGCTGCCGCGAAGTGGTACCCGCCATGCGCGAACGCAACTACGGGCGCATCGTGAACATCGCATCGGTAGCCGGCAAGGACGGCAACCCCAATGCCAGCGCCTACAGCGCCAGCAAGGCCGGCGTGATGGCCCTGACCAAATCGCTGGGCAAGGAACTGGCCGACACCGGTGTGCGTGTGAATTGCGTGACGCCCGCGGCGGTGAAGACCGCGATCTTTGACCAGATGACGCCCGAACACATTGCCTTCATGCTGTCCAAGATCCCCATGGGGCGCTTTGGCACGACCGAAGAGGTAGCGGCCCTGGTGGGCTGGCTGTGTACCGAAGACTGTTCTTTTTCCACCGGCGCGGTCTTTGACCTGTCTGGCGGACGTTCCACTTATTAACAGGAGAAGAAATGAAACTCGTACGCTATGGCAACCCCGGCAAGGAAAAGCCCGGCCTGATCGATGCCGAAGGCAAGCTGCGTGACCTGAGCGCGGTGGTCAAGAACATCGGCCCCGAGCAACTGGGTGAGGCCGCGCTGGCCAAGCTGCGCAAGTTGAAGACCGACAAGCTGCCGCTGGTCAAAGGCTCACCGCGCATGGGCTGCCCGGTGGCCGGTGTGGGCAAGTTCATTGCCATCGGCCTGAACTATGCCGACCATGCCGCCGAATCCGGCGCGCCCATCCCCAAGGAACCGGTGGTGTTCATGAAGGCCACCAGCTGCATCCAGGGCCCCAACGACCCGGTGATGCTGCCCAAGGGCTCGGTCAAGACCGACTGGGAAGTGGAGCTGGGCGTGGTGATCGGCACGCGCGCACGCTATGTGTCGCAAAAAGACGCGCTGAACTTTGTGGCCGGCTACGCGACGGTCAACGACGTGAGCGAGCGCGAATACCAGCTGGAGCGTGGCCCCCAGTGGGACAAGGGCAAGGGCTGCGACACCTTCGGCCCCATCGGCCCCTGGCTGGTGACCAGGGACGAAATCGCCAATGTGCAAAAGCTGTCGATGTGGCTGGACCTGAACGGCAAACGCGTGCAGACCGGCAACACCAAGACCATGATCTTCACCGTGGCCAAGATCGTCAGCTACGTCAGCCAGTTCATGACGCTGATGCCCGGCGACGTGATCACCACCGGCACCCCGCCCGGCGTGGGCCTGGGCATGAAGCCGCCGCTGTTCCTGAAAAAGGGCGACGTGATGACGCTGGGCATCGAGGGCCTGGGTGAACAGCGCCAGGTGGTGGTGCCGTTCAAGCTTTGAGCCTCCAGGCCTGAGCGTCAGGCGCCGGCTGGCGTGAAGCCGCCGCCGTTGCTGCTGACCGCCGCCGGCAGGGGCACATCGCCCACCAGCTCGCGGCAGCGCTCGGCCATGTGGCGCACCGCGTCCAGCATGCGCTGGCGCAGCTGCAGGTAGGTGTCGTCGTGGTCGGTGGCGGTGGCCCAGGCCTCGGGCGTTTTCATGCGCTGCACCTGCTGGCTCCAGAAGAAGTCCACGAGCGCCGTGTGGGCCATCAAAAGCTCCACCATGGCCTGTGACAGCTCGGGGAAGTGCGCATGCTTGATCGTGCGTGCCCGCACTATGGGCGAGTCCGGGTGCGTGCTTTCGTCGCTAAAGAACGCAATATGGCGTTGGGCCTCGACCCATTCGCAGTACTGGTCCAGCGCCTGGATCAGGTCGTGGGCCTGCTGCAGCCGGTCGCACGCCGCCGGGCGTGGCCGCACGGCGCGCCATACACACAGTGCGGCAGCGCACAGCGCCACGACGAGCGCGACGAGGACAGGCCATGACAGCCCGAAAAAGAAAGAAGAAGCCTGGTGATCCATGCGATCACCTCCATCACTGGTGTGAGGAACCAAGTGACCCAACGAACAGCGGCAAACGTGCCAGGAGTGGAGCTTCGATACGGCCAAGTACACCAAGGTTGGCCGCCACAATGGGGGTCGGTCTGGATACTTTAGGGGTTTGTGCGCCCACACCCAATGTGAAATGACATCCGGGCTGATTTCTTTGTTTCAGGATGTGCGCACATCGCCCCGGCGTCGATGCCCGTTACATTTCCGACATGCCTGCAGACAACATCACCATCGCCAACAATCCCGCCGCGCACCGCTACGAGGTACATGCTGACGGTACGCTGGCCGCCTTTGCCGAATACAACCTGCTGAAAGAAGCAGTGATGTTCACCCACACCGAGGTGCTGCCCGCCCATGAGGGGCAGGGTATCGGTTCCAGGCTGGCCCGCTTTGCGCTGGACGATGTACGCCGCCAGGGGCTGCACGCCATCCCTGTTTGCCAGTTCATCGCGGGCTACATCCGCCGCCATCCGGAATACCTGGACCTGGTCACGGCTGAAAGCCGCCGGGCGTTTGGTGTCTAGCAGCGCCCCCTCCAGCCTGGCCGTCCTGCGGCGTGTGGGCCAGGTGCTGATGGCGCTGGGCCTGGCGGATGTGGCCGTGCTGCTGTACGGCGCGGTTACCGGCGTTTCATGGTCGTCTGGCCTGGGTTTCCTTGCCATCGCCGCAGGCTTCTTCGTGATGCGCGGCAGCCTGCGGGTGGCGTCGGTGGTGCGTTGGGCGGCGGTGTTTGTCGCGTCTGCCAGTGTGGCGCTGGTGGTGGTCTGGCCCTGGGTGCAGCCGCTGGACCTCACGCTCACGCTGGCGCGCCTGAACCCCGGCACCGTGGCGCTGGCCGCGGCCGTGTCGGGTGCGTTGCTGGCGGCGCTGGTGTGGATGGTGGTGCAGCTGGGCCGGCCCGCGGTGCAGCAGGCACGCGCGGCCGCCGGCCGGCCGGTGCGCCGCCTGTACATCCCTGTCGTGCTGGGCGCGGGCCTGACGGCGGGGCTGGCCGCCATTGCCATCACCTTCGCCGCCAGCCCCACGGCGGCCCGGGCGCGCGAGCTGGCCGCCGCGCAGCTGGGCAGCGGCTGGCGTTACCACGTCACGGCCATGAACATCCAGAGCACGCCCCAGGGCACGTCGGTGCGCGGCATCGTCACCGCATGGAACGCGACCGCGGTGCGTAACGTGGCGGTGCGCTGGGAAGAGCGCCGCTAGCGCAGCCCGCCCACCGAACCCTCTCTCGGGTACTCAATGGTGTAGCTCACGTCGATGGTGGCAGTTTCCTGCGGCGCCAAGGTACGCTCCCACGCCACCACCCCGCGGCGCTGGTCCCATCCCTCCACCGTCGGGCGTGGTTTGAACTGCGCCTGCACGCGGATTTCTTCCGACACGCTCACGGGGCTGGCCTCAATCGCCACCACGTCGATCGGCGTGGTGTGGTTGCTACGCAAGGTGATCTGGTCCGCCATCTGGCGCTGGTTGCGCTTGTCGAAGACGCCCGCGGTCGCGGAGTCGCCCTTGATCGGCGTCAGGCGCACCTGCAGCAGATCGTCGCGCCCAAACGACAGGCTCCATTTTTCGGTGCCTGGCGGACTCCAGTAAGTTGCGCCCACGTAGTGGCCATCACGGTACAGCTGAAGGTTGCCATCCGGCCAAGCGCCTGAAGGGCGGGTGACTTCGGCCGTCAGCACACCAACGGATGACAGACGGGGCGTCACCTGCACGCGTTGCCTGGCTGCCAGCACCTCGCGTGCCAGGGGCAAGGCCACTTCCCGGCCGTCAGATGGCAACGTGACCGGCGTGTTGACTGTGAATTCGGTGGCAAATGCGCTGTCGGTCTGGAAGGTGGGTGGCTGGTAGTTATCTGCAGTGCCGCTGCGAGGGCGCCCGGGCGGCGGTGCGGCTGCGGCAGCCGCCGGGGCGGCCATGGCGTAGCCGCCACGCGCGCTTTCCTGGGTCGGCCGCGGCGGTGTATAGCTGAGCAGCCAGGGCTGCGGCGCCACGGCTGCCAATTGCGCGCGCGGCTGCGTGGTGGACAGCGACAGCTTCACGCTTTTCCAGTCTTCACCGGTTTTCTGCGACACCTGCGCCAGCCGCTCCAGCGCCACACTGGATGCGGTCGCGTTCAACTCCGCCCGGTAGGCGGGCCGCCAGCCGGCGCTGTTCAGCTGGTAAGACAGCCGCACGGTGCCGGGGCGGTCGGCTACAAGCTGGATGACGACGGTACGGCTATCGCGCGATTCGCTGCGCACGCGTGTCAGGTCGCGCTCCAGCGCCTCGATCTGCTTATCGATGTCGCGGCGCTGCACGGCAACCTGCTGCTTGCGCGCCAGGGCATCGGTGGCTGCCTGGTTGATGGCGGCCACCATGCCGCTGAGCGCCTTGCCATCCGGCACGGCGCCCGCGTGTTGTGCCGCCGGTGCACCCCCGGCGCGTTCGAGATAGGACTTGACAATGTCCGCT
This sequence comes from Caenimonas sp., assembly GCA_040376925.1. GTDB lineage: Bacteria > Pseudomonadota > Gammaproteobacteria > Burkholderiales > Burkholderiaceae_C > RAM1. Next base: position 3,908 of record JBEIPU010000158.1, on the reverse strand, counting down.
GCGCCGGCCTTCACCTCCAGCTCGGCCACCTGGTCTTTCAGTGCCTGGATACGCGACTCCAGGGCGGACTCCGCCGAATTCGCGGATTCAGTCCGGGCGACATCCTGCGTCACGATCTGGCCAACGCGGATGCCCGCGTCGGCATCTACGCGGAGGGTGGGCAGGGCAAACTGGGTTGTCAGGTCACTCACGACCAACCGCGTGGCGCCTGCCTCCACGCGAGCGGCGCGCTGGATGGTGGCGCTGCCCGGGTAAAGGGTGACGGCGGTAATGGGAGCGGTCTGGGCGTGGGCGTACCAGCCCAGCGGGGCCAGTGCCAGTGCGGCCAGCAGACGCGTGAGCGCAGGGTGTTGCATCGTATTCCTCCTTGGTGTGTACGGGATGCAATTGAAACGCGGGGATCATCGCATGCACGTGGGGACTACCCCTCAGGTAATTGTCTGGCCGCGCCGCGGCAGCGACAGTGGCGTCACGTGTGCAGCGGTTTGCACATGACCCATCTGCCAAAGGAGTGAACCATGAGTACCTTGTCTTCTTCCGCCCCCGCCCTGGGTGCTGCCACGCTGCTGCAGCGCCTGCCGCTGCGCGGTGTGCTGGCGTTTGACGCCGCCACCGGCATCATCATGGGCCTGCTGCTCAGCCTGATGCCCGTGCCGTTGTCGGCCTGGCTGGGCCTGCCGGCGGCGCTGCTGCTGGCTGCGGGCCTGCTGTTGTTTCCCAGCGCGGCGTTGATGCTGCTGGCCTCGGCCCGGCCCCACCTGGTGCTGGTGAGCCTGGTGGTGTTCGGCAATGTGGCCTGGGTGGTGGCCAGCGGGCTGGTGCTGGTGATGATGGGGCCGACCGTGCTTGGCGCCGTGTTCGTCATCGGCCAGGCCGTGGTGGTGGCCGTGCTGGCCTGGGTGGAGTGGCAGCTACGGGTGCAGGCGCGATGATTTATCTATTGAAATAGATAAATATTGAGTTGAAAAGCATAAAAATATCTATCATGATGGGCAAATGCAATATCCAGCTGTTTGCTCTGTGCAAGTCCATCATGCCGGGGCCTGGCATGTGGCGGGCGAACTGCACGCACTGGGCGCCAACCAGGCGCGGTTTACCTATCACGAGGCCTATGTTTTTGGCGGGCCGGGCTTGCCCGTGTCATTGGCGTTGCCGGTAGGGTTGTGGCCCGCCGATACAGACAAGCGCCCGCCTGCTTTTGTCTACGACCTGGTGCCTCAGGGCAGGGGCCGCAAGTTCCTGGTGTCGGCCCTGGCACTGACCGATTCTGATGAGCTGGTGATGCCGCTGGTCATGGCCGGCGCCTTCAATCCCGTGGGCTGCATACGGCTGGACTCTGCCGTGGCTTTCTACCAGCAACAGGCTACTCAGGAGCCCGGCGCGCAGGCATCCACCGGCTTCAGCCTGGATGGCATGCGTGAGCACAGCCAGGCGTTTCTGGACCACATCGCCCTGCACGCCATGCTGGCGGCAGGCACCACGGGCGTGCAGGGCGTGGCGCCCAAATTCCTGTTGAGCACCGATGCACAGGGCATGTGGTTTGCCGACATGGCCCTGCCCGACGCCCAGGCACACGCGCACTGGCTGGTCAAGCTGCCGCGCGGGCGCAGCGACGACGACCGCATGGTCTTGCGCAATGAAGCGGCCTATCTGCGCGTGGCCGCCGCTTGCGGCCTGCGCACCTACGCCGAGCCCATGCTGATGGGCGAGATGCTGTTTGTGCGCCGCTTTGACCGCGTGGTGGACGCCACCGGCGTGCACCGGCTGCACCAGGAGAGCCTGGCCAGTCTGGCGGGCCAGCGGGGTTTTGGCGTGCCGCATTCACAGCAGGCGCTGCTGCGGGCCTTGCGCGCTGTCGCCACCGACCCGCTGGCCGAGACCATCGAATTCATCAAGCGCGACGTGCTCAACCTGGCGCTGCGCAACACCGACAACCACGCGCGCAATTCAGCCGTGCAGCGCACGCTGGATGGCCGTATCCAGCTCACGCCGGTGTTCGACTTTGCGCCCATGTTCAAGGACCCCGAGGTTGTGGTGCGCAGTTGCCACTGGCGCGATGCGAACGGGGTGCGGCAGGACACCTGGCGTGAAGTCGTTGCCCATCTGGGCGTTGCCGACGCTGAAAGGTCGGCCGTTGCCCAAGCGCTGGTTGGCTTTGCCGATACCGTGGCGGCATTGGCGCAAACCGCCAGGGACTGCGGGGTGGAGAAGGCCGTGCTGGACCCATGCCTGTTTGCCATTGACCAACAGGCCGTACAGCTGCAGGAGGCGGGCCGTGGCTGACCGTCGCACAAAGAAGCCGCTGGACCCGGAACTGGCCCGCGCCCGGCGTGAGGCCTTCTATGCCCAGGCCGCCGCCGGAGAGTTGACCGTGGGCCAGGCCGTAACCGCCATGCGCAAGATCAGCCGCCTGACCCAGCCCGAGTTTGCACGCCACCGCGGCATCAGCGTGCAGGCGCTGCGCCAGATTGAGAAAGACGCGGGCAACCCCACCGTGCAAACCCTGGGCAAGATTGCGGCGGTGTTTGGCCTGCAGGTCGGGTTTGTGCCGGCGCCGCGCGCCAGGTCTTAAGCCAAAACCATTCAACGGGTAAACCCGCAACCCCCTTAGAACCGCGTCCCTAGAAAAATTCGCCCCCTGTCACTTGACGGACCGTGAAGTCATGCAAAATAGAACGACCGTTCGTTTTATTTTGTGTGAACACCATGTCCGTCTGTGAACTCCCCGTCAAAAGCCCGCGCCCCGGCGGCCGGGCGCTGCAAAAGGGCCAGCAGACCAAGGCCGTGATCGTGGAGGCGGCCCTGGGCCTGGCCACGCAGATCGGGCTGGAGGGCCTGAGCATCGGCGCGCTGGCCGAGGTCACGCAGATGAGCAAGTCGGGCGTGTTCGCCCATTTCGGCTCGCGTGAAGAGCTGCAGATTTCCGTCATCCGTGAATACCACACGCGCTTTGAAGACGAGGTGTTTTACCCCGCCATGCGCGAGCCACGCGGCCTGCCGCGCCTGCGCGCGCTGTTTGCCAACTGGATGAAGCGCACCTCGGTCGAGATCGACTCGGGTTGCATCTACATCAGCGGCGCGGTCGAATTTGACGACCGCGCCGGCCCGGTGCGCGACGCGCTGGCCAGCTCCGTCATGACCTGGCACGCCGCGATGAAGCGCGCGCTGGTCGTGGCCCGTGAAGAGGGCCATTTGCGTGCCGACGTGGACGAAGAGCAGATGCTGTTCGAGATCCACGGCCTGATCCTGGCCCTGCACTACGAGGCGCGATTCCTCAAAACCCCCGGCTCGATTGAGCGCGCCACGCGCGGCTTCAACAACATCCTGCGGCTGTACGGCGCTGACGCGCCCGAAGCACACGCCGCATCCAAATCCACCCGATCCACCAAAAGCGTCAAGGAGTAATCAAAGATGCCCAGCTACACCCCCCCGTTGCGCGACATGCAGTTTGTGATGCACGAGCTGCTGAACGCGAACGAAGAACTCAAGCCCATGGCGCGCTACGCCGACGTGGACGCCGACACCATCAATGCCGTGCTGGAAGAAGGCGGCAAATTTGCGTCCGAGGTGATCTTTCCGCTGAACATGAGCGGCGACGAAGAAGGCTGCAAGCTCGACCAGGCCACGCACGCCGTGACCACGCCCAAGGGCTTCAAGGAAGCCTACGAGCAGTACATCGCCGGCGGCTGGCCGGGCCTGAGCGGCGACGCCGAGTACGGCGGCCAGGGCCTGCCGCTGGTGGTGAACCAGTGCTTTTATGAAATGCTCAACAGCGCCAACCAGGCCTGGACGATGTACCCGGGCCTCACCCACGGCGCGCACGCCGCGCTGCACGCTCACGGCACCGAAGAGCAAAAGGCCACCTACCTCAAGAAGATGACCACCGGTGAATGGACGGGCACCATGTG
>JBEIPU010000133.1:0-11857 GCA_040376925.1 Caenimonas sp. | reverse complement strand
TCGTCGCGGAAGCACTTGGTGATCTGGTAGTAGCGGTCGTAGCCGGCCACCATCAGCAGCTGCTTGAACAGCTGGGGCGACTGCGGCAGCGCAAAGAACATGCCGTCGTGCACGCGGCTGGGCACCAGGTAGTCGCGCGCGCCTTCGGGCGTGCTCTTGGTCAGCATGGGCGTTTCAATGTCCACGAAGCCATTGGCGTCCAGGAACTTGCGCACCTCCATGGCCACGCGGTAGCGCAGCATGAGGTTGTTCTGCATGTACGGGCGGCGCAGGTCCAGCACCCGGTGCGTGAGGCGCGTGGTTTCGCTGAGGTTGTCGTCGTCCAGCTGGAACGGAGGCGTGACCGAGGGGTTGAGCACCTTCAGTTCATGGCACAGCACTTCGATCTTGCCGCTCTTGAGGTTGTCGTTGGTCGTGCCTTCGGGGCGCGCGCGCACCAGGCCTTTGACCTGCACGCAGAATTCATTGCGCAGGCCCTCCGCCACCTTGAACATGTCGGCGCGGTCCGGGTCGCACACCACCTGCACATAGCCTTCGCGGTCGCGCAGGTCCACAAAGATCACGCCGCCATGGTCGCGGCGGCGGTTGACCCAGCCGCACAGGGTCACGGTTTGGCCCAGCAGGGCTTCGGTCACGAGACCGCAATAAGTCGTACGCATTTGGGACATGGCATGGCTGCGCCGCGAAGGGCGCGTTACTTGATGTTCTGGTTGAAGGGGCCGCCGGGCACGACGACGCCCATGGAGACGATGTACTTGAGCGCATCGTCCACGCTCATCTTGAGTTCGATGCAGTCCTCGCGGCGCAGCATCACAAAATAGCCGCCCGTGGGGTTGGGCGTGGTGGGCACATACACGCTGAGGTATTCGCCCTGCAGGTAGTTGGCCACGTCACCGCCCGGCGTGCCGGTGACGAAGCCGATGGTCCACATGTTCTCGCGCGGCCACTGGATCAGCACCGCCGTTCGAAAGGCGTTGCCGGTTTCGGAAAACAGGGTGTCCGAGACCTGCTTGACGCTCAGGTAGATCGAGCGCACCACCGGGATGCGGCCGAGCAGGTTGTGCCACCAGCCCAGCAGGGTACGGCCAAAGAAGTTGCTGGCGGCTGCGCCCACGGCCAGCAGGATGCCCAGCGCCAGCAGCACGCCAAAGCCGGGGATGTGAAAGCCCAGCAGCTTGTCGGGGTGCCAGTCACGCGGCAGGATCAGCAGCGTCTGGTCCAGCGTGCCGATGATCCACTGCAGCACCCACACCGTGATGGCCACCGGCACGATGACCAGCAGGCCGGCAAAAAGCCATTTACGCAAAGCAGCCATCGGGGCCTTCAGTGGCAGGCGCAGGCACGGCCGCAACCGCCGGCGGAGGCCGACGGTGCTGACTCAGCCTTGGCGGGGGAGGAATCAGACGGCTTGCTGTCCGCAGGCTTGGCGTCCGCAGGTTTTGCATCGGCGGTGGAAGCAGGCGCGGGGCTGGCGGTGCTGCCACCCTTGAAATCGGTGGCGTACCAGCCGGAGCCCTTGAGCTGGAAGCCCGCGGCCGTGACCTGCTTGGAGAACGTGGCCTTGCCGCAAGCCGGGCACTCGGTCAGCGGCGCATCAGAGATTTTCTGCAGGACGTCCTTGCTGTGCCCGCAGGACTCGCATTTGTAGGCGTAGATAGGCATGGCGGTGGAGGGTCAGGTTTGCAAAACCCTCAATTATAGGCGGCAGGGTTGATTTCAACCGCTGCCGCCTCCCGCTGTGCCTCAGCTGCGCTGGATCGGATGCCCCTGGTTGCGGATGACCTGCGGCGCCAGGGAAGCCAGCACCATCAGCACCACGGATGCAAACAGGCCTATCAGGTTGGGCGGCACCAGCGCTTCAGCCGCAACGTTCTGGGCCACCAGCCACACGAGGATGCCCCCGATCGACGAGAACAGCGCTCCCTGCGTCGTCGCGCGCTTCCAGTAGGCACCGGCCACCAGCGGCACAAAGGCACCGGCCAGCGTCACGTTGTAGGCGTTTTGCACCATTTCATACATGGTGCTGGTGCTGTTCAGCGCGAACAGCAGCGCGCAGGCGGTGAAGGTCACGAGGATGATGCGCAGCGTCAGCAGGAACTGGCGGTCGCTCATGTGGGGCACAAAGGGCCGCAGCACGTTCTCGGTGAACAGCGACGTGGGCGCGAGCAGCGCGCCACTGGCCGTGGACAGGATGGCCGACAGCAGCGCGCCAAAGAACATGACCTGCGCCCACAGCGGCATCTTGCCCAGCACCAGGTCAGGCAGGATGCGCTGGATCTCGCGGGCGTCCTCGCCGCCGAACAGCTTGCCGAGCTCCGGGTCGCTGACCAGCGCCGCGTAGGCAATGAAAATCGGCACAAACGCGAAGCAGAAGTAGATGAGCGCGCCGATGATGGTGCCGCGCACCGCGGTCTTTTCGTCCTTGGCGCTGGTCATGCGCTGGAACACGTCCTGCTGCGGAATCGAGCCAAACGCAAATGCGAAAAAGGCACCCGCCATGGCCCACCAGCCCGGCGCGTCACTGGGAAAGAAATTGAACTTGCCGTCCGCAGCGGCCTGCGAAATCACCTTGGTGGCACCGCCCGCGAGGTCACCCACAAGAACAGCCACCAGCGTAAGCCCGACCAGGATCACCACCGTCTGGAACAGGTCGGTAAACGCCACCGACCACATGCCACCAAAGATGGTGTAGATCATGACGACGGCGGCGCCGATCAGGATGGCGTGGTTCAGCGCCAGCGCCCCGCCCGACAGCACGTAGATCACCAGCCCCAGCGCGGTCATCTGTGCCGACGTCCAGCCCAGGTAAGACCCGACGATCGCCAGACTGGTGATGACCTCCACCCCTTTGCCGTAGCGCTGTTTGTAGAAGTCGCCAATGGTCAGCAGGTTCATGCGGTAGAACAGGCGGGCAAACAGCAGTGCCGCCAGCACCAGGCACACAGATGCGCCAAACGGATCGCCGGGAATGCCCGACAGCCCGTCCTTGGCAAAGGTAGCGGACACGGACAGAACGGTTTCGGCACCAAACCAGGTGGCAAACACCGTCGCGACGTTCATGTACAGCGGCAGGCTGCGCCCGGCAATCATGTAGTCACGCGAAGACTTCACGCGCCGGGCGGCGATCAGGCCAATCGCGATCGTGACCGCCAGGTAAGCAAGGACAAAGGTGATCAGTGCATTCATCTCTTTTCGCTCCTCGGGCCGGATTCTAGGGCAGGCAAATCACCAAATGCGCACCCGCACCAGGATTTGCATCGCGATTAACCCCAATGCAAAACCTATGCCGCCGTAGATGATGGCCTGCAGCAGCCGGTTGGTCCGGCGCTGCTCCACCAGCAGCTCCTGCAGGTCACGCCGGTGGTCGGACGGCCGCTGGCGCAGGTAGTCGTGCAGCAGGCGCGGCAGGTCGGGCAGCACCTTGGCATAGCGCGGGGCCTGGGCCTTGAGTTCCTCGATCAGCCGCTGCGGGCCGATCTGCTCGACCATCCACTTTTCCAGGAACGGCTTGGCCGTGTTCCACAGGTCCAGGTCAGGGTCCAGCTGGCGGCCCAGGCCTTCGATGTTGAGCAGCGTCTTTTGCAGCAGCACCAGCTGGGGCTGGATTTCCACATGAAAGCGCCGCGAGGTCTGGAACAGCCGCATCAGCACCATGCCCAAGGACAGCTCTTTCAGCGGGCGGTCAAAGTACGGCTCGCAGACCGTGCGCACGGCGGCCTCCAGCTCGTCCACACGCGTGCCGGGCGGCACCCAGCCCGATTCAATGTGCAGCTCGGCTACGCGCTTGTAGTCGCGGCGGAAGAACGCGGTGAAGTTCTGCGCCAGGTACTCCTTGTCGTACTCGGTCAACGTGCCGATGATGCCGAAGTCCAGCGAGATGTAGCGCCCGAACGTGGCGGGCTCCAGGCTGACCTGGATGTTGCCCGGGTGCATGTCCGCGTGAAAGAAGCCGTCGCGGAACACCTGCGTGAAAAAGATGGTCACGCCGTCGCGCGCGAGCTGGCGCGTGTCCACGCCTGCTTCGCGCAGCCGGTCGATCTGGCTGATGGGCACGCCGTGCATGCGCTGCATCACCATGACCTCGGGGTGGCAGAAGTCCCAGAGCATCTCGGGGATCAGCACCAGGTTCAGCCCCTCCATGTTGCGCCGCAGCTGGGCGGCGTTGGCGGCCTCACGCACCAGATCCAGCTCGTCGTGCAGGTACTTGTCAAACTCCGCCACCACCTCGCGCGGCTTCAGGCGCTTGCCGTCGGCCGACAGGCTTTCCACCCAGCCGGCCATCATGCGCATCAGGCTCAGGTCCTTTTCGATGACGGGCAGCATGCCGGGGCGCAGCACCTTCACGGCGACCTCGCGCTCGCGGCCGTTGCGGTCCTTGACCACGGCAAAGTGCACCTGCGCGATGGACGCGCTCGCCACGGGCTCGCGCTCAAAACTCACAAAGATGTCGGCCACCGGCCGGCGAAACGCGCGCTCGATCGTGGCGATCGCGATGGCGGAATCAAACGGCGGCACCCGGTCCTGCAGCCGCGCGAGCTCGTCGGCGATGTCAGTGGGCAGCAGGTCGCGCCGGGTGGACAGCACCTGGCCGAACTTCACGAAGATCGGGCCCAGGCGCTCCAGTGCCTCGCGCAGGCGCTGGCCGCGCGGCGCCTGCAGGTTGCGCCCGACCGACACGATGCGCGCGATCACCCGCAGCCAGGGCTTCTGGAAGCTCGTCAGGACCAGCCCGTCCAGCCCGTAGCGCAGCGCCACCCAGACGATGAAGATCCCGCGAAAGTAACGTGTCATGCCGTGCCGCCGCCCGGACGTGCCCCGACAAACTGGCGCAGCGCCTGGCCCATGCCGCGCACGCCCTGCATCAGCGCATGGGCCGGGGCGTCGCCCAGCAGGCGCGAGAGATCTTCCTCGATGTCCCAGCGCACGTTGTCCACCAGCCAGTTGACTTCCGCGGCCAGCTGCACGTCGCCCTCGATGCGCACGGGCGGCTTGTCACCGCGCAGCGCGGCCTGGGCCAGCGCAAACGGGGACTCCTCGGTCAGGGTCAGCGTGAGGTCGGGCGTGCCGGCAGCGGTGGCCACTTCCAGCAGGCCTGCCGGTGTGGCGGCCAGGCGGATGGAAAACATGCGCCAGCGCGCCTCGGTCACGCGGCCGGCCTGGCGGGCCAGCCGGGCCTGGGCTTCGGGCTCCTGCATCAGCACATGGTTGATGAGCAGGACCATGCGCTGGTGGGTTTCCTCCACCGCCCAGGCCGGCGGCTGCAGGCCCGCGCCCAGCTTGTCAAACAAGGTGTCCAGAAAGGGAAAGGGGGACTGTGTGGCCATAGTCCCCCGATTATGCGGTCCGCCTTCGCGGGCCGCTGCGCCGCAGGGGTTTACTGCAGCGCCTGTACACCAGCTACCAGCCAGCCGGTGGAGCCGCTCTTGGGCTTGGTCATGTTCCAGACCTCGCGGAACGGGCTGGGCCCAGCCGACGGCTGCTCGCGGATCATGCCGGAGAACTCAACGCTGGCCATGTAGTCGTCACCCAGGTCTTCAATGCCCAGCAGCTGCGCTTCAAGCATGACGACGTCGGTCTTGTTGGGCTGGCCGGCCGTGTGGCTTTCACGCTCGGCCAGCTGCGAGCGGATTTCTCCGGCCATGCCGTCGGTCATCATGGAGCGCAGCGTGGCCATATCGGACTGGTCCCAGGCGTCTTGCAGCGTCACGAAGTTGCGCTTGGCCGCCGCCAGGAAGCCCTCGGCATCAAAGCCTGCGGGGATGCCCCAGGTCTGCGCACCCGCCAGCGACGAGCCGATCTGCACGCCGCCCGTGCCCGTGGCGTCAGCGTACTTGCCGGCATCAAATGACATGCTGTTGCGCTCCCAGGGGCGGGCGGACGCATCGTTGCCCACCTTGTCGGGGCTGTACTGGCGCAGCGCGGTGGCGTCCGCCGCTGACCCGGCACCCTGAAACGCATAAGACCCGGCCGCGGCCGCAGGGGCCACTGCGTTGCGGCGCGAGCGCATGACCATGCCCACCACCACCATGATGACCAGCGCCAGCAGCGCGATCAGCATGAACTGGCCAAAGGCCTCGCCAAAACCCAGGCTGCTGGCCAGCCAGGCCAGGCCCAGGCCCGCGGCCAGGCCGCCCAGCATGGCGCCCCAGGGGCGTTTGGGCGCGGCGGCGGCCGGCGCGGCGGCAGCGGGCTTGGCCGCGGCGGCGTTGGTGGCGTTTTGTGCCGGGGCGGCGGGTGTCGCGGGGGCGGCGTCGCGTTGCGTCACGTTGCTGGACTGGCGGCCCAGCGTCTTGCCGCCGCCCAGGCGCTTGGCCTCGGCCTCGGCGGTGGCGACGAGCATCACGGCCGCAAGAATCAAGGACAGGAACTTCATGTCACCTCCGGATAACTTCAACACTTGATTCCAACATGCAGGGCCACCACACCGCCGGTGAGGTTGTGGCAATCCACATGGCCGAAACCGCCTTTTTTCATCATGGCCTTGAGCTCCTGCTGGCCCGGATGCATGCGGATGGATTCAGCCAGGTAGCGGTAGCTGGCGTCGTCGCCCGCTACCAGCTTGCCCAGACGGGGCAGCACGCTGAATGAATACCAGTCGTAGACCTTCTCCAGCGGGCGCGCCACTTTGGAAAATTCCAGCACCAGCAGCTTGCCGCCGGGCTTGAGCACGCGGTTCATCTCGGCCAGCGCGGCGTCCTTGTGGGTCATGTTGCGCAGGCCAAAGGCCACGCTCACGGCGTCAAAATGGCCATTGGGAAACGGCAGCTTTTCAGCGTCGCACACCAGCGTGGGCACGGCCACGCCGGCGTTGAGCAGGCGGTCGCGCCCGGTGCGCAGCATGGCTTCGTTGATGTCGGTGTGCACCACCTGGCCGCTCGCGCCCACTTTTTTGGCAAAGGCCAGCGCCAGGTCGCCCGTGCCGCCTGCGATGTCCAGTACGCGCGCGCCTTCGCGCAGGTTGGCCACCAGCACGGTGTAGGCCTTCCAGGCGCGGTGCAGCCCCATGGACATCAGGTCGTTCATGATGTCGTAGCGCGGTGCAACAGAATCAAACACACCGCGCACGCGGCGCGCCTTGTCATCCTCGGGAACCGATTCAAATCCGAAATGCGTGGTGGCCATCCCGGAATGCTAGGGCCGAATCAGGTGCGTGGCCCGGACAACCCCGCACCAAAGCAGGGAATCTGTCGGGAATATGACGAAACGCAGACGGCTGCCGTGCGACGTGCCTGTCAATGGCTCGCGCAGGCGTGGCCGCCCTTGGGCGCCATGGGGGCGTCGCGGTCCACGCCGGCCGCGGCCAGGCGCTCGCCGTATTCGGCCCACAGCTGGTCCTGGCGCGCGCCCAGCTCGTAGAGGTAGGCCCAGGAAAACAGCCCGCTGTCGTGCCCGTCCGAAAAAGCCGGCTGCACGGCGTAGTTGCCCACCGGCTCCAGCCCCACCAGATCCACATGGCGCTTGCCGGTCTGCAGCACTTCCTGGCCGGGGCCATGGCCTTGCACCTCGGCCGACGGCGAATACACCCGCATCAGCTCGAACGGGATGCGGAATGACGCGCCGTCGGAAAACGCCACCTCCAGCACTCTGGACTGGTTGTGAACCGTGAGGGAGACGGGGGTGGGCGCACCGGCCTGCAAGCCTGCCATGGTGTTCAGAACCGCACCGACATGTTGAGGTACAGCTTCTCGTCGCCCTTTTGGGGCGAGCCGGTGTTGATGGTCAGCGGCACATTGCTGCCACGCACCAGCCGGCCGTAGTCGGCGGTGATTGACACCGGGCCGTTGCCGTAGCGCAGGCCCAGCCCGAGCCCGGCCAGCCGGTCGCTGGACGGCTTGGACGTGCCGTTGGGGCTGTTGTTGCCCAGCCAGCCGGCGTCTACAAACCCGGCCAGGCGCAGGCCCGGCAGGAATTCAGGCGTGGTCACCTCCAGCGACGCCGACAGGCCGCGGTCACCGGAGATAGGGCGTTCGCTCTCGGTGCCGCGCACCGATGTGGAGCCGCCAATGCCGAACTGCTCGCCGGAGATCAGCACGTCAGGGCTGTACTGCATCTGTGAACGTGCGCTCCACAGCCAGTTGCCCGCGAAGCTGGCCGAATAGTTGATGCCCGCGCGCAGCGCCTTCCAGCGCGTCGTCGTGATACGGGGATCTTCCGTCTGGTAGGACGCCAGGTCGTTGCCGGTGCCGCTGCTGGTGTTGGCCGCCAGTTCCACGTTGTAGCCCCATACGGACGTATCGGACTCGGTGCGGGCGTTGTAGCCCAGCGTCACCGGCCGGCTGCGCCGCGTGACCTGGCCGGGGACCGGGATGTCGTTGATCTTGGAGGCGTTGAAGACCTTGTCGTCGTAACCCACGGTCACGTAACTGCGCCGCCCGCCTTCAGGCGGCAGGTAGGCCGTGTAGCTGGCGCCGAAGGTATGACCGGCACCGGTGCTGGTGAACACACCAAAATTACCCACCACGTCCGAGCGGGTGTAGCTCAAGCCCAGCACCCCGCCCAGCGTGTACAGCGGCACGCGGTATTGCAGACCCAGCTGCTTGACGTCGCTGAAGCGCTCGATGGACGTGGTGTAGGCGCCGGTGAACTGGTGGTCCAGGTCGAACAGGTTGGTGTGCCCGCCGGTCACGGTGAAGCGGTCCTTGCCGGAGGATTCCGACCCACCGTTGGACAGGGCCAGCGCGAATGTCCACGGCCGGCTTTCCTTGACGGTCAGGGTAGCGTCGATCTTGTCGGGCTCCTCGGCCTCCTTGATGCCTACCTGGACCTGCTTGTTGGGGTTTTCGTTGGCAATGGCGGTCTGCACGGCCATCGTCTTGAAATTGGGCGTGTGGCCTTCACGCAGCTCCGGGATGCTGCGACGGATGTTGGCCTCGCTGTAGATGCTGGCGCCTTCAATCGTCAGCTTGCTGATGGTGAACTTGACGATCTCCAGGGTGACGGTATCGCCCACCTCCTGCGGCGGCAAGGCCACGCGGTGCAGGCCAAAGCCCTTGGCCCGCAAGGCCTCTTCCAGCGCCGAAGTGGCCTTTTGCAAGGTGTCCATGCTGGCGTCGGCCCGCAGGTACGGCGCCAGGATGCGCGTCGTGTCGCCGTCGCCCAGCGGGTTGTCGCCGGTGATCTTGAAGCCCTTGATCGCAAATACGGGTGCGGGTGCTGCAGCCAGCGGCGCGGGTGCCGGGGCGGGTGTGGGAGCAGGTGCCGGCGCCTGGGCCAGCGCGGTTGCGGCCAGGCCCGCGAGCACAGCCGCCGCAGCCACCTGCGAGCGGCGGAAGCTGCCGCCACGTTTGCTTGCGCCTTGAATCATCTTGTTGTTCACCCTATCAAGTCAGTCAGCACTGACTGAAATTGTCGCACCCCGCCACCAGGCTTGTCACGCCTGGTAACGCTTTCAATTGCACTGCTTGGCGGTCTTGATGCCGGAATCAGCCAGAACACTGACCAGCAGAGGGTTCTTGGTGGTGGGCAACGGGAGGTTGTCGAACTGGATGAACTTGGGGATGACGTTGGGCCGGGCTGTGTCGCCGTTGTTGTTGGCAAAGCCGGCTTCGCCCTTGCCCAGGTGCAGCACTTCGTTCTTGCTGGCGATCTCGATGTGACCGTCACGCACGAAGACAAACAGGCCTTCTTCCGTATCAGCCACGTTGTTGCTTGCAAACAACTTGTCCAGCGTGCCCTGGGGCACATTGAGCTGGTCGGGGCGCGGGCCTTCCATGGGCGGCTGCGTGGCGATCGGGCGGATGCCCGATGGCGAAATGAACAGCCCCTGGCCCGCCTGCAGCACCTGCAGGGCCGACTGCCCCTGCGGCGTAACGGTGAAGGAGCCCAGCCAGGTGAACACGCTCAGGCCGGCATCATTGCCGCCGGGCTCGCCCGCGCAGGCGCCGGTGCAGCTGATGTCACCACCCGAGCCACGGATACCGATGGTGGCCGTGGCGGTGCTGAAGCCGACATTGCGGTTGTTGGCCTTGGCGATCAGGCCCGTCAGGGCACGCACCGAGCCGCGCAGCAGCGACACCAGGAAGCGGCCTTCGCCCGCGTTCTTTTCGTCAAAGACGAAGTTGTCCACGCGGAACTTGGTGCCCGAGCCCAGCGACATGCGCGACTGGTCGCGAAACACCAGCACCGCACGGGTGCCGGCGCCGGTTTCCACCATGTCACCCGGGTAGATGCTGCCGCCGTCGACCAGGCGGCGACGCTGGCCGGCGCCGTCCACCGCGTTCACATCGCCCTGGGCCGACACGACCTTGGCGCTGGCCAGCACGGCATTGGGCCGCGAGGCGTCAGCCACCTTGGCCGATTCGGCACCGCAGTCCTTGGCGCACACGCGCGCGTCAAAGTCGGTGCCACGGATGCCAATGGTGGCCGTATTGGTCTGGACGCGCGCCGCGTTGGGCGAGCTCTTTGAAATCAGCCCTGTGACGGCCCGGAAGCCGCCGCGCACAAGCTGCATGAGCATGCTGTTGTCGGGCGCGTTTTCCTTGAACTGGTACTGCTGCAGCACGAGTTCGGAATTGGGCCGCACGGTCATGCGGGTGCCGTCGGCCAGCTTGATGATGGCGGAGGCGCCGTCGGCGGTGGTGAGCCGGTCGCCTTCCTTGAGCTCCATGCCCTTGCCCAGCGTGCGTGGTGTCTGCCCCGGGGTCTGGGCAAAACCGACACCCCGCGCGAACTCGACTTCGCCTGCGGTCTGCGCATGGCTGCCGACCGCAGCCAGCAGCATGCAGATGCCCAGTGCTACTGGAGCCAGTCGCCTGGGATGAACATGTGGGGCGGACATCGCAACCTCCGGAAAATCTTTGCACACACGCTTACGAAATATACCCAGACTGTAGGTGGTTTTCGGCCTTGCGCCTAGGCAAAAAGTCCCCAGGCGGCAAACGGCCAGCACGGCCAAGCGTGCGGATTTCACGAACCCGGGCGATTTAAGCAGCCAGCATTTGCAGGTTTTCCACCATCCAGGCCTCGGTGGCGTCCCGCCGGGCGACCACACCTGCGAAAGGCCCCGACGGTGACTCGCGCTGCGCGGCGGCCCACACCGGCGCCGGGAAATGGCTGTCCCAGTCAAACCGGGCAATCACATGCCAATGCACATGGGGCACCATGTTGCCCAGGGACGCGAGGTTGACCTTGGTGGGCTGCAGATGCCGGCGCAACGCCTGCTCCACAGTCACCACGGCGTCCATGCACAGCTGCCGTTCGTGCGCAGCCAGGTCGGAAAATTCGGCCGCGTGCGCGTTCCAGATCACCCGGTAAAACGCCGCAAAGCCCGGCTCGTCAGCGCGCACCACGCGAAACCGCTGCGCGCGGTGCACCAGCGCGCCGCCGTCCGACTCACACAGGCTGCAGGCCGGTGCCGCCATGCTCAGACCAGCACGCGCTCGATGCCGCCGTTGTTGGCGGCCTGAACGTACTGCGGCATCCAGTCGGCGCCCAGGATCTGGTTGGCCATCTCGACCACGATGTAGTCGGCCTCCAGCAGGCCGTTGTTCAGGTCGTTGCCATAGCGGGTCAAGCCCTGCAGGCAGCTGGGGCAGCTGGTCAGGATCTTGACGTTGGCGCCTGCTGCAACCTGCCCGCCGCTGCGCAGCTGGGCTTCGCCCTTGCGCAGCTCTTCTTCCTTGCGAAAACGAACCTGGGTGGAGATGTCCGGGCGTGTCACGCCCAGCGTGCCCGATTCACCGCAGCAGCGTTCGTTCTTGAGCACGTTGTCGCCTACCAGCGCCTTCACGGTCTTCATGGGGTCCTGCAGCTTCATGGGGCTGTGGCAGGGGTCGTGGTACAGGTAGGCGTCCTTGCTGGTCAGCGTGATGCCCTTTTCCAGCAGGTATTCGTGGATGTCGATGATGCGGCTGCCCGG
>JBEIPU010000041.1:0-25506 GCA_040376925.1 Caenimonas sp. | reverse complement strand
GCTGACCAACGCCTGGTACTGGGACATGAACGACGAGTCGCGCGCCTTTGCCCGGCGCTACATGCAGCGCGTGGGCCAGATGCCCAACATGGCGCACGCGGGCGACTATTCGTCCACCCTGCATTACCTGAAGGCGGTGCAGGCCGCACGCACGGACGACCCGGACGCGGGTCGGCCAAGATGCGCGAGATGCCCATCAACGACATGTTTGCCAAGAACGGCAAGATCCGCGTGGACGGCCGCATGATGCACGACATGTACCTGTGGGAGGTCAAGAGCCCGTCAGAGTCCAAATACGCCTGGGACTACCTCAAGCTGATCAAGACCATTCCTGCCGAGCAGGCCTTCATGCCGCTGTCGCAAAGCACCTGCTACCTGGTCAAGCGCTGATACGCTGTTTCCCCGCAAGGCCGGGGGGGTGTGCCCCAGCCTGTGATGTACCAGGATTTTCATGACTGCCATTCTTGAAACGCAGGGGCTGTCGCGCACCTTCAACGGGTTTCACGCCGTCCGCGGCGTGAGCCTGTCGGTGCAGCAGGGCCACATCCACGCGCTGATCGGCCCCAACGGTGCGGGCAAGACCACCTGCTTCAACCTGCTCACGCGCTTCATTGACGCGACTGAGGGCACCATCCGCTACGACGGGCAGGACATCACCCGCACGCCTGCCGATGCGGTGGCGCGCAGGGGGCTGGTGCGGTCGTTCCAGATATCGGCCGTGTTTGGCAAGCTCAGCGTGTTTGAGAACGTACGCCTGGCCGTGCAGCGCAGCCGCGGCCACTCGATGGACTGGTGGCGCAGCGACCGTGTACTGAAGGTGCACGATGCGCGCACCCAGGCGCTGGTGGAAGAAGCCGGCCTGTCGCAATGGGCCGGCCACCCGGCGGGCGAGCTGCCCTATGGCCGAAAGCGCGCGCTGGAGCTGGCCACCACGCTGGCGCTTGAGCCGCGCGTGATCCTGCTGGACGAACCCATGGCCGGCATGGGCGCCGAAGACATTGCCGGCGCGGCGCAGATGATCCGCCGCGCAGCGCAGGGCCGCACCGTGCTGATGGTGGAGCACAACCTCTCGGTGGTGGCCGACCTGTGCGACCGCATCACCGTGCTGGCGCGCGGCGAGGTGCTGGCAGAGGGTGATTACGCCACCGTGTCGCGCGACCCGCGCGTGGTGGAGGCCTACCTGGGCCACGGCCACGCGGGCCAGCGCAAGCACCATGCGGCAGGGGCGGCGCCATGACCGCGCCGCTGCTCGAAATCAAGGACCTGTGCGCCTGGTACGGCCCCAGCCAGGCGCTGCACGGTACCAGCCTGCAGCTGCACGCGGGCGAGCTCGTTACGCTGCTGGGGCGCAACGGCGCCGGCAAGTCCACGCTGCTCAAGACAGTGATGGGCATGGTCAACCCGTGCCAGGGCTCGATCCTGTTCCAGGGGCAGGAGCTGCTGGGCCGCGCGCCGCACCATATCGGCCGCATGGGGCTGGCGTTTTGCCCTGATGACCGCGGCATCTATGCCACGCTGACGGTGCGCGAAAACCTGCGCCTGCCGCCCGTGGTGGCCGAAGGCGGCATGACGGAAGACGAGCTGTACGCGCTGTTCCCCAACCTGGCCGAGCGTGCACGCTCGGCCGGCACGCATCTGTCGGGCGGCGAGCAGCAGATGCTGGCGATCGCCCGCATCCTGCGCACCGGCGCCCGGCTGCTGCTGCTGGACGAACCCACAGAGGGCCTGGCGCCTGTGATCGTGGACCGCATCGGCGAGCTGATCCGCAAGCTCAAGGGCCGGGGCTACACCATCCTGCTGGTCGAGCAGAACGTGCACTTTGCCGCCGAGCTGGCCGACAGGCACTACCTGATGGAATCCGGCCGCGTGACGGATACCTATGACGCGGCCACGCTGCTGCGCGACTTTGACGCCGTCACGGCGCGCATCGGGGTGTAGATGAAACACCCCCGACGTGCTTCGCGCTCAAAAGGACCTTGGCTTGGCCCGGTAGTCCGATGGCCGAAAACCGGTCAGGCGCTTGAATGTGTTGGAAAACGCGAACGGGTTGGCGTAGCCCACGCTGTGGGCAATGGCCTCGATCTTGGCTGGCGTGGTGGCCAGCAGGTGGGCGGCGTGCGCGATGCGCAGCGCAGCCAGCTGCTTGCCGGGGCTTCGGCCCAGGCTCTTCTGGCACAGGCGCCGCAAATGCTCTTCGCTGGTGTTGGCCAGCGTGGCCAGGTCGCCCAGCGACCAGTCGCGCGCCAGGTCGGCCTTGACGGCGTTCCAGACCTGCACCAGGCGCGGCTCGCGTTCCAGCGGCGCCAGGATGCGGGCCACGTAGCGCTCGATCACGTCCACCCACACCACGCAGGTGCCGGGGTCGGCCGCGCCCTGCATCTCGCCGGCCAGGCCCAGGATGGCGTGCTCCAGCACCTGGCCGTCAAACGGGCTCATGGTGGGGGCCATGGCGCCGTCCACCGAATGCACCGACTGCGGCATGAAGCGCACCCAGGCCAGCCGCCATCGCTTGCCCGGCACGCAATGAAAGGCGTGCAGCACATGGGCGGGGGCAAAGCTCACGCTGCCGGGTTTGTGCGGGTACCAGCGGCCGTCCAGCAGGGTCTGGCCTTCACCGCTCAGGCACACCTGCATGAAGGCGCCGCTCAGGTGCGTGCGCACCACCGTATAGGGCGCGGCCGCGTCCACCACGGCCACGTGGGCGATGTGGCGCGCGGCCAGTGCATCGCAATGTTCGGCGCGCACCACGACCTGCACGGTGGCGTCGCCCAGCACATGGGTTTCACGGGAGATATCGGGATGTTTTGCCATCGACCGCAGATGATAGGCACAAGGAGCTGCCATGACTGAGGTATTCGGCCTGCCGCTGCCGGTGCTGGCGGGCCAGCTCATGCTGGGCCTGGTCAACGGCTGCTTTTATGCGGTGCTCAGCCTGGGGCTGGCGGTGATCTTCGGCCTGCTGCGCATCGTGAATTTTGCGCACGGTGCGTTCTTCATGGTCGGGGGCTTTGGCGCCTGGGTGCTGCAGCGCTACCTGGGCCTGGGCTACTGGGTGGCGCTGCTGCTGGTGCCGCTGGTGGTGGGTGCGGCCGGCGGCTTGTTTGAACGCACGCTGCTGCGCCGCCTGTACGGGCTGGACCCGATCTACGGGCTGCTTTTGACCTTTGGCCTGGTGCTGGTGCTGGAGGGCGGCTTTCGCGTGATGTTCGGCACGTCCGGCCAGCCCTACCCGGTGCCCGAGAGCCTGCGCGGCGTGTTCAACCTGGGCTTTATGGTGCTGCCGATCTACCGCGCCTGGGTCATTGCGGCGGCGCTGGCCGCCTGTGTGCTGACCTGGTGGCTGATCGAGCGCACACCGCTGGGTGCGCGCCTGCGCGCCGCCACCGAGCGGCCGGTGCTGACGCAATCGTTTGGCGTGGATGTGCCGCGCCTGCTGACGCTGACCTACGCCGGCGGCATTGCGCTGGCGGCCTTCACCGGCGTGCTGGCCGCCCCCATCCTCCATGTGAACTCAGGCATGGGCTCCAACCTGGTGATCATCGTGTTTGCCATCGTGGTGATCGGCGGCATGGGCTCGGTGTTTGGTTCCATCGTCACGGCACTGGGCATTGGCGTGATTGAGGGCCTGACCAAGGTGCTGTATTCCGAAGCCTCCACCACCGTGATCTTTGTGGTGATGGCCCTGGTGCTGCTGCTGCGCCCGCGGGGTCTCTTTGGCCGGGAGGGCTCGGCATGACGCTCGACCTGTCCCGCGCCTTCAAGCCCGCCGCGGTGGTGCTGGTGCTGGCGCTCGCGCTGGTGCCCTGGGTGCCCCAGGTGGTGTACCCCATCTTTGTCATGAAGCTCCTGTGCATGGCGCTGTTTGCCTGTGCCTACAGCCTGCTGCTGGGCTTTGGCGGCATGATGTCCTTCGGCCATGCAGCGTTCTTTGGCAGCGCGGCCTACATGACGGGCGTGGCCGCCAAGCTCTGGGGCCTGCCGCCCGAGCTGGCCCTGTTGCTCGGTACCGCAGCCGCGGCGTTGCTGGGGGCGATCTTTGGCGCGCTGGCCATCCACCGCCAGGGCATTTACCTGTCGATGATCACGCTGGCGCTGGCGCAGATGGTGTATTTCATCTTTCTGCAGCTGCCGTTTACCGGCGCAGAAGACGGCATGCAGCAGATCCCGCGCGGCACTTTGTTCGGCCTGATCGACCTGCGCCGCGACTTCGCCATGTACTACCTGGTGCTGGCGCTGACGCTGGGTGCGTTGTGGCTGATCCACCGCGTGGTGCATTCGCCGTTTGGCCACATCGTGGTGGCCATCCGCGAGCACGAGCCGCGCGCCCGTTCGCTGGGCTACCCGGTGGAGCGCTACAAGCTCATGCTGTTTGTGCTGTCGGCCGCGCTGTCGGGCCTGGCAGGCTCCATGAAGGCGCTGGTGTTCCAGCTGGCGGCGCTGTCCGACGTGCACTGGCACCTGTCGGGCGACGTGGTGCTGATGGCGCTGCTGGGCGGCATGCACACCGTTTTCGGCCCGGCCATTGGCGCGGCGGTGGTGGTGGCCCTGCAGTACTACCTGGATGCATTTGGTGGCTGGGTGACGCTGGTCACCGGGCTGATTTTCATTGTGTGCGTGCTGTCGTTTCGCAGTGGCATTGCCGGCGCCGTGGCGGCGCTGCGCCCGCGCGCGCGTGACGGCTCGTAACCCCGGTTTCGAAGGAGATTTTTATGCCGCGTTTTGAACGCCAGGCCTTGATGGCCAAATTCCAGGACATGGTCCGACGGCGCGAGCCCATCATCGGCGGCGGCGCCGGCACCGGCATCTCGGCCAAGTGCGAGGAGGCCGCGGGCATCGACCTGATCGTGATCTACAACTCGGGCCGCTACCGCATGGCCGGGCGCGCGTCGTCTGCCGGGCTGCTCGCCTACGGCAATGCCAACGACATCGTGCTGGAAATGGCGGGCGAGGTGCTGCCCGTGGCCAAAAAGACGCCGGTGATCGCCGGGGTGAACGGCACCGACCCGTTCATCGTGATGCCGGTGTTCCTGAAAAAGCTCAAGGAGCTGGGCTTCTCGGGTGTGCAGAACTTCCCCACCGTGGGCATCATCGACGGCACCTTCCGCCAGAGCCTTGAGGAAACCGGCATCAACTTCTCCACCGAGGTCGAGATGATCGGCCAGGCCCATGCGATTGACCTGCTGACCACGCCCTATGTGTTCTCGGCTGAAGAAGCCGTGGCCATGACTGAAGCCGGCGCTGATTTCATCGTGCCGCACATGGGCGTGACCACTGGCGGCACCATCGGCGCCACCACGGCCAAATCGCTGGCCGACTCGGTCAAGCTGATTGACGAATGGGGCGAGGCGGCGCGGCGCGTGCGCAAGGACGTGATCGTCATAGCCCACGGCGGCCCGATCTCGTCGCCCGAGGATGTGGCCTATGTGCTCAAGCACAGCATGCACTGCAACGGCTTTTATGGCGCCAGCAGCATGGAACGGCTGCCCACTGAAATTGCGATCAAATCGCATGTGGAACGCTACAAGCAGCTGACGTTCTGACGCAATTTTGAAAAATCAGGAGACAAGATATGGCCAGGGTCTATGTGAGTGCGGTGATGAATGCGACGCTGGAACAGGCCTGGGGCCTGCTGCGCGACTTCGGCGCCTTGGGCAACTACCACCCCTTCTTTGAAAAGTCCTACATTGAGGACGGCAAGCCGAGCGACCAGGTGGGCTGCGTGCGCCACTTCACCGTGCGCGACGGTGGTGGTTATCTGCGCGAGGAGCTGCTGGCCCTGTCCGACGACGAACACCGCTGCCGCTACCGCATCCTGCACATCGACGCCGACTGGAAAAACTATGTGGCCGAGATGCACCTGCTGCCCGTGACCGAGGGCAACCGCTGCTTTGGCGAATGGTGGGCCACGTTTGACGTGCCCGCCGACCAGGAGGCTGCGGCGCGGGAGCGCGTGGCCGCGACCTTCCGCACCTTTTTCGAGTGCGTGGATGCACGCGCTGCCGGCAAGCTGTGAACGCCCCCACGGCCTGGGTCGTCGGCACCTTTGACACCAAGGCGGCCGAGCTGGATTACCTCGCGGGCCTGCTGCGCGCAGCAGGCGTGCGCGTGGTCACCGTGGACATCGGCACGCGCAGCGCGCCCGGCGTGGCCGACATCGGCGCGCGTGACGTGGCGCGCCACCACCCGGGTGGCGAGGCCGCCGTGTTTGAAGCCACAGACCGTGGCGTGGCCGTGATCGCCATGAGCCAGGCTTTGGGCAACCTGGTGCGTGATCGGCTGGGCGCGGGCGACATCGACGGGATGCTGGGTGTGGGGGGCTCGGGCGGCAGCTCCATGGTGGCACCCGCCATGCGCCTGTTGCCCATCGGCATGCCAAAGCTGCTGGTGTCCACCATGGCCGCAGGCGATGTATCGGCCTATGTGGGCGTGACCGACATGACGCTGATGTACCCCGTGACCGACATTGCCGGGCTCAACCGGCTGTCGCGCACCATCCTGGCCAATGCCGCGCACGCCATGGCGGGCATGCTGGTGCACCGGGTGCCGCAGGCGGATACACACGACAAACCTTCCATCGGCCTGAGCATGTTCGGTGTGACCACGCCCTGCGTGCAGGCGGTGCGGGCCCTGCTGCAGGACGACTACGATGCCCAGGTGTTCCATGCCAACGGCGCGGGCGGCCGCACGCTGGAGGCGCTGGCCGCCGCAGGCATGCTGGAGATGGTGGTGGACATCACCACCACCGAAGTCGGCCAGCACCTGGCCGGCGGTGTGTGTGACGCTGGCCCCGACCGGCTGGACGCCGCCGCCAGATACGGCCTGCCCTGGGTGGGCTCGGTCGGCGCGCTGGACATGATCAACTGGGGCGCCCCGGCCACCATCCCCGGGCAGCACCGGGGCCGGCTGTTTCATGTGCACAACGCCAACGTGACGCTGATGCGCAGCAACGCACAGGAGCTGCAGGCGGCCGGTTTGCGGCTGGCGCAGCAGCTCAATCGCGCCCGCGGGCCGGTGCGGCTGCTGCTGCCGCTGGGCGGCTTGTCGATGCTGGACGCACCGGGTCAGCCGTTTCACGACCCTGCTGCCAATGCCGTGTTGTTTGACACGTTGCGGTCGCACTTTGTGGTGTCGGCTGCCCACCAATTGGTGGAGCTGCCCTTTCACATCAACGACGCCGCCTTTGCCGAGGCAGTGGCCAAGGCTGTCCAGTCGCTATAGCCCTGTCGTCGGGCGCCGCCCCATCCACCATTGTCATTGCGGGCTCGACCCGCAATCCATGTCCCGTTCGACCACACCCTTGCTGGCGCCCCATGGATGCCGGGTCAAGCCCGGCATGACCACCTGCTGGATAAGGCGAGTCTGCGACCCAAGGCTGGTGTAGGCTAGCCCCATGAGCGACTCCATGGCCCAAGCGCGCCAGCACTTCCTGGATGGCGTAGTCCATTTCGAGGCATCACGCCTGAGTGACGCCGAACGCAGCTTTGAAGCCGCGCTGGCCCTGGCGCCCGGGCGCCCCTCGGTGCTGGCCAACCTGGGCGCCACGCGGGTACGCCTTGGCAAATATGAAGAGGCCTTGCCGGCGCTGCAGCAGGCCACAGCCGCCGAGCCTGGCCATGCTGATGCCTGGGGCCACCTGGGCACCGCCTGCGCCGAAACCGGCCGCATGGAAGACGCCCTCAAGGCCTTTGACAGGGCGCTGCAGATCAACCCCGACCTGACCGAAGGCTGGAGCCGCCTGGGCGGCGTGATGCGCGAGCTGGGCCAGCTTGAAGAAGCCGCCGGCTGCTTTGAGCGCGCGATCGCCCTGGGCGCGGACGACGACCTGCACCGCTATTACCTGGCGTCGGTGCGCGGCGGCAGCACGCCCGATGCGCCGCCGCGCGAGTATGTGGAAGCGCTGTTTGACTCCTATGCCGATGATTTTCAGGGCCACCTGACCGGCGCGCTGCGCTACCAGGCGCACGAGGTGCTGGTGCGAAACCTGCCGCCGCGCGCGGCCGGCGGCCGGTGGCGGTCGGTGCTGGATCTGGGCTGCGGCACGGGCCTGTGCGGCCCGATGGTGCGCGGGCGCGGGGCTGAGCGCATCACCGGTGTGGACCTTTCGTCGCGCATGCTCGCGCAGGCTGGCGCTTGCGGCGCCTATGACGACCTGGTCCATGCCGACATCACGCCATGGCTGACCAGCACTCTGCGGCAGGACGACCTGGTGCTGGCCGCGGACGTGTTCATTTATGTCGGGGCGCTGGAGCCGGTGTTTGCCGGGGTGGCGCGCGTGCTGGCACCGGGCGGCCTGTTTGCCTTCAGTGTGGAAGAGCTGCCGGGGGACGAAGACCTGCGCCTGATGCCCAGCCTGCGCTATGCCCATTCAGAAGCCTATGTGCGCCGGCTGGCCCAGGCCCATGGCATGCAGGTCGGCCATACCGTGCGAGCACCGATCCGCGAAGACCAGCGCCGGCCCATTGAAGGTCTTTATGTGTACCTCACAGGTAGTTGATGGCGGGTGGGGTGGCTCCGTATGATCCGCAGCTGACATACGAAAGAACCGTAATGACTTACATGCTCCTTATCCTTGAGCCCACCGGCCAGCGCCAGGAGCGCACCGAAGCGCAGGGCCGTGACGCCTATGCGCAGATGCTGAAATTTGGCGACAGCCTGAAGGCCCGCGGCCTGCTCAAGGCCACCGAGTCCCTGGCGTCGCACCGCCAGGCCGCGCGCGTGAGCTACGCGGGCGGCAAGGCCCAGGTGCTGGACGGCCCGTTTGCCGAGGCCAAGGAGATGATCGGCGGCTTTTTCATCCTGAGCTGCGCCAGCTTTGAAGAAGCGGTGGCCATCGCCCGTGAGTGCCCGGCCGCGCAGTGGGCCACGGTGGAAGTGCGCGCCTTCGCCCCCTGTTACGACGACAGGGTGGCCGCCGCCTGAGCCGCCCGCAAAAAAATCAGCCGGCCCTGTCGAGAACCCGTCGCGCGGTTCGTCGTGCAGTCAGGGGCGCCATTCCGGCGCCCATCTGACCAGGAGTCCGACATGCGATACATGATCATCGTCAAGTCCAACCCCGAGTTCGAGGCCGAGACCACCCTGCAAAGCCCCGACGAGAAACTCATGGCCGCCATGGCCGATTACCACGAGCAGCTGTCCAAGGCCGGCGTGCTGCTGGACGCCAGCGGCCTGCAGCCCAGCCGCAAGGGCTGGCGCATCCAGTACGACGGGCAAAAGCGCACCGTGGTGGACGGCCCCTTTGCCGAGAGCAAGGAGCTGATCGCAGGCTTCACCACCATCCAGGTGCGCAGCCGCGAAGAGGCGCTGGAATGGTCGCGCCGCTTCCCCAACCCCGTGGGCGAGGGCGCGCCGGCCGTGATCGAGGTACGCCAGCTGTATGAGATGGAACGCCCCCCGATGCGGCCCTGACGGGCCGCTTCCCCCCACTGGGGGGCGCCACCGGCGGACCGGCGCAGCCGGTTCCGCGGTGGCACTGGAGTTTCAAGCCAACATCGCATCTTCAACGGAGAATCACATGAGCAACCGCCAGATGTTTGTCAACCTGCCCATCAAGAACATGGAACGCAGCCAGGCGTTCTTCAAAAGCCTGGGCTTTTCATTCAACCCCCAATTCACCAACGAGCAGGGTGCCTGCATGGTGGTGAGCGAGGACCACAACTACGTCATGCTGCTGGTCGAGCCGTTTTTCCAGGGCTTTACCAACAAGCCCATTGCTGATGCCACCAGGGGCACCGAAGTGCTGATCTGCCTGTCATGCGCCAGCCGCGATGAGGTGGACGACCTGGTCAAAAAGGCCCTGGCCGCCGGCGGCACCGCCCCCATGCCCGCGCAGGACCACGGCTTCATGTACGGCCACGGCTTCACCGACCTGGACGGCCACATGTGGGAAGTGATGTACATGGACCCCGGTGCCGTACCGCCCCAGGCCTGACAAGGAAATCTTCCAGTGCACTCCGCCACCCACGAGGCCATCTCCGCCGTCTGGCGCATTGAATCGGCCAAGATTGTTGCCACCGTCGCGCGCATGGTGCGCGACATCGGCCTGGCCGAAGAGCTGGCGCAGGACGCGCTGGTGGCGGCGCTGGAGCACTGGCCGCGCGATGGGGTGCCCGACAAGCCGGCCGCGTGGCTGGTCACGGCCGCCAAGCGCCGCGCGCTGGACCACCTGAGGCACCTGAAAATGCAGGGCGAGAAGCTCGAGGAACTGGGCCACGACCTGCAGGCGCAGCAGGCCCTGATCGTGCCCGACTTTGTCGACGCACTGGACGCATCGCGCCAGGACGACATTGGCGACGACCTGCTGCGCCTCATCTTTACCGCCTGCCACCCGGTGCTGTCCACCGAAGCGCGGGTGGCGCTGACGCTGCGCCTGCTGGGTGGGCTGACCACGCATGAAATTGCCCGCGCCTACCTGGTGCCCGAGCCCACGATTGCCCAGCGCATCGTTCGTGCCAAGCGAACGCTGAGCGAGGCGAAGGTGCCGTTTGAGCTGCCGCGTGCCAACGCGCTGGCCGACCGGCTGGCGTCGGTGCTGGAGGTGGTGTACCTGGTGTTCAACGAGGGCTACACCGCGACCGCCGGTGAGGACTGGATGCGCCCGGCCTTGACGCAGGAAGCCCTGCGCCTGGGCCGCATGCTGGCCGAGCTGGCCCCCACCGAGCCCGAGGCCCATGGCCTGGCGGCGCTGATGGAGCTGCAGGCATCACGCAG
The DNA here is from genome assembly GCA_040376925.1 of Caenimonas sp. GTDB lineage: Bacteria > Pseudomonadota > Gammaproteobacteria > Burkholderiales > Burkholderiaceae_C > RAM1. The sequence continues at coordinate 14,799 of JBEIPU010000041.1, read as the reverse complement.
CGCTGCGCGGGTGGATGCGGCGGGCCGCCCCGTGCTGTTGATGGCCCAGGACCGCGCGCGCTGGGACCGCCTGTTAATCCGCCGCGGCCTGGCTGCGCTGGAGCGGGCACAGGCCCTGTGCCAGGCCCAGGGCCGGCCCATGGGCACCTATGCGCTGCAGGCCGCCATTGCCGCCTGCCACGCGAGCGCGCCCACGGGCGACGCGACCGACTGGGCGCGCATCGCCGCGCTGTACGACGCGCTGGCGCAAACCGCGCCGTCGCCCGTGGTGGAGCTCAACCGCGCGGTGGCGGTGGGCATGGCGTTTGGCCCGGCGGCGGGCCTGGAGATCATCGACGCGCTGCAGCGCGACAAGGCGCTGGTCAACTACCACTGGCTGCCCAGCGTGCGCGGCGACCTGCTGGCCAAGCTGGGCCGCCACGACGAGGCACGCGCCGAATTCATGCGCGCGGCGGAGCTGGCGCACAACGAGCGCGAGCGCGAGCTGCTGATGGAGCGGGCCGAGCGGATCGGGTAACTGGAAGCCCGAAGCATTGCAGCGATAGTGTCACCTGCAGTATCATATTCAAAGAATGAACGCTGCTGCCAAGTTGATCCAGCGTATGCATGCCAATCCGCGCGACTGGGCATTGGTGGACCTGCAATCCGTGGCAAAGCGGCATGGCCTGACCTGGCGACACGAAGGTGGTAGTCATTGCATCTTCATACGCGCAGACGGAAAGACTTTGCCCGTGCCTGCCCGTCGGCCGATCAAGCCGGTGTATGTACTGAAGTTTCTGGCGCTGCTCACGGCACCGCCCAAGGAGAGTGCAGATGACGAAGCTGCTTGATTACCCGTTTGAAATCCGGCCTCTCAGTGAAGAGGAGGGCGGTGGGTACCTGATTGCCTATACCGATTTTGACGAATGCATTTCCGACGGCGCCACGCCGCAGGAGGCCATCCGCAACGGCAAAGATGCGCTGAAGGAAACCATCGCCGCGCTTGAAGCCGAAGGTTTGCCCATCCCGCAACCGGGTGAAGGACAGGCGTCGGGCCGGTTTGTAACCCGCGTGCCCAAGTCCTTGCACAGCAACCTGGTCCAGCGCGCGCGCCGAGAGGGCGTGTCCATGAACATGTTGGTCACAATGCTGCTGGCGCAGGGGGTGAGCCAGTCCGCGCGCAATCAGACGCACTAATTTCACCAAGCAAACGCTTGCTAAAAATACCGGGTTTTGCTATGGTCCGTGGCCATGGACATGCCCGTTGCCGCCGCCGAACCCGCGCCCAAGCGCCCGCGCGGGCGCCCGCGCAAGACGGTGGAAGACCGCGACGACGGCAACCGGCGGCAGGCGCTGGTGGCAGGTGCTGCCAGGCTGTTCCGGCGCAAGGGCTTTGACGCCACCAGCACGCGCGACATTGCCGCTGCCGTGGGCATGCAAAGCGGCTCGCCGTTCTATCACTTCAAGAGCAAGGGCGCGCTGCTGTATGCGGTGATGGAAGAGGGCATGCGCTCGGCCATTGCACGCCAGGCGCAGGCGCTACAAAAAAGTGAGCAAACTGCGGCTGATCCGCGCTCGCTGCTGGCGGTTCTGATCCGCAACCACTTTGACATCCTGCTCGGGCCGGGCAGCGATTTCATCCCCGTCATGCTGTATGAGTCGCGCGCCATCACCGCGCGCCAGCGCGCTACGCTGGCCACGCTGCAGGGTGAATACGAGGCCACCTGGGTGCCGGTGCTGAAGGCACTGCACGCCAGCGGGCAATTGCGGGCCGATGTCAAGCTGGCGCGGCTGATGATTTTTGGTGCGCTCAACTGGTCCGTGCAGTGGTACGACCGCAAAAAAGGCGCAACGCTGGACCAACTCACAGACGCTGCGATGGCGCTGTTCATTCACGGCACACCATGAGCTACCAATCCGTATTCAAGCCCGGCCTGCTGGCCGGCAAGGTCATCGTCGTCACGGGTGGTGGCTCGGGCATTGGGCGCTGCACCGCGCACGAGCTGGCTGCGCTGGGCGCGCATGTGGTGCTGATCGGGCGCAACCTGGGCAAGCTGCAGGATGTGGCGGCCGAGATCGCTGTGGATGCGAGCGGCCACGTGGGCCATGTGAGCTTTCACGCCTGCGACATCCGCAACGAAGAGGCGGTCAGGACGACGGTGGCGGCCATCGTCATTGCGCACGGCCGTATCGACGGGCTGGTGAACAACGCGGGCGGCCAGTACATCACGCCGCTGGAAAACATCAGCGCCAAGGGCTGGGACGCCGTGGTGGCCACCAACCTGACCGGCGGTTTCCTGATGGCGCGCGAATGCTACCTGCAGTCCATGCAGGCCCGGGGCGGCAGCATCGTCAACATCGTGGCCGACATCTGGGGCTCCATGCCCGGCATGGGCCACAGCGGCGCGGCGCGCGCTGGCATGGTGAGCTTCACGGAAACGGCCGCGCTGGAATGGGCCAGAAGCGGCGTGCGCGTGAATGCCGTGGCACCGGGCTACATCGCGTCCAGCGGCATGGACCATTACCCACCCGAGGCCGGCCCCATGCTGCGCGAAATGCGCGAGACGGTCCCGCTGGGCCGCTTTGGCAACGAGGCGGAAACGTCGGCGGCCATCGTCTTCCTGCTGAGTCCGGCGGCCAGTTTCATCAGCGGCACGGTGATGCGCGTGGACGGCGCGCGGCCGCAGGTGCGCATGGGCTGGGGGCAGGTGGCGGCGCCAGAAGATGTGCAGCAGCGCGACGCGGTGAAACCGTTTGACGGGTTTCACCGCTACCAGACGCCGAAGGTGTTCCAGAAATGACGGTGTTTCAAAGTTCGTGGAGTGCTGCGGGCGCTGTAGCCCTGCAGCGGCGCGACGCCATGCTGGCGCGCATAGCGCAGCTGCGCGCGCTGGAGGACCGCGCCGCGCAGGCGTCGGCCAAATCCAAACCCGTGTTCGACAAGCGCGGCCAGCTGCTGCCGCGCGAGCGTGTGGCGCTGGTGCTGGACGCGGGCTCGCCGTATGTACCGCTGTGCAATCTGGCGGGCTTCCTGCAGGACACCAAAGACCCGACCGCGTCCGTGCCGGGCGGCGGCATCGTGGCCGGCATTGGATGCATCAGCGGCGTGCGCTGCATGGTGGTGGCCAGCGACTCGGGCATTGAGGCGGGGGCCATTCAGCCCATGGGTCTGGAAAAAATCCTGCGCGTGCAGGAGATCGCGCTGCAGAACAAGCTGCCCTTCGTCCATCTGGTAGAGAGTGCCGGGGCCAACCTCATGAAGTACCGGGTGGAGGGCTTTGTGCACGGCGGCAGCCTGTTTCGCAACCTGGCGCGGCTGTCGGCGGCGGGTATCCCGGTGATCACGGTGCAGCACGGCTCGGGCACGGCGGGCGGTGCCTACATGCCGGGCTTGAGCGATGTGGTGATCATGGTGCGCGGGCGCTCGCGTGCCTTCCTGGCCGGGCCGCCGCTGTTGATGGCGGCCACCGGCGAAGTGGCGACGGAAGAAGAACTGGGCGGCGCCGAGATGCACACGTCCACCTCGGGGCTGGGTGAGTACCTGGCAGAGGATGACCGGCAGGCATTGGGGATTGCGCGGGAGGTGGTGGGGCGGTGTGCCCCCACCCCAGCCCTCCCCCAGCGGGGGGGGCAGAACAGTCCGCCGCGCTACCCCCTGGACGATTTGCTCACCCTCATGCCCGCCCACCACCGCGAGCCGGTTGACATGCGCGAGGTGATTGCTCGGCTGGTGGACGATTCAGACCTGCTGGAGTTCAAGCCGCTGTACGGTGCGGCCACGGTCTGCGTGCAGGCGCGCGTTGAGGGCCATGCCGTGGGCTTCATCACCAACAACGGCCCGATCGACGTGGCCGGCGCCAACAAGGCCACGCACTTCATCCAGTGGATGTGCCAGCTGGGCCAGCCCCTCATCTACCTGCAGAACACCACGGGCTACATGGTGGGCAAGGACAGCGAGCAGGGCGGCATGATCAAGCACGGCAGCAAGATGATCCAGGCCGTGACGAACGCCACCGTGCCACAGATCACCATCCAGTGCGGCGCCAGCTTTGGCGCGGGCAACTACGGCATGTGCGGGCGCGGCTATGCGCCGCGTTTTTTGTTCAGCTGGCCCAGCGCCAAAACGGCCGTCATGGGCGGCGAGCAGGCCGCGCGCACCATGCAGATCGTGACCGACGCAGCGCTCGCACGCAAAGGCATCACGCCTGACCCCGCCGCATCGCAGGCGCAGTTTGACAAGATCGTCAGCGTGTTCGAGTCGCAGGCCGATGCGTTCTACACCAGCGGCCTGGTGCTGGACGACGGCGTGATCGACCCGCGCGACACACGCGCGGTGCTGGCGTTTTGCCTGGACACCTGTGCGGACGCGGATGCGCGGCAACTGCGGCCCGTGCAGTTTGGTGTTGGAAGAATGTAGGAGACAAAGCATGCAATACACCCACGAACACCTGGAAATCCAGAAGACCCTCAAGCGCTACATAGCCGAGCACATCAACCCGCATGTAGACGAATGGGAGGCGGCGGAGATCTTCCCTGCGCACGAGGTGTTCAAGGGCCTGGGCCGGCTGGGCCTGCTGGGCCTGTGCAAGCCCGAGGCATACGGCGGCATGGGGCTGGACTATTCGTATTCCATGCTCATGGCTGAAACGCTGGGCTACATCGACTGCGGCGGCGTGCCCATGGCCATTGGCGTGCAGACCGACATGGCCACGCCGGCGCTGGCGCGCTTTGGCAGCGATGAACTCAAGCGTGAATTCCTGGCGCCGTCGATTGCCGGTGACATGGTGGGCTGCATCGGCGTGAGCGAGCCCGCAGCGGGCAGCGACGTGGCCGGCATCAAGAGCTACGCCCGCAAGGACGGCGACGACTACGTGATCACCGGCCAGAAGATGTGGATCACCAACAGCCTGCAGGCCGACTGGATGTGCATGCTGGTCAACACCGGTGAGGGCCCCCAGCACAAGAACAAGAGCCTGGTCATGGTGCCGATGCGTGAGGGCGGCAAGCTGCGCAAGGGCATCGAAGTGGCGCAGAAGATCAAAAAGATCGGCATGAACAGCAGCGACACCGGCCTGATCTACTTTGACGAAGTGCGCGTGCCCCAGCGCAACCGCATCGGCAACGAAGGCCAGGGCTTCATCTACCAGATGCAGCAGTTCCAGGAAGAGCGGCTGTGGGCGGCGGCCAGCTGCCTGGTGTCGCTGGAGCGCTGCCTGGGCTGGACGATTGATTGGGCGCAGGAGCGCAAGCTGTTTGGCGGCGTGCTGGCCGACCAGCAGTACGTGCAGTTCAAGCTGGCTGAAATGAAGACCGAGCTGGAAAGCCTGCGCGCGCTGACCTACAGGGCCTGCGAGCTGTATGTGGGCGGGCAGGACGTGCTGGAGCTTGCCAGCATGGCCAAGCTCAAGGCCGGGCGGCTGAACCGCATCATCCCCGACGGCTGCCTGCAGTTCTGGGGCGGCATGGGCTTTACCTGGGAGAACAAGGTGTCGCGCATGTACCGCGACGGACGACTGGGTTCCATTGGCGGGGGGGCTGATGAGGTCATGCTGGGTATCCTGGCCAAGATCATGGGCATTGCGAAAAAATGACTCCCCCCCGAAGCGGCCTGCGGCCGCCTCCCCCTCAAGGGGGCAACGCCTGTGGCCCGGCAAAGCCGGTTCCACGGCGTTCGCTGGAATGCGTGCGCGACACGCCTGCAGGTGCGGTCGCATGAAAAAGCTGCTGGTTGCCAACCGCGGCGAGATTGCTCGCCGCATCTTCCGTACCGCCCACGCCATGGGAATCGCCACGGCAGCGGTGTATTCAGATGCCGATGCGCAAGCCCTGCATGTGCGCGAGGCCACAAGCTCATTCGCGTTGCAGGGCAATGCGTCGGCGGACACCTACCTGCGCATCGACAAACTGCTGGCCGCAGCCAAGGCCACGGGTGCCGACGCCGTTCACCCCGGCTACGGCTTTCTCAGCGAGAACGCCGAATTTGCGCAGGCGGTGATGGACGCAGGGCTCACCTGGGTGGGCCCGCCGCCCGCAGCCATACGGCAGCTGGGCAGCAAGAGCGCGGCCAAGGCCATCGCGCAGGCGCGTGGTGTGCCCTGCCTGCCGGGCTACCACGGCAGCGACCAGACGGACGAGCGGCTTGCGGCTGAGGCGCAGCGCATTGGCCTGCCCGTGATGGTCAAGGCTGCGGCGGGCGGCGGTGGCCGCGGCATGCGGCTGGTGACGGACATGGCGCAGTTCGCGACGGCGGTGCACAGCGCGCGCAGCGAGGCGCTGTCGGCTTTTGGCAATGGCGAGCTGCTGCTGGAGCGCGCGCTGCTGAACCCGCGCCATGTGGAGGTGCAGGTGTTTGCCGATGCGCACGGCCACTACATCCACCTGGGTGAGCGCGATTGTTCGGTGCAGCGGCGCCACCAGAAGATCATTGAGGAAACGCCCAGCCCGGCGGTGGACGCCGCACTGCGCGAACGCATGGGCCGCTGTGCGGTGGAGCTGGCCCAGGCGGCGGGCTATGTGGGCGCGGGCACGGTGGAGTTTCTGGTGGACGGGGGCGAGTTCTATTTGATGGAGATGAACACGCGGCTGCAGGTGGAGCACCCCGTGACCGAAATGGTCACAGGCCTGGACCTGGTGGCGTGGCAGATTCGCGTGGCGCGCGGCGAGCCGCTGCCGCTGGCACAGGCCGATGTGAAGTTCGCGGGCCACGCCATCGAAGTGCGCCTGTGCGCCGAGGACGAAGACTTCATCCCCCATGCCGGCACTGTGCGTGTCTTTCACCCTCTCCCTCTGGAAGAGGGCAGGGGTGAGGGCGTGCGCTTCGACCACGCCATTTTTGAAGGCATGGAGGTTCCGCCTCTGTACGACTCCATGCTCGGCAAACTCATCGCCCACGCCCCCACGCGCGGCGAAGCCATCGCCCGGCTGGCCGGTGCGCTGGACCAGTTGCAGCTGCTGGGCCTGCCGACCAACCGCGCCTTGCTGGCGGCCTGCCTGCGGCATGAAAGCTTTGCCGCCGGCCAGGCGCTGATCCCGTTCCTGGCGCAGCACGCCCACGGCATCCGCGCGATGCTGCAGCGCGACGAGCAGGCCGTGCGCGACAGGGCCGCGCGGTCGGTGGTCTACCCGGCCCGGCCGTCGCCGCTGGCCTGCAGCTTCACGCGGCCCGCGCGGCTGCGCCACCGGATGCAGGTGTTTGACTTCACCGCGGCGGCACACGATGGCACGGGCCACGCCACCGCCGTGCGCGTGGACGGCAACCGCTGGCATGTGCAGTGCGGCGCCACCGACCTGGTGCTGGACGACGTGTCGTTTGACCCGCCGGCGGGCACCGCCGGCAGCGCCGGCGCCAACGAGCTGCGTGCGCCATTCAACGGCAAGGTGATCGCGCTGCACACCGCGCCGGGGGACACCGTGCGCCGTGGCGACACCTTGCTGGTCATTGAATCCATGAAGCTGGAGCACAGCCTGGCCGCGTCGCGTGACGCTGTGGTCCGGGGAGTCAGCGTCGTGCCGGGCCAGCAGGCGGCCACGGGGCAGGTGCTGGTCGTGTTTGAGCCCCTGTGAATTTGCATCGTCAACCAAGGAACCTGCACATGCTTCGTTTTGTACCCCCCATTGCGCTTGCGCTGCTCGCCGCATGGGCGGCAACCGCGCACGCCCAGGACGACCGCGAAGCCCGCCGCAAGCTGGCGCTGGAAGTGCCCATCGCCGACATGCACATGCACCTGCACATGATGATGACGCCAGACGACCTGCTGGCGCGCATGGACCGCAACAACGTTCGCTGGGGTGGCGGTGTGGGCCCGATCGCGCCCGGCGTCTCGGCCGACAGGTTCATCCAGCTGCTGGGCAAGCGTTACGTGCCCGCGGGCGCACAGCCCGAGCTCATGGCCATCTATACGCGTGGCGGCACGGCAGAAATGGTGGATGCGCAAAGCGCATCTTTCCAGAGCCTGCAGGCCAGCATCCAGCAGGCGTTTGAGGAAAAGAAGATCCAGGGCATCGGCGAGCTGATCCTGAACAACCGCTACAGCCACCCGTCGCCACCATTCCGGCGCAAGGTGCCGATTGATGCGCCGACCTTCAAGGCGCTGTTCGAGCTCGCGCAAAAGCACGGTGGCTTCGTTCAGATCCACATGGAAGACGACAACGACAGTATCGAAGGCCTGGAGAACCTGCTTAAGCAGCACGCGGGCGTGCCGGTGGTGCTGTCGCACTGCATGGCGCGCGCGAGCGCCAGATCGGCACGGGCGCTGCTGCGCCGCAACGCCAACCTGTACTGCGAGCTGTCCGCGCGCTCATCAGCCCTGCTGGTGGCGCCCGTGCTGCACGCCTACCGCATTCACGACGCAGAGCGGGCCGATTCGTCGTGGGTGTCGCTGATGGAAGAAATGCCCGAGCGCTTCATGCTGGGCAGTGACGACACCGGCTTCGGCGCCTCGTACGACACCATCATCTCCACCATGCGCACAGGCCTGTTGCCCCACCTGAGCGAGGCTACCCTGAAGAAGGTGGCGTACGAGAATGCCCAGCGGGTGTTCAAGCTGGCGCCATGAACCAGGCCGAGCTCCAGCAGGACGCCGCCGCGCTGTACGACACGGCGCAACGCTTTGCGCAAAAGGAAATCGCACCCCACATCAACGAATGGGACGAGGCCGAAACATTCCCCCGCGAGCTGTACGCGAAAGCGGCGCAGGCCGGCCTGCTGGGCCTGGGCTACCCAGAATCATTGGGCGGCACGCCCGCGCCCTATGCGCTGCGCAATGCCGTGTCGGTGGCGCTGTCGCGCCACTGCGGCAGCGGTGGTGTGCTGGCCAGCCTGTTCTCGCACAACATCGGCCTGCCGCCGGTGCTGCGCCACGGGTCGGCGGCGCTGCAGCAGCAGGTGATACCGCCCGTGCTGGCCGGCGAGCAGATCGCGGCGCTGGCCATCACCGAGCCCGGCGGCGGCTCTGACGTGGCCAGCCTGCGCACGACTGCGCGGCTTGACCCTGGATCGGGGTCCGGGGCGGGCGCTGGTGAATGGGTGATCAATGGCGAGAAGGTGTTCATCACTTCGGGCATGCGGGCCGACTGGATCACGGTGGCGGTCAGAACCGGTGAAGCTGGCGCAAAGGGTGCGGGCGGCATCTCGATGATCGTGGTGCCGGGCAACGCCTCTGGCCTGCAACGCACTGAGCTGAAAAAGATGGGTTGGTGGTGCTCAGACACCGCGCACCTGCGCTTTGACAATGTGCGCGTGCCGGCGGGGAACCTGCTGGGTGAAGACGGCGGCGGGTTCAGGATCATCGTGACCAACTTCAACGGCGAGCGGCTGGCCATGTCAGCCATGGCGATGGGCTTTGCGCAGGCCTGCTATGACGAGGCGCTCGGCTGGGCGCGTCAGCGCAAGACCTTTGGCGCGGCGCTGGTGGAGCGCCAGGTGGTGCGCCACAAGCTGGTGGACATGCAGATACGCATCGCGTCCACCCAGGCCTGGCTGGACGCGGTGACGGCGCGCGCCGACGGCGGCGACGAAGGCCCCGACTGGGTGGCCCAGGTCTGCATGCTCAAGAACCATTCCACGCAAACCATGCAGTACTGCGCCGACCAGGCCGTGCAGCTGCTGGGCGCCATGGGCTTCATGCGCGGCACGCGCAGCGAGCGCATTTACCGCGAGGTCAAGGTCATGATGATCGGCGGCGGCGCGGAAGACATCATGAAAGAGCTGGCCGCGCGCCAGCTCGGCCTGTAAGGATCACGCCATGCCCAAGACCCCCGCCATCCCCCCGGCGTTCGAGCCCGAATTCACCCAGGGCCTGACGGCCATTTTTGAAGACAAGATCGTCTTCAACCAGGTGCTGGGGCTGAAGATCATCAGCCTGGCGCCCGACCGCGTCACCGGCCGCATCGCCATGCGCCGCGAGCTGGTGGGCCACTACACCCACAACCGCGTGCACGGCGGCGTGATCAGTGCCACGCTGGACGCCATGGGCGGCCTGGCCTGCATGGCCGCCATCGGCGCGCGCCACATGGACGAGCCGCCCGCCCAGCGGCTGCAGCGCTTTGGCAAGCTGGGCACGATCGACCTGCGCATTGACTATTTGCGACCCGGCATCAGCGAGCACTTTGACCTGCACGCCGAAGTGCTGCGCCTGGGCTCGCGCGTGGCCAGCACCCGCATGGAATTCCGCGGGGCGGACGGCAAGCTGCTGTCCACCGGGGCGGGGGCTTACATCGTGTCGTGACAATCAAAAAAGCCGCCCGAAGGCGGCTTGCTGCGTGAGCGCCGTGCGGCTTATTTCACGTAGTCGGACACGACCTTCCACTTGCCGTCGGTGATCTGCGACATGCGCGAGGTTTCATTGCCCAGGCGCTTCTTGGGGCCGAAGGTCGCTTCGGGGCTGCCGAAGATGTCCTTGGGGATCACCATGGTGTCCATGGCCTTGATGAAGCTGTCGGTGGTCAGGTTCGGGCCGGCCTTGCGGGCCGCGGCGGCAAAGGAGTCGATCGCGTTGTAGCCATAGACCGAGAACACCGTCGGGTCTTCGTTGAACTTGGTCTTGTACTTGTTGGCCCAGAAGCGGATGGGCTGGTCCGCCTCGTCCAGGTAGGGGTGCTGCGAGGTGTGCGTGGCATACAGGCCGTTCATGGCCGGGCCGCCCAGCTTGTGGATCAGGTCAGTGTAGGCCGCGCTGGAGCCCAGGAAGGTGGGGCTGTAGCCCAGCTTGCGGGCCGTGCCGATGGCGCCGATGGTCTCGCGGATGATGGTGCCCAGCACGACAAAGTCGCAACCCGAGGCCTGCATCTTCTGGATCTGCGAGCTGAAGTCGGTGGCGCCGCGCTTGTAGCTGGTCTTCTCGGCCAGCGTCATGCCGGCGGCCTTCAGGCCGTCTTCGGCGCCGCGCATCACCTCCAGCCCGAACTCGTCGTCCTGGTACATGGTGCAGACCTTCTTGGCGCCCTTTTCCTTGGCCAGCCTGGGCGCCACGGTGCGCATCTGGTCGTAGTAGGTGGCGGCAAACGAATACTTCAGCCGGTGAAAGGGCTCGTACATTTCGCGCGCGGCCGTCACCGGGAAGAAGTTGAGCACGTTCTTTTCAAACTGCACGGGCATGGCCGCCAGGTTCTGCGCCGTGCCTATGTGGCCGATCATGGCAAAGATCTTGTCCTGGTTGACCAGCTTCTGCGCGGCCAGCACGGCCTTCTTGGGGTCGTAGGCGGAGTCTTCCACGTACAGCTTGAGCTTGCGGCCGTTGATGCCGCCTTGCTCGTTGATCTCGTCCACGCGCAGCATCATCCCCAGGCGCACCTGCTTGCCGAAGCCGGCGATCGGGCCGGACAGATCCTGGATGGAGCCGATGGTGATTTCGGTCTTGCTCACGCCCTGGTTCGAGTTTTGCGCCATGGCCACGCCGGTGGCGCCGGCTAGCGCGGCTATCGCCGCGATGGTCTTCAGTTTCATTCTGTGTCTCCTTGGGTTGCGGGTTCGGCCAGGCAGCCGGGCAATTGGCATTCTTGCCCGTTGGCCATGGGTGTCAAGCTGGCGTATTCACTAGGTAGGGCGCTTCAGTCCTGGAAGAACTCGGACTCGATGACGAACTTGCCGTCCTTCTTCATCACCGCCTTCAGGCCCGAGAACGCCACATAGTCGGACACCACCTTCCAGCGCCCGTCCTGGATCTGCGACAGCCGCGAGAACTGGTTGCCCAGCCGCTTGGTGGGAGAGAAGGTGAGCTCCGCCGTGCCGAACATGTCGCGCGGGAAGGTCATGGCGTCCATGGTCTTGATGAAGCTGTCGGTGGTCAGCGCGGGGCCGGTCTTGAATGCGACCTTCATGAAGTTCTCCATGGCGCCATAGCCATAGACCGAGAACACGCTGGGGTCTTCGTTGAACTTGGTCTTGTACTTGTTGGCCCAGTGGCGCACCTGCTGGGTCGCGTCGTCCAGGTAGGGGTGCTGCGATGTCATGGTGGCAAACAGGCCATCGGTCAGCTTGCCGCCCAGGCGCGGGATCAGGTCGGTGTACACCGCGCTGGAGCCCACAAACACCGGGTTGAAGCCGGTCTTTCGGGCCTCTGCCATCGCGCCCACCGTCTCGCGGATGATGGTGCCCAGCACCACCATCTCACAGCCCGCGGCCTTCATGCGTGCCACCTGCGACGAAAAATCGGTGGCGCCCCGCTTGTAGCTGGTCTTCTCGGCAAACTGCACGCCGATCACTTTCAGCCCGGCCTCTGCGCCGCGCAGCACTTCCAGGCCAAAGTCGTCGTCCTGATAAAGGATGCAGGGCTTCTTGATGCCGCGCTCCCTGGCCAGCCGGGGCGCGGCAATGCGCATCTGGTCGTAGTAGGTGGCCGCGCTGGAGTACTTCAGGCGGTGCGGCGGCTCGTACATCTCGCGTGCGGCGGTGATCGGCAGGAAGTTGATCACACCCTTTTCAAACTGCACCGGCATGGCCGCCATGTTGTGGGCCGTGCCCAGGTGGCCCACCACGGCAAAGATGCCGTTGTCCTGCGTCACCATCTTCTGGGCGCCCAGCACGGCCTTGCGCGGGTCGTAGCCATGGTCTTCCACCAGCAGGCGAATCCGGCGGCCGTGCACGCCGCCCAACTCGTTGGCTTCATCCACGCGCATCTGCATGCCGTTGCGGATCTGCTTGCCGTAACCGGCCAGCGGGCCCGACAGGTCCTGCAGGGTGCCCAGGGTGATTTCGGTCTTGCTGACGCCGATGTTGGTTTGTGCTGATGCGGTACCTGCGCCCAGGGCCAGCAGCGCAACCAGTGCGAATCTGATGTTCATGTGATGTCTCCGTTGTTGTAGTGAAAGGGGTTAACCCCGCACGGATTCTTGGCGTCTGGCGGCTGCCGCGCTTTCACGTAGGCGACTCGCGCACGTAAAGAAGCCGCCCGAAGGCGGCTTCTGTGTCGCGTGGGTGACCGCGCCGTTCTGCCTAGCGGTACATGGCCTCGATCTGCGGCGCGTACTTCTTTTCAACCAGCTTGCGCTTGAGCTTCATGGTGGGCGTGAGCTCTTCGTCCTCGGCCGACAGCTGGGTTTCCAGCAGGAAGAACTTCTTGATCTGCTCCACCCGCGCAAACTTCCTGTTCACCCGGTCGATCTCGCCCTGGATCAGCTCCTGCACCTCGGCGGCGCGCGTGAGGCTCGCGTAGTTGCTGAAAGGCACGTCGTGGTCCTGGGCGTACTTCTCGACGTTCTCCTGGTCGATCATGATGATGACCGTGAGGTAGGGCAGCTTGTCGCCGATCACCACCGCGTCGGTGATGTAGGGGCTGAACTTCAGCTCGTTTTCCAGCTCGCTGGGCGTGATGTTCTTGCCGCCGGCCGTGATGATGATGTCCTTCATGCGGTCGGTGATGCGAAAGAAGCCGTCTTCGTCCACCAGGCCCACGTCACCCGTGTGCAGCCAGCCGTCGGCGTCGATCGTCTCTGCGGTTTTCTCGGGCTGGTTCAGGTAGCCCATGAACACGTTGGGCCCGCGCACGCGGATCTCGCCGGTGTCGGCGTCCACGCGCACCTCATTGAAGCCCGCCGCCGGGCCGATGGAGCCGGGCTTCATGCGGTCGGCCGGGATGCCGGTGGCTGCGCCGCAGGTCTCGGTCATGCCCCAGACTTCCAGCATGGGCACGCCCAGCGCCAGGTACCAGCGCACCAGCTCGGGCGAGATCGGCGCCGCGCCCGTCACGCAAAAGCGCGCGCGGTGGATGCCGATGAGCTTGCGCGTGTTGTTCAGCGCCAGCCAGCGGGCGATGGTGAACTTGAACTTCAGCAGGCCGTCCACCGGTTCGCGGGCCAGTACCTTGTCGGCAATCTGCGTGCCCACGCCAATGCTCCAGGCATAGGCGGCCTGCTGCAGGGGGCCGGCTTCCTTCAGCGCGATCATCACGCCGGAGTAAAACTTCTCCCACACGCGTGGCACGGCGGTGAACACCGTGGGTGCAATCTCGCGCACGTTTTCAGGCACGGTCTCGGGGTTTTCCACGAAATTCAGCTTGGCGCCCGTGTACATCGCAAAGTATTCACCGCCCAGGCGCTCGGCCACGTGGCACAGCGGCAGGAAGCACATGCGCTCGTCGCTCTCGTCCTGGGCGATCAGCGTGTTGTAGCCGCGCACGGTGTACACCAGCCCGGCGTGGCTGTGCATGGCGCCCTTGGGCTTGCCGGTGGTGCCCGACGTATAGATCAGGATGGCCAGGTCGCCCGGCTTGCACTGCTTCACGCGGTGCATCATTTCGTCGGGCTGGCGGGTGTTGTAGGCGCGCCCCAGCTCGCGCAACGCGGCCAGGCTGATCACGCCCGGGTCGTTCAGCTCGCGCAGGCCTTCCATGTCAAACACCACGATCTTGCTCAGGCCCGGCAGCTGGGCGCGCACCTCCAGCGCCTTGTCCAGCTGCTCGTCGTCCTCCACGAACAGGATGCTGGTGCGCGAGTCCTCGCACAGGTAATGCACCTGGCTGGCGGCGTCGGTGGGGTAGATACCGTTGGCCACGCCGCCCGCGCTCAGCACGGCCAGGTCGGCCAGCACCCATTCAATGACGGTGTTGGACAGGATGGACGCGGTGTCGCCTGGTTTGAAGCCCAGGCTCATCAGTCCGCCCGCGATCTCGCGCACTGCGTCGCCGGTCTGGCGCCAGGTCCAGCTGCGCCAGATGCCCAGCTCCTTCTGGCGCATCCAGACCTTGTCGGCGCGCTGCTGCACGCCGTTCCAGAACATGGCGGGAATGGTGTCGCCCTCGAGCACGACGCGCGTCTCGGGCTGGATGTGTGAAAGGTCCCAAAGGTTGCTCATGTGTCTTGCCCTTCAACGCCAATTTTTCTTCT
>JBEIPU010000058.1:0-22597 GCA_040376925.1 Caenimonas sp. | reverse complement strand
TGAACTCAGTTTAAAAATTTGGGGTTTGATTATGCTTGACCGGGACGGCTTTCGGCCGAACGTCGGCATCATCCTGCTCAACCAGAAAAACCAGGTGTTCTGGGGCAAGCGCATCCGCACCCACAGCTGGCAGTTTCCGCAGGGCGGCATTGACCGGGGCGAGAACCCGGAGCAGGCCATGTTCCGTGAACTGCACGAAGAAGTGGGGCTTCAGCCGGAGCATGTGCGCATCATTGCCCGCACCCGCGACTGGTTGCGCTACGAGGTGCCAGACCGGTACATCCGCCGCGATGCGCGGGGCCACTACAAGGGCCAGAAGCAGATCTGGTACCTGCTGCAACTGGTCGGTCACGACTGGAACCTGAACCTTCGCGCTACCAACCACCCGGAGTTTGACGCCTGGCGCTGGAACGACTACTGGGTGCCGCTGGACGTGGTGGTTGAATTCAAACGCGGCGTGTACGAGATGGCCTTGACAGAGCTGGCGCGCTACCTGCCCCGCCACGACCACCGCAACCGCTACCTGCGCAGCGGCATGCGCACGCGCGAGCACGATTCAGCCGATGGCTCGTCAGAGCCATTGCTGCCGGGCGCCGGATTCGAGCTGCCGCCCGGGGCGACCTTTGAGCCCGATCCCCAGACTGGCATGGAAACCCTGCCGGTGAAAGACCACCATGCACCTTCGTGATGGGCTGGCCGCCGGGCTGGCCGCTGTCTGCCTTGCGGCTGCGGCGCAATTGACGCCGGTCGATCCTGACTGGAAAGAGCTGGAAGCACCGCCGCCGCCGGCGTTCGAGCTGTCGCGGCTGGTGCCGTTTGACGTCAGCATCAACTCGGCATTGCAGTTTGGCGTGGATCCAGCCACGATCACGATTGGCCGCGACGGCGTGGTCCGCTATGTGATCGTGGCGCGCAGCAGTTCGGGCACGATCAACGCCATGTACGAGGGGATGCGCTGCAACACCGGCGAGGTACGCACCTACGCCCGCTACAACGCGAGCGCCGGCTGGGCCCGGGCCACCGGCAGCGAGTGGCGCTCGATGTTCGGCAATGCACCGGCCCGGCACACCTTGATGTTCGCCAGGCAGGGCGGCTGCACCGGCAATGCCGCGCCACGCAGTGTGGAAGACATTGTCCGGTCGCTGCGCAACCAGGACCTCGAAAAGCGCGCCAGTTAGCGCGTGAGCACCAGGTTGTCGCGGTGCACCATCTCGGGCTCCGCCACGTAACCGAGCAGCCGCTCAAATTCGGTGGATGGCTTGCGGCAGATCAGGCGGGCCTCGGCACTGGAATAGTTGGACAGCCCGCGCGCAATTTCCTGGCCCTGGCCGCTGCGAACGGCGATCACGTCGCCGCGTGAAAAATCGCCTTCCACCGACGTCATGCCGATGGGCAGCAGGCTCTTGCCCTCGTCGCGGACCTTGCCGACCGCTCCGTCGTCCACCACCACCGCGCCGCGAAGCTGCAGGTGGTCGGCCATCCACTGCTTGCGCGCCTGCTTCTTCTGCGTTTGCGCCACCAGCAGCGTGCCGATGGCTTCCCCGCGGGCCAGGCGCAGCAGCGCATCGGGTTCGCGCCCCCATGCGATCACGGTCGATGCACCGGAGCCAGCCGCACGGCGCGCCGCCAGAACCTTGGTGATCATGCCGCCGCGCCCGATGCTGGAGCCGGCGCCCCCGGCCATCGCCTCCAGCGCCGCATCACCTGCCTTGGCTTCATGGATGAACTGCGCGCCAGGGTCCTTGCGCGGGTCGGCGCTGTACAGGCCCTTCTGGTCGGTCAGGATCACCAGCGCATCCGCCTCCACCAGGTTGGCCACCAGCGCGCCCAGCGTGTCGTTGTCGCCGAACTTGATCTCGTCGTTGACGACGGTGTCGTTTTCGTTGATGACCGGCACCACCTGCAGGCGCAGCAACGTGAGCAGCGTGGAGCGGGCGTTCAGGTAGCGCTCGCGGTCCGCGAGGTCGGCATGCGTCAGCAGCACCTGGGCCGAGCCCAGGCCGTTCTCGCGCAGCTTGGTCTCGTACATCTGGGCCAGGCCCATCTGCCCGACGGCGGCCGCCGCCTGAAGCTCGTTGATCTCGTGGGGCCGCACCGTCCAGCCCAGGCGCTTCATGCCTTCGGCCACCGCGCCGCTGGACACCATGACGACTTCGCGTCCGTCACGGGTCAGCGCGGCCAGCTGGCGGCACCATTCGCCGATGGCGACTTCGTCCAGACCGCGGCCTTCATTGGTGACCAGGCTGGAGCCAACCTTGACCACGATCCGCCGTGCGTCGCGCAGGACCGTTGACGGGACTGCTGGATTCATTCTTCGGTTTTGCCGGCAAACCGTGGATCAATGTCCACGGGCGCCTGTTCTGCGATGTGTTGCGCACTGATGTGCTTGTAGATGGCCTTGACCAGCGATTCGCATCCTTCGCGCGTCAGCGCCGAGATTTCGAACACCGGGCCCTTGTAGCGAAACCGCTTGACGAAGTCCGCCACGCGCGCCGCACGCTCGTCGGCCGGGACCATGTCCAGCTTGTTCAACACCAGCCAGCGCGGCTTGCGGTACAAGGCTTCGTCGTATTTCTTCAGCTCTGCCACGATCGCCTTGGCCTGTGCCACGGGGTCCACGGCATCGTCAAACGGCGCCATGTCCACCAGATGCAGCAGCAGCCGGGTGCGCTGAAGGTGGCGCAGGAACTGGTGGCCCAGGCCCGCGCCGTCGGAGGCGCCTTCGATCAGGCCGGGCACATCGGCCACCACAAAGCTCTGCTCCGGGCCGACGCGCACGACACCCAGATTCGGATGCAGTGTGGTGAAGGGGTAGTCCGCAATCTTGGGGCGGGCATTGGAGATCGCGGTGATCAGCGTGGACTTGCCCGCATTGGGCATGCCCAGCAGGCCGACATCGGCCAGCACCTTGAGTTCGAGCTTCAGGTTCTTGCGCTCTCCGGGCCAGCCGGGCGTTTTCTGCCGGGGGGCGCGGTTGATGGCGCTTTTGAACCGCAGGTTGCCAAAGCCGCCATCGCCGCCCTTGGCGATGGTGATGACCTCGCCCGGGGTCAGCAGTTCATAGAGGACCTCGCCCGTCTCGGCGTCGGTAATGATCGTGCCCACGGGCATCTTGAGGGTGATGTCGTCGCCTGCGGCGCCGAACATGTCCGAACCCATGCCATGCTGGCCGCGCTTGGCCTCGTGCCGGCGCGAGAAGCGGAAGTCCACCAGCGTGTTCAGGGCCGGGTCGGCCACGGCAAACACATGCCCGCCACGCCCGCCATCACCGCCGTTGGGCCCCCCGAATTCCTTGTACTTTTCATGGCGGAAGGAGACGCAGCCGTTCCCCCCGTCGCCGGCGGCGACGTCGATAAAGGCTTCATCCACGAACTTCATGATGGCTTGATTCTAGGGTGGCCCAAACAAAAAAGCCCTGCGAATGAGCCGCAGGGCTTTCGTGCCGGAAAGCCTGTTGACTTACGCGGCAGGGGTCACATTGACCGTGTGCTTGTTCAAAGCACCCTTGGTCGCGAACGACACGTGGCCGTCCACCAGGGCAAACAGGGTGTGATCCTTGCCGACGCCGACGTTGGTGCCGGGATGGAACCGGGTACCGCGCTGGCGCACGATGATGGAACCAGCGCTGATGAGTTCGCCGCCGAATGCCTTCACGCCGAGCATCTTGGGCTTGGAATCGCGCCCGTTTCGCGTAGAGCCGCCGCCTTTTTTCTGTGCCATTTCCGTGACTCCTTAGCCAGCGATCGCGCCGATTTGCAGTTCGGTGAACTGCTGGCGATGACCTTGGCGTTTCTGGTAGTGCTTGCGACGGCGCATCTTGAAGATGCGAACCTTGTCGTGCTTGCCGTGCGCCACCACAGTGGCTGTCACAGTTGCGCCGGACACCAGGGGCGTACCAACCTTCAGACCGCTGCCGTCGCCGACAGCAAGGACCTGGTCGATCACGATTTCCTGGCCTACGTCCGCAGCAATCTGTTCTACTTTAATTTTTTCGCCGGAAGCAACGCGATATTGCTTGCCCCCGGTTTTTATGACCGCGTACATGTTGACCTCTTGAAATGAAACGCTAGCGTTTCCTTAAAGAATTGCCCTGCAGACGGATTTCCGCAGAGCCCAAAATTATAGCACGGTTTGTAATCACTAACATTCCAGTAGCCCCAGACAGCGGCAGCCAGACAACACCTTCCTATAATTCCGGTTTACTGCGCCGCCCCACCCTTGTCCAACAGTTCCACCCTCAACGCCGCCCTCGCCCTCGTCGCAGATGACATGGTCGAGGTGGACAAAGTAATAGCCCGCCGGCTCGAATCGGGCGTGCCCTTGGTGGGCGAGGTGTCGCAGTACATCATTTCGGCCGGAGGCAAGCGCTTGCGCCCGGTTCTGCTGCTTCTGGTGTGCGGGGCGCTCGGCTATACGGGCGCCCAGCGGTTCAATCTGGCGGCCGTGGTCGAGTTCATCCACACGGCCACCCTTTTGCACGACGATGTCGTGGACGAATCCACGCTTCGGCGCGGCCGCCCCACAGCCAACGAAAGCTTCGGCAACCCGGCCAGTGTGCTGGTGGGCGATTTCCTGTACTCGCGCGCGTTCCAGATGATGGTGGATGCCGGTGACATGCACATCATGCAGATCCTGGCGGACGCGACCAACGTCATCGCCGAGGGCGAGGTTCTGCAGCTGATGAACATGCACGATGCGTCGCTGGATGAAACGGCGTACCTGCGGGTGATCCGGTCCAAGACCGCCAAGCTGTTTGAGGCCAGTGCACGCCTGGGCGCGGTGCTTGCGAAGGCACCAGCAGCCGTGGAGCAGGCCTGCGCAGACTACGGGCAGGCGCTGGGCACCGCATTCCAGGTGATTGACGATGTGCTGGACTATGACGGCGATGCCGGCGAAATGGGAAAGAACCTGGGCGACGACCTGCGCGAAGGCAAGGCGACCCTGCCGCTGATCGCGGCCATGCAGCGCGGCACCGCAGCCCAGCGCGATACCGTTCGCGAAGCGATCCAGTCCGGCTCGGCCGGTGATCTGGAGCGCATTGTCGCGATCGTCCATGACACTGGCGCTCTGGATGTCACGCGCCAAGCCGCAGCGGCGGAAGCACGTCGTGCGATCGAGGCTGCCGGGCAACTGCCGGGCAATCCGTTCACATCAGGTTTGCTACAATTGGCGGCTCAGCTGCTTGAGCGCCGGTCCTGATCCAGGGGCGGCATCCTGCAAGCACCATCGGGGTGTAGCTTAGCCTGGTAGAGCGCTACGTTCGGGACGTAGAGGCCGGAGGTTCGAATCCTCTCACCCCGACCATCCCCCTGCTTATGTCTGACAGTCGCCCGAACCGCGGCGATTTACACGGCCACGCCAATCAGCGATGATTTGCGCCTGCCCCCAGTCACCGTAGTACATTGCAGGACATGGCCGCCGTCGATACCACCGCCAACGAAGCCCCTACCCTGGCCCTGCCTGGTCTGGCCCGCGCACTCGTTTCAGCCGGCAAGCTGGGCCAGAAGTCCGCCGAAGAGCTTTATCGCAAGGCCCAGACCAACCGGTCCAATTTCATTGCCGAGATCACAGGCTCGGGCGCCGTCTCGGCGTCCGATCTGGCGCACACGATGTCGGCGGCTTTCGGTGCACCGCTGCTGGACCTGGACGCCATCGATACGCAGCGGCTGCCGCGCAACCTGCTGGACACCAAAATATGCCAGGCGTATCGCGTGGTGGTGCTCAGCAAGCGCAACAACCGCCTGATCGTTGCCACGGCCGACCCGTCCGACCAGCAGGCTGCCGAAAAGATCAAGTTTGCGACCCAGATGGGTGTGGACTGGATCATTGCCGAATACGACAAGCTGTCCAAGATGGTCGAGGCCGCTGCAACGACCGCGTCCGAGGCAATGGACAGCATCATCGGCGATGACTTCGAATTCGATGAATCCCAGATGGATTCCGCCGGTGTCGAGGACAACGAGCCCGCCACCTCCGAAGTCGAAGACGCCCCGGTCGTCAAGTTCCTGCACAAGATGCTGCTGGACGCATTCAGCATGCGGGCATCGGACCTTCATTTCGAGCCGTACGAGCACACGTACCGTGTGCGATTTCGCGTCGACGGCGAACTGCGCGAGATCGCCTCGCCGCCGATCGCGATCAAGGACAAGCTCGCGTCGCGCATCAAGGTCATCTCCCGCATGGACATCTCGGAAAAGCGCATTCCGCAGGATGGCCGGATGAAGCTCAAGGTCGGGCCGGACCGTGTCATTGATTTTCGCGTGAGCACGCTGCCCACCCTGTTCGGTGAAAAGATCGTGATCCGTATCCTGGACCCCAGCAGCGCCCGCCTGGGCATCGACGCCCTGGGGTATGAGCCAGAGGAAAAAGCCCGGCTGCTCGAGGCTGTCCAGCGGCCCTACGGCATGGTGCTGGTCACCGGTCCGACCGGCTCGGGCAAGACGGTGTCGCTGTACACCTGCCTGAACCTGCTGAACAAGCCGGGGGTCAATATCTCGACGGCTGAAGACCCGTCTGAAATCAACATGCCGGGCGTCAACCAGGTCAACGTCAACGAAAAGGCCGGCCTTACCTTCGCAGCGGCCCTCAAGTCCTTCCTGCGCCAGGACCCGGATGTGATCATGGTGGGCGAAATCCGCGACCTGGAGACAGCCGACATTTCCATCAAGGCCGCGCAAACCGGCCACCTGGTGCTGTCCACACTGCACACCAACGATGCGCCAACAACGCTCACGCGGATGCGCAACATGGGCATCGCGCCGTTCAATATCGCGTCCAGCGTGATCCTCATCACCGCACAGCGTCTGGCGCGGCGGCTGTGCGTCAACTGCAAGGCGCCCGCCGACATCCCGCACGAGACGCTGATTGACGCCGGCTTCAAGGACGAGGATGTCGACGGCAGCTGGACACCGTACCGCCCCGTAGGCTGCTCGATGTGCAACAACGGTTACAAGGGCCGCGTGGGCATCTACCAGGTCATGCCCATCTCTGACGAGATCCAGCGCATCATCCTGCGCGACGGCAGCTCCATGGACATCGCCGAGCAGGCGCAGCGCGAGGGCGTGCGCAGCCTTCGCCAGTCGGGGCTGCACAAGGTCCGCATGGGCATGACCTCCCTGGAAGAAGTCCTGGGTTGCACCAATGAATAACAGACCTACCGGCAGCAAGGAATAAAACCCATCATGGCGACTGCAAACACGGCCGAGGCCGTCTACGAATGGGAAGGCCGGGACCGCAACGGCAAGCAGGTACGCGGCGAGACGCGCGCGGCGGGCGAAAACCAGGTCACTGCTTCGCTGCGCCGCCAGGGCGTGACGCCCACCAAGATCAAGAAGCGCCGGATGCGCTCGGGCCAGAAGATCCGGCCCAAAGACCTGGCGATCTTCACGCGCCAGCTCGCCACGATGATGAAAGCCGGCGTGCCGCTGCTGCAGGCCTTCGACATCGTGGGCCGTGGCAACGCCAATGCCAGTGTGACCAAGCTGCTCAACGACATCCGCACCGACGTGGAAACAGGCACATCACTGTCGGCGGCGTTCCGCAAGTACCCCCTGTATTTCGACAACCTCTACTGCAACCTGGTGGAAGCCGGTGAGGCCGCCGGTATTCTGGAAGCCCTGCTGGACCGGCTGGCGGTGTACATGGAGAAGACCGAGGCCATCAAGTCAAAGATCAAGTCGGCCCTCATGTACCCGATCTCGGTGGTGGTGGTGGCGTTCATCGTGACAACGGTGATCATGATTTTTGTGGTGCCGGCCTTCAAGCAGGTATTCAGTTCTTTTGGCGCGGACCTTCCCGCGCCAACGCTGTTCGTGATTGCCGTCAGTGAGTTTTTCGTCAAGTACTGGTGGCTGATTTTTGGCGGCATCGGCGGCGGACTCTACTTTTTCATGCAGGCGTGGAAGCGCAACGAGAAAGTCCAGATGTTCATGGACCGCTTCATGCTCAAAATGCCTATCTTCGGCCAGCTCGTCTACAAGTCCGTCATTGCCCGGTGGACGCGCACGCTGTCCACCATGTTTGCTGCGGGCGTTCCCCTGGTGGAGGCGCTTGACTCGGTCGGCGGGGCCTCGGGCAACTCCGTGTATGCCATGGCAACCGAGAAAATCCAGCAGGAAGTCTCCACCGGTACCAGCCTGACGGCCGCCATGACCAACGCCAATGTGTTTCCCACCATGGTGCTGCAGATGTGCTCCATCGGAGAAGAGTCCGGCTCGATCGACCACATGCTGGCCAAGGCAGCTGACTTTTACGAGTCCGAAGTGGATGACATGGTCGCCGGCCTGTCCAGCCTGATGGAGCCGATCATCATCGTGTTCCTGGGTGGCCTCATTGGCGGCATCGTGGTTGCCATGTACCTGCCCATCTTCAAGCTGGGCGCCGTGGTCTGATGCTGTTCTCGCCGTGGGTTGATGCGGCCGTGGCCGGCGTGTTCGGGCTGCTGGTCGGCAGCTTCCTCAACGTCGTGATCTACAGGCTGCCCAAGATGCTGGAGCGGCAATGGGCAGCCGAATGCGCCGACCTGCAGGGCAAGGCACCCGATGACGCGCCGCCTTTCAACCTGGCCACGCCCCGCTCGCGCTGCCCGGCCTGCGGACATGCGATTCGCTGGTACGAGAACATCCCTGTAGCCAGCTACCTCGCGCTCAAGGGCAGCTGCTCTGCCTGCAAGGCGGCCATCAGCATGCGTTACCCGCTGGTGGAAATGGCCATGGGTGTACTTTTTGCCTGGTGCGTGGGGCAATGGGGTATTTCCTTCACGGCGCTGGCGTGGTGCGGCTTCTCGGCCACGCTGGTCGCGCTGACACTGATCGACTGGGACACCACGCTGCTGCCCGATGACCTGACCCTGCCGCTGCTGTGGGCCGGCCTGATCGCCTCGGCGCTGCGCTGGACTGACGTACCGCTCGCGCATTCGGTATGGGGCGCCGTGGCCGGCTACCTGTCGCTCTGGCTGGTTTACCAGGCCTTCAAGCTCCTGACCGGCAAGGAAGGCATGGGCTACGGTGACTTCAAGCTGTTCGCCGCTCTGGGCGCCTGGTTTGGCTGGCAGGCCCTGGTGCCCATCATCTTGATGGCGTCGGTGATCGGGGCCGTCATCGGCATCGGCATGAAGTTCGCCAGCAGCCTGCGCGAAGGCGGCTACGTGCCGTTCGGGCCCTTTCTTGCGTTGGGGGGCCTGACGGCGATGGTCTTTGGCCCGTCGGCCATTCTGCGCACGATCGGGCTGGCAGGCTGATGGCTGCCGTTCGCCTGGGCCTCACGGGCGGCATTGGCAGCGGCAAAAGCACGGTTGCGCGCCTGCTGGCCGAAGCCGGCGCCGCCCACATGGACGCCGACGCCGTGGCACGCAGCGTGACCGCATCCGGCGGCGCAGCGATCAGCCCCATCAGGGAGGCCTTCGGTGACGGCCTGATCGGCCCCGACGGCGCCCTGGACCGGGACCGCATGCGCGCACTGGCTTTCACCGACCCCACGGCCAAGAAGCGCCTGGAGGCCATTGTCCATCCGCTGGTCGGCCTGGAAACCGCCCGGCAGGCGCAGCAGGCGCTTGCCGCCGGCGCCACGCTTCTGGTGTTTGACATCCCCCTGCTGGTGGAATCGGGGCGCTGGCGCCAGCAACTGGACCGCATCCTGGTGGTGGACTGCGAGCCGGGCACGCAGATCGCCCGCGTGGCCGCACGCAGCGGACTGGCGCGCGATGCCATTGAGGCCATCATCGCCGCGCAGGCGCCACGCGCGCAGCGCCTGGCCGCCGCGGACAGCGTGATCTACAACGATGCCATCACACTGGAAGAATTGGGACTGCAAACCCGCCAATGGGCGCAAGGCTTCGGGCTATGATTGCGCCTGATGGAAGACCCGGCGTGATCCTGTACGAATACCCTTTCAACGAACGAATCCGCACCTACCTGCGACTGGAACACCTGTTCCAGGGCCTGGGTGAGTTGGTCAACCGGGACCAGGCGCTGGACCACCACTACGCGCTGACCACCATTTTTGAAGTGATGGACGTCGCCGCGCGCGCCGACCTGAAGTCCGATGTGATGAAGGACCTGGAAAAGCAAAAGCAGATCCTCAACGGCTACCGCGGCAACCCCGCGATCGCCGAAGGCGTGCTCGACGAAGTGGTTGCCCAGCTGGACCGCTGCTTTTCCGCGCTCAACAGCCAGCCCGGCAAGGCCGGCCAGTCGCTGACCGAAAACGACTGGCTCATGAGCATCCGCAGCCGCGTGGGCATCCCCGGCGGCACCTGCGAATTCGACCTGCCCGCCTACTACGCCTGGCAGCACCGCAGCGCGGCATCGCGCCGCGCGGATCTGGAGCGCTGGGCCAGCACGCTGGGCCCGCTGGCCGAATCGATCCACCTGCTGCTCAAGCTGCTGCGCGATTCCGGCGCGCCGCAAAAGGTCATGGCCACCGGCGGCCAGCTGCAGCAGAACCTGCCGCAGGGCCGCACCTTCCAGCTGTTGCGCCTTCGCATAGACGATGCACTGGGCCTGGTGCCCGAGATCAGCGGCAATCGGCTCATGGTGTCGGTGCGCCTGATGCGCCACGAGGCCGACGACCGGCTGCATGCCAGCGCGCAAGACACGGCCTTCGAGCTGACGCTTTGCTCCTGACGCGTCGCGAGGTGTGCCTGCCATGGACATGAAGCCACGCATCGTGACCTGCCCCGGCTGCGGCGGCGACAGCGTGTATGCCCCGACCAACGCGTACCGCCCGTTCTGTTCGCAGCGCTGCAAGAGCAACGACTTCGGCGCCTGGGCCAGCGAGAGTTTTCGCGTCCCCACCGGTGCGCCGCCCGACGACGAGAACTTCGGCGACCCCAAGCTGCAGTAACTTCAGCAGCCCAGCGGCCCGCCAAACCCCCGCTCCTGCGCAAACCACTGCAGCACCGGCACGGTGCCCGGCAGCACCGGCGTGACCTGCACGGGCAGCTGCTGCCAGGCAAACTGCTGGCCTTCATGCATGTGCAGCTCGCCGGTCCATTCGTGGACCTTGCAGAAGCTCAGCCGCACCAGCGCGTGGGGATAGTCCACACGCTCGACCTTCCAGGGCTGCACCGCACCGATGGTGATGCCGATTTCCTCCTGCAACTCCCGGCGCAGCGCCTGCTCCACCGTCTCGCCCGGCTCCAGCTTGCCGCCCGGGAATTCCCAGTAGCCCGCATAGACCTTGCCCGGTGGGCGCGAGGTCAGCAGGAAGCCGCCGTCGGCGCGTATCAACACCCCCACGGCCACGTCGACTTCCTTGCGGTCTGCGCCGCCCTCGCGCGGGCGGTCACCGTCAGCGACCAGCACCGTGTTCACACCGCCGACCCCTGGCGGCCTGCGTAGTCGCGCGCGAACTGGTAGGCCACCCGGCCGCTGCGCGATGCACGCTCCAGCGCCCACACCAGGGCCTCGGGCCGCGCTGCGGCCACGGCGGAGGGTTGCACCCCAAACGACGACAGCCACTGCGCCACGATGGCCAGATATTCGTCCTGGCTGAAGGGGTAAAAGCTCACCCACAGGCCGAAGCGCTCCGAAAGCGAAATCTTCTCCTCCACCACCTCGCCCGGGTGCACCTCACCGTCCTCGGTGTGGGTGTAGGTGAGGTTTTCCTTCATGTACTCGGGCAGCAGATGCCGCCGGTTGCTGGTGGCGTAGATCAGCACATTGGGCGTTGCCGCCGCCACCGAGCCGTCCAGGATGGACTTCAGCGCCTTGTAGCCCGGCTCGCCGTCCTCAAAGCTAAGGTCGTCGCAGAACACGATGAATTTTTCAGCCCGGCCCGAGACCACGTCCACGATGTCCGGCAGGTCCACCAGATCGGCCTTGTCCACCTCGATCAGGCGCAGGCCCTGCGCCGCATACTCGTTCAGGCAGGCCTTGATCAGTGACGACTTGCCGGTGCCGCGCGCACCGGTCAGCAGCACGTTGTTGGCCGGATGGCCCTGCACGAACTGCAGCGTGTTGCGCTGGATCTTTTCCTTCTGGACGTCGATTTCCTTCAGGTCACCCAGCTTCATGGCAGCCACATGCCTCACAGGCTCCAGCGTGCCGTGCCCCGAGCTGCGCTTGCGGTAACGCCAGGCGATGGTGGCGCCCCAG
Source organism: Caenimonas sp. (assembly GCA_040376925.1). Lineage (GTDB taxonomy): Bacteria > Pseudomonadota > Gammaproteobacteria > Burkholderiales > Burkholderiaceae_C > RAM1. Next base: position 10,502 of record JBEIPU010000058.1, on the reverse strand, counting down.
TCTGGCGCCGTCAGCGGCTGCGGCAGGATGGATTCGATTCGCGACAGCAACTCGCCCGCGCGCTCGATCAACTGCTCAAACTTTTCATTCACCGAGATGTCCTTTCAAGTGCCACCGCGGAACCGGCTTTGCCGGGCCGCTGGTGGCGCCCCCTGGGGGGAGGCGGCCACAGGCCGCTTCGGGGGGGGTTAACTCCTGTAATCAGCGTTGATGGTCACGTACTCATGACTGAAGTCGCAGGTCCATACCGTGTCGGCTGCGTCACCGCGGCCCAGACCCACATGCACCACGATCTCGCTTTGCTTCATCACGCGCTGGCCGTCTTCTTCACGGTAGGCCGGGTTGCGCCCGCCGTTGACCGCCACGTGCACATCGTCCAGGTACAGATCGATCTTCGTCTGGTCCAGGTCGTCAATACCGGCATAGCCGACCGCCGCCAGGATGCGCCCCAGGTTGGGGTCGCTTGCAAAAAACGCCGTCTTGACCAGCGGCGAATGCGCAATGGCGTAGGCCACCTTGCGGCACTCTTCGCCCGTCCTGCCGCCGCTCACGCGGATATCGATGAACTTGGTGGCGCCCTCGCCGTCGCGCACGATGGCCTGCGCCAGCTTGCGCGCCACGTCCAGCATCGCGGCCTTCAGCGCCAGCCCGTCCGCACTGTCCAGCGCGGTCACGGGCCGCGCGCCCGACCGGCCCGTGGCAATGACCACGAAGGAGTCATTGGTGGATGTGTCGCCGTCCACCGTGACGCGGTTGAACGAACCCTCGGCCAGCTCCGTGGCCAGCTGCTGCATCAGCGCAGGCGCCACGGCCGCGTCGGTGGCCATGAAGCCCAGCATGGTGGCCATGTTGGGGCGGATCATGCCCGCGCCCTTGCTGATGCCGGTGACCGTCACGGTCTTGCCGCCCACCTCGGCGCGCACGCTGAAGGCCTTGGCAATGGTGTCAGTGGTCATGATGCCCTGCGCCGCGCGCAGCCAGTGGCTGTCACCGGCGTCGGCCAGCGCGGCGGGCAGGCCGGCCTCGATGCGGTCGGCCGGCAGCGGCTCCATGATGACGCCGGTGGAAAACGGCAGCACCTGCTGCGGCGCGATGTTCAGGTGGCGCGCCAGCGCAATGCAGGTCGAGCGCGCGCGCACCAGGCCTTCGTCGCCGGTACCGGCATTCGCATTGCCGGTGTTGATCACCATGGCGCGGATGCCCTGGCCCGCCGCCAGGTGCTCGCGGCACACCTGCACAGGCGCGGCGCAAAAGCGGTTGCGGGTGAACACACCACCCACCGAAGCACCTTCGTCGATCAGTACGACGGTCAGGTCCTTGCGGTTGGCCTTGCGCACGCCCGCTTCGGTCACGCCGATGCGCACACCGGCCACCGGGTACAGATGCGCATTGTCAGGAGCAGCCAGATTCACAGCCATTTTTACTACCTTGTGATTGAGATGTTTCGTACAAGAGCTGCCGTGGAACCGGCTTTGCCGGGCCACTGGTAGCGCCCCCTTGAGGGGGATGCGCCGAAGGCGCCTCGGGGGTGGGCATCAGTTCTGTTTCCATGGCAAGCCGTGCAAGCGCCACCCGCCCTTTCGTCCGCGGTGGCCGTGCTCATCCGCATCACCTTCAAAGCCTTCAAGGATGTTGTAGGCCTCAATGCCGAGTTCGGTGGCGCGTTTGGCGGCGGCGATGGAGCGCACGCCGCTGCGGCACAGCAGCACGGCGCGCTGGCCTGGGGCCACGGCTGCCTTCAGGCCTTCGTCAAAAGCGGGGTTCATGGCCATGCCGGGCCACTGTTTCCAGGCCAGTGCAACGGCACCGGGCACTTGCCCGACCCATTCACGTTCGGCATCGCTGCGCACGTCGATCAGCACGGCCTCACCGGCCTGCCACCACTGGTGGGCGAGTTGGGGCGAGATGTCGCCGGCATAGCCCTGCGCGGGCCGGGGATCGGTTTGGGTCATGACAGTGCCAATTCTGCCAGCCTCCTGCGACGCCTGGCCAAACGCGCAGGGCAGCCGGTAGACAGAAGTACCAAGCTGGCGCAAGTCGCGCGCGCATTGACCCTACGCTCCGTATAAACCCTCTTTGCCCGGACAGACCCGCAAGCCCAAGATAGCTTGCTAACAATTATTTCCAACCCCCCAGGAGACAAGCCATGACAGATATCAAGACCCCCCGCCGCCGCAGCCTGCTCAAGGGCGCCGCCGTTGCCGCTGGCGCCATGTCCGCGCCGATGGTGATGGCGCAGACGCCCACGGCCTCGTTCCGTTTCCAGAGCACCTGGCCGGCCAAGGACATCTTCCACGAGTACGCCAACGACTTCGCCAAGAAGGTCAACGACATGGCCGGTGGCAAGCTCAAGATCGAGGTGCTGCCCTCGGGCGCCGTGGTCCCCGCATTCCAGCTGCTGGACGCGGTGAACAAGGGCACGCTGGACGGCGGCCATGGCGTGGTGGCCTACCACTACGGCAAGCAGTCCGCCCTGGCCCTGTGGGGTTCGGGCCCGGCTTTCGGCATGGACCCCAACATGGTGCTGTCCTGGCACAACTACGGCGGCGGCAAGGCGCTGCTGGACGAAATCTACAAGTCCATCAACATGGACGTGGTGTCGTACCTGTACGGCCCCATGCCCACGCAGCCGCTGGGCTGGTTCAAGAAGCCCATCTCGAATGTCGCGCAGATGAAGGGCTTGAAGTTCCGTACCGTGGGCCTGGCCGTGGACGTGTTCACCGAACTGGGCGCCGCCGTCAACCCGCTGCCCGGCGGTGAGATCGTGCCCGCGCTGGACCGCGGCCTGATCGACGCGGCCGAATTCAACAACGCCTCGTCCGACCGCGTGCTGGGCTTCCCCGACGTGGCCAAGAACTGCATGCTGCAAAGCTTCCACCAAAGCGGCGAGCAGTTTGAAATCCTGTTCAACAAGGGCAAGTACAACGCCCTGCCCGCCGAGCTCAAGGCCATCATCGACTACGGTGTGCAGGCCGCGTCGGCCGACATGAGCTGGAAGGCCATCGACCGCAACTCCAGGGACTACATCGAGCTCAAGACCAAGGACAAGGTCAACTTCTACAAGACGCCCGACTCCATCCTGAAGGCCCAGCTGGACGCCTGGGACAAGGTCATCGCCAAGAAGGCCGGCGAGAACCCGCTGTTCAAGAAGGTGCTGGATTCGCAGAAGGAATTCGCGGCACGGGCAGGCCAGTGGCAGAACGACTACATGGTCGATTTCAAGATGGCGTACAACCGCTACTTCAGCAAGGGCAAGAAGGCCTGAACGGGCCGTTTGCCAACACCGGGGGCGGCTGCACAAGGGGCCGCCCCTTTTTCATGGCAGGAGACACAACAAAATGCAAAAAATACTGCTGGGCGTCGACAGGCTGTCTACCTGGCTGGGCCAGTTCTTCGCGTGGTCCATTGTGCTGCTCACGCTGTCCATCTCGTGGGAAGTGTTCTCGCGCTACGTGCTGGGCAAGCCGCATGCGTGGATGCTGGACGTCCAGATCATGCTGTACGGCGTGCTGTTCATGATGGCGGGCGCCTACACCCTGTCAAAAAACGGGCATGTGCGCGGCGACGTGCTGTACGGCTTCTTCCGCCCCCGCACCCAGGCCACGCTGGACCTGGTGCTGTACCTGCTGTTCTTCCTGCCGGGCGTGGTAGCCATGACCTGGGCGGGCTGGTCGTTCTTCACGGATTCGCTGGCGATCCGCGAGCAGACCTTCAATGCCGACCCGATCCCCATCTACCCTTTCAAGTTCTTCATCCCGCTGGCCGGCGCCATCCTGCTGCTGCAGGGCCTGGTGGAAATTGCCCGCTGCATCATCTGCATCCGCGAGGGCGAATGGCCGTCGCGCGGCCAGGACGTGGAAGAAGTCGACGTTGACAAGCTCAAGGCCATGGTCAACGTCAGGGACGAGGACATCCAGGCGCTGGACAAGTTCGTGACGCGCGAAGGAGCCGCGCGATGAAAATCCGCAAGGAACTCTGGTTCGGCTTTTCGCTGATGGCACTGATCGTGCTGGCGGCGCTGTACATGCTGGTGAGCGTGCCCCGGATCGAATCCGGCCACATCGGGCTGTTGATGCTGTCGCTGGTGGTCGTGGCCATCATGCTGGGCTTTCCCACGGCGTTCACGCTGATGGGCATGGGCATGATCTTCACCTGGCTGGCCTACAACCGCGACATCACCAAGACGCTGGACCTGATGGTGCAGTCAGCGTTCAAGGTCATGGGCAACGACGTGCTCATCTCGATCCCGCTGTTCGTCTTCATGGGCTACCTGGTCGAGCGCGCCAACCTGATCGAGAAGCTGTTTCGCAGCCTGCACCTGGCCATGGTGCGCCTGCCCGGCGCGCTGGCGGTGGCCACACTGGTCACCTGCGCGGTGTTTGCCACGGCCACCGGCATCGTGGGCGCGGTCGTGACGCTGATGGGCCTGCTGGCGCTGCCGGCCATGCTGCGCGCGGGCTACAGCGTGCAGCTGTCCGCCGGGGCCATCACCGCCGGCGGCTGCCTGGGCATCCTGATCCCGCCGTCGGTGCTGCTGATCGTCTATGGCGCCACCGCCGGCGTCTCGGTGGTGCAGCTGTACGCCGGCGCTTTCTTTCCCGGGTTGATGCTGGCGGGCCTGTACATCATCTACGTGATCATCGTGGCCAAGCTCAAGCCGTCCATGGCCCCGCCACTGTCCATGGCGGACCGTTTCGTGCCACTGCCGCCGCTGACCGAAAAGATTGCGCCGTCGCACGCCACGCGCGCGTTGCCCGGCCTGCTGATGGCCCTGAAGGGCAGCCGCAACCAGGGTGTGCCCAGCGGCTACATCCTCAAGCAGCTGTTCATCGTGCTGCTGCCGGCGCTGCTGTTTGTGTTCGTGGCGCTGTGGAGCTACCGCAGTGTGACCACGGTGGTGGTCGAAGAGGTGTCGACCATGACGCGTATCGGCGACACGGCCGCGGCCACCAGCCAGCCGCAAGAAGGCGGCCTGGCCGAGCCACCCTCCGACGAGGGCGTCAAGGAGCCCCCGGGCTCCGGTGGCGTGCAGGAGCCCCCCGGCGCCGACGGCGTGCAGGAGCCCCCCGGCGCCGACGGCGTGAAGGAGCCGCCCGGCGCCGAAGGCGTCAGGGAACCCCCAGGCAGCGAAGGCGTGAAGGAGCCCCCGGCCAGCGATGGCGTCAGGGAGCCGCCCGGCTCGGCACCCGTGGCCGCCAGTGGCGGCACAGCGCCCGCGCAGAGCGTCCCCGCGCCCAAGGGCTACTGGATCGGCGTTGCAGCCGGTGCCGCCGCGCTGGCGCTGTTCTATGGCCTGCTGAGCTTCACGCGGCTGGAAGTGTTCAAGATGCTGCTGACCAGCTTCTTCCCGCTGCTGATCCTCATCCTGGCGGTGCTGGGCTCCATCGTGATGGGCCTGGCCACGCCCACCGAGGCGGCTGCGGTGGGGGCTCTGGGCGGCTTCATCCTGGCCGTGGCCTACCGGCAGCTCACGCTCACGGTCGTGAAGGAAAGCGTGTTCCTCACGGCCAAGACATCGGCCATGGTGTGCTGGCTGTTCGTGGGCTCCGCGATCTTCTCGGCCGCGTTCGCGCTGCTGGGCGGGCAGGAGCTGGTGGAGCGCTGGGTGCTGTCGATGAACCTGACCAAGACCCAGTTCCTGGTGCTGTCGCAGGTGATCATCTTCGTGCTGGGCTGGCCGCTGGAATGGACCGAGATCATCGTGATCTTCATGCCGATCTTCATTCCGCTGCTGGACAACTTTGGCGTGGACCCGCTGTTCTTCGGCCTGCTGGTGGCGCTGAACCTGCAGACCGCCTTCCTGAGCCCGCCCGTGGCCATGGCGGCGTTCTACCTGAAGGGGGTGAGCCCGCCGCATGTGAGCCTGAACCAGATCTTCCTGGGGATGCTGCCGTTCATGGGCATCCAGGTCATCGCCATCATCCTGCTGTACCAGTTCCCGGCGATCGGCCTGTGGCTGCCCCAGCTGCTGTACAGCCGCTGAGCCGCCCGCCGCGTGCCAAAGGGGCGCCTCGTGCGCCCCTTTTTATTTGGCCGCGAAGGCGTTAACATCCCTGCTGCATTGACGTTTACGTAAACGTCAACAAAACCGCACTGCCCCCGGAGACACCGACATGACCGACCTGTCCGCAGAATTCAAGGCGCTGGCCAGCTACCGCCCCACGCACAAGGTGCGTTTTGTCACGGCGGCCAGCCTGTTTGACGGGCACGACGCGGCCATCAACATCATGCGGCGCATCCTGCAGGGCATGGGCGCCGAGGTGATCCACCTGGGCCACAACCGCAGCGTGGACGAGGTCGTGACCGCCGCGCTGCAGGAAGACGCCCAGGGCATTGCCATCAGCAGCTACCAGGGCGGCCATGTGGAGTACTTCAAGTACATGGTGGACCTGCTCAAGCAGCGCGGCGGCGCGCACATCCAGGTGTTTGGCGGCGGCGGCGGCGTGATCGTGCCGCCGGAAATCCGCGAACTGCAGGCTTATGGCGTCACGCGCATCTACAGCCCCGAGGACGGCCAGCGCATGGGGCTGCAGGGCATGATCGGCGAGATGGTCATGCGCTGCGACAAGGACCTGACGCCCTACGCACCGACGGACATCCACGCCATCCAGGGCCATGGCGAAATGAACTGGCGCGCGCTGGCCCAGCTGATCACCGCGCTTGAGAATGAAAAGGCCGATGCACCCCTGGTCGAAGCCATCCGGGCCCAGGCCGCCGGCTGCAAGGTGCCCGTGCTGGGCATCACCGGCACCGGCGGTGCGGGCAAATCGTCGCTGACCGACGAATTGATCCGCCGCCTGCGGCTGGACCAGGGCGATGCGCTGCGCGTGGCCGTCATCTCCATCGACCCCTCACGCCGCAAGAGCGGCGGCGCGCTGCTGGGCGACCGCATCCGCATGAATGCCATCAACCCGTGGGGCCAGGGGCCGCGCGTGTTCATGCGCAGCCTGGCCACGCGCGACTTCGGCAGCGAAATCTCGGCCGCCCTGCCCGACGTGATCGCCGCCTGCAAGGTCGCCGGTTTTGACCTGGTGGTGGTGGAAACATCGGGCATCGGCCAGGGCGACGCAGCCATCGTGCCGCATGTTCATGTGCCCATGTACGTCATGACGCCCGAGTTCGGCGCGGCCAGCCAGCTTGAAAAAATCGACATGCTGGACTTTGCCGAGTTCGTCGCCATCAACAAGTTTGACCGCAAGGGCGCGCTGGACGCCCTGCGCGACGTGGCCAAGCAGGTGCAGCGCAACAAGGAGGCCTGGGGCCAGCGTCCCGAGGACATGCCGGTGTTCGGCACCATGGCCGCGCGCTTCAACGACGACGGCGTCACCGCGCTGTACCAGGCGCTCAAGCCCCGGCTGCAGGCGCTGGGCCTGAAGCTGGCCGCAGGCACCCTGCCCACAAGCACGGTGCGCCACAGCACCAACCAGACCCCGGTGGTGCCAGCCGCGCGCACCCGCTACCTGGCCGAGATCAGCGACACCGTGCGCGGCTACAAGAAGCGCGCCCGCGAACAGGCCCGCCTGGCGCGCGAAGTGCAGCAGCTGCGCGAATCCATGCGCATGCTCAAGCTGGATGCACCGCAAAAAGAGAACGCCGTCAAGGCGCTGGACGACCTGGCGCAGCAGCGCGAAGCCCACCTGGGCGCTACCGAACGCAAGCTGCTGGCCCAGTGGCCCGACATGCAAAAGGCCTATGCCGGTGATGAGTACGTGGTGAAAATCCGCGACCGGGAAATCCGCACGGCGCTCACCACCCAAAGCCTGTCGGGCACCACCATCCGCAAGGTCGCCCTGCCGCAGTACGAAGACCACGGCGAAATCCTGAAGTGGCTGATGCTGGACAACGTGCCCGGCAGCTACCCCTACACCGCCGGCACCTTTGCCTTCAAGCGCGAGGGCGAGGACCCCACGCGCATGTTTGCCGGCGAAGGCGACGCGTTTCGCACCAACACGCGCTTCAAGCTGCTGAGCTCGGGCATGGAGGCCAAGCGCCTGTCCACCGCGTTTGATTCGGTCACGCTGTACGGCAACGACCCCGACCCGCGCCCCGACATCTACGGCAAGGTGGGCAACAGCGGCGTGAGCATTGCCACGCTGGACGACATGAAGGTGCTGTACGACGGCTTTGACCTGTGCAACCCGTCAACCAGCGTGTCCATGACCATCAACGGCCCGGCGCCCAGCATCCTGGCCATGTTCATGAACACCGCCATCGACCAGAACCTGGACAAGTTCAAAACCGACAACGGCCGCGAACCCACCGAAACCGAGGCCGCCAAGATCCGCGAATGGGTGCTGGCCAACGTGCGCGGCACGGTGCAGGCCGACATCCTGAAGGAAGACCAGGGCCAGAACACCTGCATCTTCAGCACCGAATTCAGCCTGAAGGTCATGGGCGACATCGCGCAGTACTTTGTGCACCACAACGTGCGCAACTTCTACAGCGTGTCCATCAGTGGCTACCACATCGCCGAGGCCGGGGCCAACCCGATCAGCCAGCTGGCCTTCACACTGAGCAATGGCTTCACGTTTGTGGAGGCGTACCTGGCGCGCGGCATGCACATTGACGATTTCGCGCCCAACCTGAGCTTTTTCTTTTCCAACGGCATGGACCCGGAATACACGGTCATGGGCCGCGTGGCCCGGCGCATCTGGGCCGTGGCCATGAAGGAAAAGTACGGCGCCAACGAGAGGTCGCAGAAGCTCAAGTACCACATCCAGACCAGCGGGCGCAGCCTGCATGCGCAGGAAATCCAGTTCAACGACATCCGCACCACGCTGCAGGCGCTGATTGCCATCTACGACAACTGCAACAGCCTGCACACCAATGCGTTTGACGAGGCCATCACCACGCCCACCGAAGACAGCGTGCGCCGCGCGATGGCCATCCAGCTCATCATCAACCGCGAATGGGGCCTGGCAAAGAACGAAAACCCCAACCAGGGCGCGTTCATCATCGAGGAGCTGACCGAGCTGGTCGAAGAAGCCGTGCTGGCCGAGTTCGAGCGAATCGCCGAGCGCGGCGGCGTGCTGGGCGCGATGGAAACAGGCTACCAGCGCGGGCGCATCCAGGACGAGAGCATGCACTACGAAATGCTAAAACACACGGGGGAGCTGCCCATCATCGGCGTCAACACCTTCCGCAACCCGCACGGCGACGCCGTGCTGGACAAGCTGGAACTGGCCCGCAGCACCGAGGAAGAAAAGCAGAACCAGCTCAGGCGCCTGGCCGATTTCCATGCCCGGCATGCGCACGCGGCGCCCGTGCAGCTCAAACGCCTGCAACAGGCCGTGATCGACAACCAGAACGTGTTCGAGGTGCTGATGGACGCGGTGCGCGTGTGCTCGCTGGGGCAGATCACCAACGCGCTGTTTGAAGTGGGCGGTCAGTACCGGCGCAACATGTAGCTTTACCGTTACATCAGGCGGCCTGCGTCAGGCTTCTGACAGGATGGGAGCGCGGTTTCGTCCGTTCCCATTGGCAAGGCGCGCGGCACGCAAAACTACCTAAGTGCATACCCGGTTTGACCTGCCCCTGTGCATGCCTAGCATTCGCTCTCCCTACAAGCCCCCGAGAGGAGCGCGATTTGGCAGCCGAGATCATTCTGGAGACAACAGGCCTGACGAAGGAGTTCAAGGGCTTTGTCGCGGTCAACAACGTCGACCTCAAGGTGCGGCGCGGCCACATCCACGCGCTGATCGGCCCCAACGGCGCGGGCAAGACCACGTTCTTCAACCTGCTGACCAAGTTCCTGCCGCCCACGGCCGGCACCATCACCTTCAACGGTGAAGACATCACGCACGAAAAGCCCGCGCAGACCGCGCGCCGCGGCATCGTGCGCTCGTTCCAGATCTCGGCCGTGTTCCCGCACATGACGGTGCTGGAAAACGTGCGCGCCGCGCTGCAGCGCCAGCTGGGCAACTCATTCCATTTCTGGAAGCCCGAGGCCACGCTGCACCACCTGCACGCCCGCGCACAGCAACTGCTGGCCGAGGTGGACCTGCAGGACTTTGCGCAGGAGCTGACGGTGAACCTGCCTTACGGGCGCAAGCGCGCGCTGGAGCTGGCCACCACCATGGCGCTGGAGCCCGAGCTGATGCTGCTGGACGAGCCCACGCAGGGCATGGGCCATGAGGACGTGCACCGCGTGACCGAACTCATCAAGAAAGTCTCTGCCGGGCGCACCATCCTGATGGTGGAACACAACATGAACGTGGTGGCCTCCATAGCCGACCGCATCACCGTGCTGCAGCGCGGTGCGATCATTGCCGACGGACCCTACGCAGAAGTCTCCGCCAACCCCTTGGTCATAGAAGCCTACATGGGCACCGCCGACACCGAACTGCAAGGGGCGCACTGATGTCCAAAGAACTCCTGCGCATCGAAGGCCTGAACGCCTGGTACGGCGAATCGCACATCCTGCACGGTGTGGACCTCACGGTGAACGAGGGCGAGGTGGTGACGCTGCTGGGGCGCAACGGCGCCGGGCGCACCACCACCAT